>CAMZEG010000092.1 GCA_947305635.1 uncultured Clostridia bacterium
GCCGTCCCTTCCGAGACAGCTTTGCCATTCTATCACATCACCTCCCCTTTGTCAACCCCTTTTTTCAAGTTTTTTTATTCTTTTTTCGATTCTTTTTTCTTCCATAAAATCTTGCGCTTCCCCGCTGATTTTTTGTGCTTTTTGCGCACGGCGCGCGCCCCGGCAGCAGGGCCTTTCCGGGTTGACAAGGCCGCTCCCGCGCGGAAGCCGGCTTTTTTTCTCGCTTATGACTTTCGTTCATCCTTATGCATCGAAAAGGACCGCCGCAGAGGACCTTCCCCTGCGGCGTTCTTCTTTACTGTTGTCTTCCATCACCGGTGAACTGCCGTTTCCTTGTGATCGGAGGATTTGTTTATTTCAGATAGGTTTGCGCGTACTGGCTCAGCAGAGTGTACATCCGGCTTGTTGCGTCCGCGTCCTTGTCCAGCCCGTGGCCGGAATTCGGAAATTCGACGAACACATGGGTGACGTCGTGACTTGTCAGCGCCGCGTTTAACGCTTCGGCGTTGGAGAACGGAACGATCGTGTCTTTCCGGCCGTGACCCAGCACAGTCGGCACGGTTTGTGCATTGACAAAGCTCAGCGGCGAATAGGTGCGCAGCGCTTCCATCCATTGGTCATACTGTCCGGTGTGATTGCGGTAATCGTCTTCGCTGATCGTGACGCCGCAAAGCTGATTCATCAGCCCGATGATACCGGCGGTATTGCCGAGCTCGTTTTGTTCGATAAACACCGGATCGCAAAGATTAGTGGGGCCGCAAAAGCTGACAACCGCAACGGGCCGCACCGGGGAACCGGACGCGTAACGGTAGGCATACAGCAGCGACATATGCGCGCCCGCGGAAGATCCTGTCAGCAGCACCTTGTTCAGCTGCATGCCTTGCCCGGCTGCAAGTTCTTTCATTTTGCCCAACGCAGATGAAACATCCGCCATCAGGCTGTCCATATGCACCGTGTCGGAAAGATAGCGGTAATTGATTGCGCCGGCCGCATAGCCGAGGGAGGCCGCGGTGTTTAACGCGTCGCGGTATGCGTCCTTGCTGCCCTGGATCCAGGCACCGCCGTGAATATAGAGCACCAGCCCCGTGTCGCCGCTGCCGTTCGGGGGCAGCACAAGGTCCAGCGTCTGTCTGGCAGCGCTGCCGTATGCGTAATCATAATAAGTATAGGCGGTCGGGTTGCTCGGTTCAGGTGTGGGCTGCTCCGGCTTTTTTCCGCCGGAAAACAGACCGGTAAAGAAAGCTATGACAGCCATAAAGAACGCGATTATTTTTTGAAAAAAGGCCATAACACATTGCTCCTTGTCAATTATTAAAAAATATTAACCTGCGGTTTTATTCTAACATTCTCCTTCTTGAATGTCAAGTTTGACGGCAAAAAAAGCACCGCAGCGGATCGTTCCGCTGCGGCTTATCTATGCCTGTTCTCAAGTGTCAGTTTTCAGCTTCCTGTGCGGGGCGGAAAACGCCTTCGTTCACCAGCGCGACGGGCGCGCCGTCCACAGAGAACGCCGGGCGCACGGCGCTGTAATCCTGCAGGTCCATCGCCGAGATGTTGGTCCCCGCCTCCCCGATCAGCTTCGAAAGCGTCCGGTCGAACCGGGCGTCGTTTTCCGGAGAGAGCAGCTTTTGCACGAGGTAGTTCAGCAGGGCGCTGACCTTTTCGTCGTTGCCCTGATACAGCGTTTTGCAGCAGTAGCCGAAGTATTTGCAGAGCGTGTCGCTCGTCAGCTTTTGCGTGCCCTCCTTGAGGACGAAGGAGATGCCCTCGTACTCTCCCTGGATCGCGGCGTCGATCGTCAGTTCGTGGTCGCCGAGATTCTTGCAAAAGTTGACCATGCGGTCGTGGTTGGCGATTACATAGCGGTCGATCGTGCGGGCGGTACGCGCCCCGACGGCCCAGGCGAGCTCGGTCGCGCCGCCGCGGTCGTAATGCTGCTGCATCGAGCCGTTCAGGTTGTTGACCTCGGCGCGGTCGGCGGGAGAGACGAAGCAGACGGACAGCCGCGACGCTTCGCTGTCGGCGCGGACGACCGCCAGCATCTTGATTGTGCCGGCGTTCTGGTCGGCGAGGACGAGCAGGAAGTCGCTTTGCAGCGTGCCGCGGACACCGCCGGCCGTCTCGTCGGTCACGCTTTCGGTCACGGCGGTCGTCGGCTGGACGTTCGCGCGGCGGTGCTCCCGGATCAGCACAACGGAGGAAATCAGGGCAAGCAGCACCAGCACCGCGAGGAACAGCGGCAGCACCAGCTCCGGGCGCAGGATACGGTCGGTCACGCTCAGCGCGCGGTCGGACAGTTCTCTGGCCTTGTCTCTGGTTTCGTCAATGGTCTGTTTTGTTTCTTCGTCGAGGGAAAAACGCGGCAATTTCATAGCGGCGCTCCTTATATATAAATAGTATAGTGTTTCGCAAAAGGCGGCGGCCGGTGCCGCCTTTGTTCAGTGTATCACAGTTTTACCGTCTTGTCAACTCGACACAGTGCGCCGGTCTTCGCGTTCCCTTCCCGCGGCGGTCGGCGATTTCTTCTAACAAAATAGACAAAACTCGCTTTTATTTTTTATTCATCTTCTAACAAAATAACAAAAAAGCTTGCCTTTCCGGGCCGTGCGTGTTATGATAATAAAAAATGGGAGTATTCTGTTCGGCCGACAGGCGCATTTTGGCGCGGCGGCCTTGAATGCCAAGGAAAAAGAAGGTGTTCCGATGTCCAAAAACCAACCGCAGCGCGATGATGTTGCCCTGTATTATTTCCACGGCGGCACGAACAACCGCGCTTACGATTTCTTAGGCGCGCACCGGCACGCCGACGGCGATCTCGTCACCTTCCGGGTCTGGGCGCCGCACGCGAGAGGGGTCAGCGTGATCGGCGATTTCAACGACTGGGACGACCGGGCGGCGGTGATGCAGAAGCTGCCGGAGTCCGACGTCTGGGAGTGCGCCGTGCCCGAGGTCATGGTGTACGACAACTACAAATACCGCATCTGGTGCGACGACGGGACGGTCCGCGACAAGGCCGACCCCTTCGCCTTCCACAGCGAGACGCGGCCCGGCACGGCCTCGAAGTTCTATGAGATGGGCGGCTACCGCTGGAAGGACGACGCGTGGCAGAAGAAGAAGGCGGCCCACAACCCCTATGAAAGCCCGATGAACATCTACGAGGTGCACGCCGGATCCTGGAAGCAGCACGACGACGGCGGCTTTTATTCCTACCGCGACCTTGCGGAAACGCTGGTCCCCTATGTCAAGGATATGGGCTACACGCACATCGAGCTGATGCCGCTGTCGGAATACCCCTTCGACGGCTCCTGGGGCTACCAGGTCACCGGCTACTTTTCCGCCACGTCGCGCTACGGCACGCCGCACGATCTGATGTATTTCATCGACTGCTGCCACCAGAGCGACATCGCCGTGATCCTCGACTGGGTGCCCGCCCACTTCCCGAAGGACGCGTTCGGTCTTGCGGATTTCGACGGCAAAGCCTGCTATGAATACGCGGACCCGCGCAAGGGCGAGCACAAGGACTGGGGCACGAAGGTCTTTGACTACGGCCGCAAGGAGGTCGTCTCGTTCCTGATGAGCTCCGCCACGTTCTGGCTCGACAAATACCATATCGACGGGCTGCGGGTCGACGCCGTCGCCTCGATGCTCTATCTCGATTACGGACGCGAGCACGGGCAGTGGGTGCCGAACCGCTACGGCGGCAACGAAAACCTGGAGGCGGTCGACTTTTTGCGCGCGCTCAACGCGCTCGTCTTCCGCGACTTCCCGGGCGTGCTGATGATCGCCGAGGAAAGCACGGCGTGGCCGCTCGTCTCCAAGCCGACCGACATCGGCGGCCTCGGCTTCAACTTCAAATGGAACATGGGCTGGATGAACGACGTGCTCAAGTACTTTTCGCTCGACGGCCTTTCCAGAAAGTATAACCACAACCTGTTGACCTTCTCGTTCTTCTACGCGTTTTCGGAAAACTTTGTTCTGCCGATTTCGCACGACGAGGTCGTCCACGGCAAATGCTCGCTGATTTCCAAGATGCCGGGCAGCTACGACGAAAAGTTCGCGGGCGTGCGCTCCTTCCTCGGCTATATGATGGCGCACCCCGGCAAGAAGCTGACCTTCATGGGACAGGAATTCGGCCAGTTCATTGAATGGAAGTACGACGCGGGGCTCGACTGGCTGCTGCTAGATTACGAAAAGCACCGCCAGCTGCAGACCTTCGTCCGCGCGCTGAACCGGCTGTATCAGAAGACGCCCGCGCTGTGGGAGATCGACTACGGCTGGGAGGGCTTCGCCTGGTGCGTCAGCGACGATATCGACAATTCCGTCATCGCCTTCCGCCGGATGGACAAACAGAAGGGCGAACTCGTCTGCGTGTGCAACTTCACGACGGTCGAACGCCAGAAGTACACCTTCGGCGTGGAAAAGGACGGCGTGTATGAGGTGCTGCTCAACTCCGACGACGCGGCGTTCGGCGGCGGCGGCCGGGGCACGAAGCAGCAGGTCACCAGCAAGAATGTGCCGATGCACGGCTACCAGAACTCTATCACGGTGGATCTGCCCGGCCTTTCCGCGCTGTATCTCAGGTATAAACCGAAGGCCCCCAAAAAGCCGGCCGCCAGAAAGGCGGAGAAAAAGCCGGCCAAAAAAGCGGCCCGATCCAAAAAAGCATAAACGATCCGACAGGAGGTAATCAGAACTATGACGAAGAAAACAGAATGCCTTGCCATGCTGCTTGCCGGCGGACAAGGCAGCCGTCTCGGCATCCTCACCAAGAACATCGCGAAGCCGGCCGTCCCCTACGGCGGCAAATACCGCATCATCGACTTCCCGCTGTCCAACTGCATCAACTCCGGCATCGACACAGTCGGCGTGCTGACGCAGTACCAGCCGCTGGAGCTTAACAGCTACCTTGGCAACGGCGCGGCGTGGGACCTTGACCGGATGAACGGCGGCGTCCATGTGCTGTCGCCCTATCAGCAGATCAAGGGCACGGCATGGTACAAGGGCACGGCGAACGCGATCTACCAGAACATCCACTTCATCGACCGCTACAACCCGGAATATGTCGCGGTCCTCTCCGGCGACCACATCTACAAGATGGACTACGCGAAGATGCTTGAGTACCACAAGGAAAAGAACGCCGCGTGCACCATCGCGATGCTGGAGGTGCCCTGGGAGGAGGCGTCCCGCTTCGGTCTGATGTTCGTGGAACCCGACGGCTCGATCAGCGAGTTCGAGGAAAAGCCGAAGAACCCGCGCTCCAACAAGGCGTCGATGGGCGTGTATATCTTCACCTGGTCGAAGCTGCGCCAGTATCTGATCGACGACGAGAACGACCCGACCTCGGGCAACGACTTCGGTCACAACGTGATCCCCGCGATGCACAGTGCCGGCGAGCGCATGTTCGCCTATCAGTTCGACGGCTACTGGAAGGACGTCGGCACGATCGATTCCCTGTGGGAAGCAAACCTCGATCTGCTGAACCCGAAAGTGGATCTCGATCTGTCGGACGACAAGTGGAAGATCTACTCCCAGTCCCCCGTCGCCCCGCCGCATTTCATCTCCGACAAAGCGGCTGTTGAAAATTCCATGATTTCCGAGGGCTGCGAAATCCACGGCGAAGTGGACTATTCAATCCTGTTCTCCAACGTAACGATCGAAGAAGGCGCCGTCGTGCGCTATTCGATCGTGATGCCCGGCACCGTGATCAAGGCGGGCGCCGTTGTGGAATACGCGATTGTGGCGGAGAACGCCGTGATCGCCGAAAACGCCCACGTCGGCGACAGCCCGGAGGCGATGGCCGACGACCTCGACAACTGGGGCATCGCCGTGATCGGCGAAAAAGTGACGATCGGCAAAGGCGCGAAGGTGAACGCCAAGGACATGATCGATACTGATGTGGAAGGAGAAGCAAAATGAGAGCGTCTAACGTATTAGGTATCATCTACGCCAGCGTGGATGACGACAGAATCAGCGAACTGACCGCGGTTCGCACCATCGGTTCCGTGCCCTTTGCCGGCCGCTACCGTCTGATCGACTTTGCCCTTTCCAACATGGTCAACGCCGGCATCTCCGCCGTCGGCGTCAGCACCAAGAGCAACTACCGCTCGCTGATGGATCACCTCGGCGCAGGCAAGCCGTGGGACCTTTCCCGCAAGCGCGACGGGCTGACGATTCTGCCGCCCTTCGATCTCGCCGGCAACGGCGGCGTTTCGCGCACGAGAATCGAAGCGCTGCACGCCATGCTCAACTATATGGGCCATTCCAACAAGGACTACGTCCTGCTCGCCGACGCGAACGTCGTCGCGACGATCGACTATGAGGCGCTGATGGACGGCCACCTCAAATCCGGCGCGGATATCACGATCGCCTACAAACACGGCAAGAAGCCGAATCTGCCGGACATCATGAGCTTCGCGTTCGGCGACGGCGACCGCATCACCCGCGCGGTGGTGCTTGACAACAGCCCCGAAGAGAAGGACTATTCCCTCAACGTGCTGTTCATGAAGCGCGCGCTGCTCGAGCGGCTCGTCAGCGAGGCGCTGACCGCCGGCGCGACCGAGTTCGAGCGCGACGTGATCAACGCCAACTGCGAAAAGCTCTATATCCGCGGCGCGAAGATCGACGGCTTCGCCTGCACGATCGATTCGCTGCAGACGTATTACGACGTCAGCATGAAGCTCGTCCAGGGCCAGTACAAGGGCCTGTTCCAGAAGGATCTGCCGGTCTATACCAAGGTCCGCGACGACATGCCCGCGATCTACGGCACAAAGTCGAAAGCGAGCAATTCCCTGATCGCCGACGGCTGCATCATCAAGGGCACCGTTGAAAATTCGATCCTCTTCCGCGGCGTTTATGTGGCGGAGGGCGCCGTTGTCAAAAACAGCGTCGTCATGCAGGACAGCTATATCAGCGAGGGCGCGTCCGTCAATTGCGCCGTGCTCGACAAGAACGTCGTGATCAAACCGAACAAAGCGCTGTCCGGCGCGGCGACCTGCCCGCTGTTCATCGGCAAGGACGTCACCGTTTAACCGTTCTTCAGTTCAACAGAAAGGATCCTGTTCCATGAAAGTGTTATTTGTTGCAAGCGAGGCCCAGCCCTTTATGGCGTCCGGCGGTCTGGCCGACGTAGCCGGCGCGCTGTCGCAGGCGCTGCGCCGCCGTCTGATCGGCTGCCGCGTGGTGATGCCGATGTACGACACCATCGCGCAGGAACTCAAAGACAAGATGACCTTTGTCACGAGCATCTCGGTGCCCGTGGCATGGCGCCGCCAGTATTGCGGCATTTTCCAGGCCAAGCACAACGGCGTGATCTATTATCTGATCGACAACCAGTACTACTTCAAGCGCGACTCCATCTACGGGCACTACGACGACGCGGAGCGTTTCACGTTCTTCGCCCGCGCGGCGCTCGAGATTCTGCCGCATATCGGCTTCAAGCCCGACATCATCCACTGCAACGACTGGCAGACCGCGCTGACCCCCGTGTTCTATAAGACGATGTACTGTCAAGATCCGTGGTATCAGGGCATCAAGACCGTGTTCACGATCCACAACATCCAATATCAGGGCACCTACGGGATGGATATCATCGGCGACGTGGTCGGGCTCAAGCCCGAGGACGCCGGTATCCTCGAATATGACGGCGACGCCAACTTCATGAAGGGCGGCATCGAATGCGCCGACTGGGTCACGACGGTGTCCCCGTCCTACGCGCAGGAGATCCTCGACCCGTGGTACAGCCACGGCCTCGACCCGATTCTGCGTGAGCGGCAGTGGAAGCTTTCCGGCATTCTCAACGGCATTGCGACCGACACGAACGACCCGGAGACCGACCCGAACCTCGCGCTGCACTTCAACGTCAGCAACGCGAAAGAAGGCAAGGCGGCCAACAAGGCGGCGCTGCAGGAGACGATGGGCCTGCCGCAGAAACCGGACGTCCCGCTGATCGGCATCGTGACGCGGCTCGTCTCCCACAAGGGACTCGACCTCATCAAGGGTGTGTTCGACGAATTCCTCGCCACAACCGAGGTGCAGGTCGTCGTCCTCGGTTCGGGCGATTGGCAGTATGAAACCTATTTCCGCGAGCTGGCAAACCGCTACGGCGACAAGATCGCCGTGCGCATCGGCTTTGTGCCCTCGCTGGCCAAGAAGATCTACGGCGGCGCGGACCTGTTCCTGATGCCGTCCAAGAGCGAGCCCTGCGGCCTGGCCCAGATGATCTCGCTGCGCTACGGCACGATTCCCATCGTCCGCGAAACCGGCGGCCTGCGCGATTCCATCACCGACAGCGGCGACGGTCTGGGCAACGGCTTCACGTTCAAGACCTACAACGCCCACGACATGCTCGGCGCCCTGCGGCGTGCGGTGGATACCTATTACAACGCGAAGGACTACTGGGATACGCTGGTCGTCCGCGCGCTGGAATGCGATTTCAGTTGGGGCAAGAGCGCCGGCGAATACATCAAGCTGTATAAGCAGTTGATGAAAGACTGAGCAACTGAAAATTGCTGACGCAAGTGAAAACATCCCGTTCC
>CAMZEG010000093.1 GCA_947305635.1 uncultured Clostridia bacterium
AACAATGCTGAAAATTAACATCCAGTTACTTGCTCATAAAAAAGGTATGGGTTCCACCCGTAACGGCCGTGATTCCGAATCCAAGCGTCTCGGCGTAAAGCGTGCGGACGGTCAGTTCGTGCTTGCCGGCAACATTCTTGTCAAGCAGCGCGGCACCCACATCCATCCGGGCAACAACGTCGGCAGAGGTTCCGACGACACGCTGTTCGCTCTGATTGACGGCAAAGTCAAGTTTGAGCGTTTCGGCAAGGACCGCAAAAAGGTCAGCGTTTACGCCGTTGAGCAGTAAACAACAAGAAGAAAAAGGGGACTGTCAAAGGCAGTCCTTTTTTTGATGCAAAAAAATTTTTCGAGAAAAACCTGTAAACCTATTGACATAGTAGGGATAAGATGCTATAATGCATGCAACACACGAAAGAACAAACTACAAAAGAACGGAGGAAGCTTCATGCAACTGCTTTTTCAACAGCTTTTACGCGTCAACTTCCGCTTCGGGCGAATGTAACCTTTCTTCTTTTTCGAACCGCACTCTCAATTATAATGAAATGAAGAAAGGAACGATGACCAATGTCAGATTACAGATTTGAAACCAAACAGCTCCATGTGGGGCAGGAACAGCCCGACCCCGTGACCGACGCGAGAGCGGTCCCGATCTACGCAACAACCTCTTATGTCTTTCACGACTGCGCCCACGCGGCGGCGCGCTTCGGCCTGACCGACGCCGGCAACATCTACGGCAGATTGACCAACACAACGCAGGACGTCTTTGAAAAGCGGATCGCCGCGCTGGAAGGCGGCGTAGCCGCGCTTGCGGTCGCGTCCGGCGCAGCGGCAATCAGCTACACGATTCAGGCGCTCGCGCAAAACGGTGGGCACATCGTTGCGCAGGAGACGATCTACGGCGGCAGCTACAACCTTTTGGCGCACACGCTGCCGAACTTCGGCATCCGCACAACGTTTGTGGATATCCACGATCTGGCGGCCGTCGAAGCCGCGATCGAGCCGGACACCCGCGCCATCTATATCGAAGTGCTCGGCAACCCGAACAGCGACATTCCCGACCTCGACGCGATTGCCGTGCTGGCGCACCGCTACGGGCTGCCCGTTGTGGCGGACAACACCTTCGGCACGCCGTACCTGATCCGCCCGATCGAACACGGTGCGGACATCGTGGTACACTCCGCGACCAAGTTTATCGGCGGCCACGGTACGACCCTCGGCGGCGTGATCGTCGACTCCGGTAACTTCGACTGGGGCAAGAGCGGCAAATATCCCGCGATCGCCGCGCCGAATCCGAGCTACCACGGCGTTTCGTTTACGGCGGCTGCCGGTCCGGCAGCGTTCGTGACCTATATCCGCGCGATCTTGCTGCGTGACACCGGCGCGTGTATCTCTCCGTTTGCGGCGTTCCTGCTGCTGCAGGGCACGGAGACTTTGTCTCTGCGGCTCGAACGCCATGCAGAGAACACCAAAAAGGTGGTCGATTACCTCACAAACCATCCGCTGGTCGAAAAGGTGAACCACCCGTCGCTGCCGGGCCATCCGCAGCACGACCTGTATGAACGGTACTTCCCGAACGGCGGCGCTTCGATCTTCACCTTCGAGATCAAGGGCGGCGTCAGGGAAGCGCACGCGTTTATCGATCACCTCAACATCTTCTCGCTGCTTGCCAACGTGGCGGACGTCAAGAGCCTTGTGATCCACCCGGCGACGACGACGCACAGCCAGCTTTCCGAAGAGGAGCTGCTGAAGCAGGGCATCCGCCCGAACACGATCCGCCTTTCGATCGGCACTGAACACATCGATGATATTCTGGAAGACCTCGAACAGGCATTCCAGGCTGTAAAGGAGTAATACTATGAGCAAGATTTACGCATCCGCATCCGACCTTGTCGGCAAAACCCCGCTGCTGGAACTGACGAACATTGAAAAGAAGCTGAACCTGAATGTGAAGCTGCTGGCGAAGCTGGAGTATTTCAACCCCGCCGGTTCCGTCAAGGACCGTATCGCGAAGGCGATGATCGAAGACGCCGAACAGAGCGGCAAGCTGAAGCAGGGCGCCGTCATCATTGAGCCGACGTCGGGCAACACGGGCATCGGCCTGGCGTCCGTCGCGGCCGCGAAGGGTTACCGCATCATCATCGTTATGCCGGAGACCATGTCGGTTGAACGCCGCCAGCTGATGAAAGCCTACGGAGCGGAGCTGGTGCTGACCGACGGCGCGCTCGGCATGAAGGGCGCGATCGCCAAAGCGAACGAGCTCGCCGCCGCGACGCCGAACAGCTTCATACCCGGTCAGTTCGTGAATCCGGCGAATCCGAAGGCGCATTATGATACCACGGGCCCCGAAATCTACGACGACACCGACGGCGCGGTCGATATCTTTGTCGCGGGCGTCGGTACCGGCGGCACAATCACGGGCGTCGGCGCGTACCTCAAAGAGAAGAGCCCGGCCGTCAAGGTGGTCGCGGTGGAACCTAAGACCTCCGCCGTGCTCTCCACCGGCGTCGCGGGCGCGCATAAGATTCAGGGCATCGGCGCGGGCTTTGTGCCGGATGTGCTCGATACAAAGATCTATGACGAGATTATTCCCGTCGCGAACGAGGACGCGTTTGAAACGGGCAAGCTGATCGGCAAGGCCGAAGGCGTGCTGGTCGGCATCTCTGCGGGCGCCGCGCTTTGGGCAGCCATTGAACTGGCGAAACGGCCCGAAAACGCCGGCAAAACGATCGTTGCGCTCCTGCCCGACACCGGAGACCGCTACCTCTCCACCGCGTTATTTGAAGGTTAATTTCCTCCCGATATAAAGAAGCCGAAGAACGCTGCGTCTCCGGCTTCTTTTGTTGTTCAGTTATCTTTCAATCTGATACTCAAACACTTCGTGAATCTCTTTGTCATATCCATCGTAAAACCCGACCGGCATGCCGCGCACGATGTGCGCCCCACGGTTGTACAGCACAAGCAGACGGCTGTCGTCGGTGAAGCAAAGCCCTTCGATCTCGCCCTGTTTCGTGACGTCGTCGAGCGTCTTTTCCTCCGTGACTTTGCAATGCGTCGCGCCGTCTTCGATAATCGTTTTATAGACGTGATCCGGCTCATCAAAATCCGCGTCGCCGTCGTCGGCGGTCAGGTAGTACGCGCCGTCATGGTACGCGACGCCCTGGATCCACTGCGGCACGGCGTGCAGGTGCACCTTACCGAGGTAGGCGCCAGTTGCAAGATCGTATTTGTAAAGATAGCGGCCGGAGTCCCCGTCGGCCCACGAGCACATCCAGACGGTGCCGTTGTCGGGATTGACGGCGATGCCCGCGCATTCGGTTTGGCCGCTTTCCGGCTCAAAGGGGAGCGCGCGCTTGAGTGTCAGCGTCTCGGCATCATAGACTGCGATCTGGATGTTTTTCGCCACGCCGTCCAGAAACAGTTCGACGCCGCAGTAGATTTCGCCATTGTAGACGTCGATGTCGCCGATGTGGTTAACTTCTCTTTCGTAGCCGACCGCGAACGGTTGCGTGTTTTCACACAGCACGTTCCAGCCTTTGTCGTACTTGGTGAGCGTCGTGGAGCCGCTGACATAATAGCAGCCGTTTTCGTAAGCGACGCCCTGCCGTCCCGCGACTTCGTGCGCGGAGAGCAGGCGATAGGTGTTTTGCATAAGTTGCGCCTCCGATGGGTTTGCTTTGCCGCAGCCGCCGAGCAGCAGACAGGCGGCAAGACAGAGCAGAAGAAGTTTTTTCAGCATGGGATCTCCTCTTTCACAAAGATGAAATCAGTCGTTCCTGTTTGGTTTATTGTAGCACAGCGTCGGCCGATTTGCAAGCCGCTTTTCTCTTTTGGATGATGAAAGGCGGCTTATCTTTTTCGTAAATCGCTTGCTTTTTATTAAAAACTATGATATTGTATTAACGTCCGTTAGACGGACAGAGGAGAATGATTGAAAAATCGGACTCAAAATCGGAAGCGCGCCGCTGGGATTCAAGCATCCCGGCGGCGCTGTGCGTTTTGGCGGCTTGACAATCAGCGGTAAGACAGGTATAATTCAAACAGCAGTTTTTTGCCATTTTTATAACAAAGGAGACGGACCCTATGAAAAAAGCACTTTCCATTCTTCTGGCTTTGACCCTGGTTTTCTCTCTGCTGCTGCCCGCGTCGGCCTATGTGGATATCGATACGCGCCGCGGCCCGATGCCCGTCGTGCTGATTACCGGCGACGCCGCCGCGATCTATGACGAAGAGGGCAACAAGGTTTTTAAGATCAGCGAACTCGGCGACGTGTTCAAAAACGCCGGCGACGGAGACGGCGATCTGAAGGAATCGATCAAGAACGTCCTGCTGCCGTTTGTGAAGGGTCTGATCATCGGCGATTACGACGAATACTATGAGCAGCTGGAAAAAGAGATCGGCGAACTGTTTGAAAAGGTCCGGCTCGACAAGAACGGCGACCCGCAGTACGGCACCGGCATCAACCCGGACGACCGCGTCTGGATGGCGCGCGAAACGGTGGACGACTATAAAGACGCCAACGGCACCTATGGCTGCTACGATTACCACTTCTGGTACGACTGGCGTCTGGATCCGATGCAGATCGCGGACGATCTGCACGAGTATATCCTGAAAGTGCGCAAAGCGACCGGCTCCGATAAGGTCGGCCTCATCTCTTCGTGCCTTGGTACCAACGTGTGCATGGCCTATATCGCGAAGTATCAGGACGCGTTCCCGATGGAACTCAACGGCTTCGGCGTCAACGCGGCGCTGATCAACGGATCCGAATTCATGAGCGAAGCCATCAGCGGCCACTTCCATGTGGACGGTATCGCGCTGAACCGCCTGTTCATCGACGCGGGCGAATGGGGCTGGATCAACGTTCCCGAAATCGTGACCTCTACGCTTGACCTTGCCGAAAAGAGCGGCATGATGGACGCGATGGTCGGCATGACGCGCGCGACGCTTTATAACAAAGTGGTGGAAGGCGTCACCTCGGCGCTCGCGCTTGCCACGTTCTTCACCATGCCCGGCTACTGGGGCTGCATTTCCAACGAGAACTACGACGACGCGATCCGCTACGTCTTCGGGCCCGAAGGCAGCGAAAAGCGGCAGGAATATGCCGGCCTGATCGCCAAGCTTGACAACTATCACAACACCGTTTCTGCCCATGTGCCCGAGCTGATGCAGTCCATTGAGGACGCCGGCGTGAAGCTTTGCATCGAATCGAAATACGGCTTCCAGATGGTGGCTATCTGCGAATCGAACGAAGTGATCGGCGACCAGTTCTCGTCCGTCAAGAGTTCCTCCTTCGGCGCGACGACGTCTCCCTCCATCTATGAGACGCTGTCGGATGAGTATATCGCGCAGCGCGTGGCGGAAGGCAAGGGCAAGTACATTTCGCCCGACAAGCTGATCGACGCTTCCACCTGCCAGTTCCCGGATTACACCTGGTTCGTCAAGGGCGCCAGCCATTCCGAGCGCACCGGCTTTGAGGACGACATCCTCTTCGCCGTGACGACGAACACGGAACGTCAGCTGACGGTCGACGATATCAAATATACGCAGTTCATGGTCTACGACAAGAACGCCCATACGATGGAGCCGATGACCGAAGAGAACTGCCACACCGAGCTTTGGACGGCCGACCGCGAGAAGGACTATCCGACCACCCTCATCGGCAAGATCAAAGCCTTCATCGAATCGTTCAAGCGCTGGTGGCCGATCTTCACCGCGCTGATTAAAGACAAACTCGGAAACTAAGAGACAAAGTTAACATCCAACCGCCGGATCTTCCGGCGGTTATCTTTTATTCCCTTAATCCCTTAATCCCTCAGTCCCTTTTTCCTCACTCTAAATAATAAAAATATTCTCATTTCCCCGCTTTCTATGTCTTTTCAAACGGGAAAAAGTGTGCTATAATATAAGGAACAAACTTTCTGTATGGAGAACTGCAATGGATCATTTTGAGCTTGTTTCCAAGTTTCAGCCGACGGGCGACCAGCCGGAAGCGATCGATAAGCTGGTCGCGGGGCTGGAAAGCGGCGCAATGGAGCAGACGCTGCTCGGCGTGACCGGCTCCGGCAAGACGTTCACGATGGCGAATATCATTCAGCGCGTGAACCGGCCGACGCTTGTCCTTGCGCACAACAAGACGCTGGCGGCGCAGCTTTGCGCGGAGTTCAAGGAGTTCTTCCCGAACAACGCCGTGGAATACTTCGTCAGTTACTACGACTACTATCAGCCGGAGGCCTATATCCCGACGACCGATACCTATATCGAAAAGGATTCCGCCATCAACGACGAGATCGAACGGCTCCGTCATTCCGCGACGTCCGCGCTGTCGGAGCGTCGCGACGTGATCATTGTCGCCAGCGTATCCTGTATCTATTCGCTCGGCGACCCGATCGATTACCGCAACATGGTGATCTCGATGCGCCCGGGGATGGAAAAGAGCCGCGACGAACTGATCGCGAAGCTGATCGAGATTCAGTACGACCGCAACGATATCAACTTCACGCGCAACAAGTTCCGCGTCCGCGGCGACGTAGTCGAGATCTTCCCGGTCTATACCAACGAAACGGCGATCCGGGTGGAGTTCTTCGGCGACGAGATCGACCGCATCTGCGAAATCAATCCGCTGACGGGCGAGATCAAGGCGACGCTTTCCCACGTCGCGATCTATCCCGCGTCGCACTATGTCGTCGGGCCGGAGAAGATGGAGCGCGCGATTGCCGAGATCCACGCCGAGATGGAAGCGCGTGTGGAGGAGTTTACCCGCGCGGGCAAGCTGCTCGAAGCCGAGCGGATCAAGCAGCGCACGAACTACGACCTCGAAATGCTGCGTGAGACCGGCTTTTGCAAAGGTATTGAAAACTATTCCCGCGTGATGAGCGGACGGGCTCCCGGTTCGCCGCCGTTTACGCTTCTGCATTATTTCCCGAAGGATTTCCTGCTGTTTGTCGACGAATCCCATGTGACGCTGCCGCAGGTCCGCGCGATGTACGGCGGTGACCGCTCCCGCAAGGAGGCGCTGGTCGAGTTTGGCTTCCGTCTGCCGTCGGCCTATGACAACCGCCCGCTGCGGTTCGACGAGTTTTACGATATCGTCGGGCAGAAGATCTTCGTTTCGGCAACGCCGGGTGACTTTGAAAAAGAAAAGAGCACCCAGATTGTGGAGCAGGTCATCCGGCCCACCGGTCTTCTCGATCCGCTTGTCACGGTCAAGCCGACCGACGGGCAGATCGACGATCTTGTCGGCGAGATCATTCTGCGGATCGCGCGCAAGGAGCGCGTGCTTGTGACGACGCTGACCAAGAAGATGGCGGAATCGCTGACCGATTACCTCGATGACCTCGGCTTCAAGGTGCGCTATATGCATTACGATGTGGATACCATTGAGCGCATGGAGATTATCCGCGATCTGCGGCTCGGCGAAACGGACGTCCTCGTCGGTATCAATCTGCTGCGCGAGGGCCTTGACCTGCCGGAGGTGTCGCTCGTTGCGATTCTCGACGCGGACAAGGAGGGCTTCCTGCGGTCCGAAACGTCGCTGGTGCAGACGATCGGCCGTGCCGCGCGCAACGCGCAGGGCGAAGTCATCATGTACGCCGACTGCGTGACGCCGTCGATGGAACGCGCGATCACCGAAACGAACCGCCGCCGCGCGATTCAGCAGGCATATAACAACGCGCACGGCATCGTGCCGCAGACGATCATCAAGGACGTCCACGACGTGCTCGAGATTTCGAGCCGCCACAAGGACGCGGATAAGAACTTCAAGAAGCTGTCACGCTTCGAGCGCGAACAGGTGATCAAACAACTGACCGCCGACATGCGCGCTGCCGCGAAGATGCTCGAATTCGAGCACGCGGCCTATCTGCGCGACAAGATTGAAAAGCTGAGAAGTATGAAATGACAAAGGAGACAGCCATGCCGGAAAAGAATATCGTCATCAAGGGCGCGCGCGAGCATAATCTCAAAAACGTCGATCTGACGCTGCCGCGTGACAAGTTCATCGTATTGACCGGGCTGTCCGGCTCCGGCAAATCATCGCTTGCCTTCGACACGCTGTATGCCGAGGGCCAGCGCCGCTATGTAGAATCGCTGTCGTCCTACGCGCGGCAGTTCCTCGGCCAGATGGAAAAGCCGGATGTCGATTATATCGACGGATTGTCTCCGGCGATCTCGATCGACCAGAAGACGACGAGTAAGAACCCGCGCTCCACGGTCGGCACGATTACGGAAATCTACGATTATCTGCGCCTTCTGTACGCGCGGATCGGCGTCCCGCACTGTACGGTCTGCGGCCGCGAGATTCAGCCGCAGACGGTCGACCAGATTGTGGATCAGATCAGCCGGAAGGAAGAGGGG
>CAMZEG010000094.1 GCA_947305635.1 uncultured Clostridia bacterium
CGGCTACTCCCGGGAAGAGGTCGACAATTACCTGGACGATCTGTGCGATCTGCTCGGCGTCGACGCGGTACGCTATTACCTGCTGGCCGAAATGCCGCACGCGAACGACGGTTCGATCTCGTATTCGACCATCATCGAACGCTTCAACTCCGACCTTGCCAACACGCTCGGCAACCTCGTCAACCGCACGATCGCGATGACGAACAAGTATTTCGACGGCGTGCTGCCGGTCAACGACGTCACGGACGACGAGTTTGATCCCGCGCTTAAAGAAGCCGCGCTCCTCGCTGTCAAAAAGGTCGACGAAAACATAGCGTCCTATCATATCGCCGACGCGGTCGACGCCGTGATGACCTTTGCCAAAGCCTGCAACAAGTATATCGACCAGACGATGCCGTGGGCGCTCGCGAAGGACGAAGCGCAGAAGGGCCGCCTTTCCACCGTGCTCTACAATCTCACGGAAAGCATCCGCTTCCTCGCGGTGCTACTGGCGGCGTTTATGCCTGAGACCGCCGCAAAAATCGGCGAACAGATCAACTGCGACATTCTCTCCTACGATTCGCTTGCCTCGTTCGGCGCCTACCCGCTCGGCAACAAGGTCGGCACGCCTGTTCCGCTCTTCGCGCGGATCGACGCGGAAAAGATGATGGCGGAGATTGAAGAAAAGCAGAAGGCAGCCGCAGCGAAGGAAAAGACCTTTGCGGAAATCGAAGGCATCGCGCAGATCTCCATCGACGACTTTGCGAAAGTCGACCTGCGCGTGGCACAGATCAAGGACTGCGTCCCCGTCAAGCGCGCGAAAAAGCTCTTGCAGCTGACACTCGACGACGGCAGCGGCAAGCCCAGAACCGTCGCCTCCGGTATTGCGAAGTGGTACAAACCGGAAGATCTGATCGGCAAGCAGGTCATTGTCGTATCAAACCTCAAGCCCGCCGTGCTCTGCGGCGTAGAAAGCTGCGGCATGATCCTTGCCGCGGACTGCAGCGAGGACGACGTCAAGGTCGTGTTCGTTGACGGCATGCCGAACGGTGCGAAGATCCGATGAACCTTACCGGTATCTTTGACACGCACGCGCACTACGACGACGCGGCGTTCGACGAAGACCGCGAAGCGCTGCTTTCTTCGCTCGAAACAAAGGGCGTCAGCCGCGTGATCAACTGCGGCGTGGATCTGAAGACGAGCCGCACGACGCTCGATTTAGCGCACAGATACGACTTCATTTATGCCGCCGTCGGCGTGCACCCGGAGGACGCACTCGAAGTTTCCGATGCGGATTTCGACGAACTCTGCGCCATGTATGACGATCCAAAAGTGGTTGCCATCGGCGAGATCGGGCTAGATTACTACTGGCACACCGTACCGAAAGACGTGCAGCTGCAATGGTTCGAGCGTCAGCTGATACTGGCAAACGAGCTGCAAAAGCCCGTCATCGTCCACGACCGCGAGGCGCACGCGGACACGCTCGCCCTGCTGCGAAAACACCGTCCCAAAGGCGTTCTGCACTGCTTTTCGGGGTCGGTTGAGACGATGAATGAAGCGCTCAAATTGGGGCTATATATTGGCCTCGGCGGCGCGACGACGTTCAAAAACGCCAAAAAGCCGCTTGCTGTCGCCGCGGCGGTGCCCGCCGACCGGCTGCTGCTCGAGACCGACTGTCCCTACCTGGCGCCGTTCCCCTTCCGAGGCAAGCGCAATGATTCCTCGCTGATTGCTTACGTCGCGCAGGTGATTGCGCAGGTGAGAAACGAAAATCCGCAGACGCTCGTTGACCGGTGCAGAGAAAATGCAAACCGATTGTTTGGAATATAAAAAAACCGCCCGCGGGCGGTTTTTTCTTTATGGTTCTGAACGCAGATCAAAAGAAATCTTTCAGCAAATCGGCCATCGGATTGTTCTTTTCCTCCTTGGCCTTTTGCTGCTCCTGCTTGCGCATGTAGGTCAGCACCTCGGCCTTGCCTGCGCCGTCTTTGGCGCGGCGGACCTGAAAATCACTGAGCTTTTCGCGGTAGCCGCACACGCAGACGAACATCTTTTTGTCGCCCTCGCCGCGCAGCTCCAGCTTCTTGTGGCAATCGGGGCAGCGGGCGTTCGTCACGGTGGAAAGCCCCTTGCGGTAGCCGCATTCGCGATCCTGACAGACGAGCATCTTTCCTTTTTTGCCGTTGACTTCGAGCATGTATTTGCCGCAGATCGGGCAGCGCTCACGCGTGATGTTGTCGTGGCGGTACTGGGCGTTGGAAGCGATCACTTGTCCCACAAGGGACGTCGCGTAATCGCGCATCTCGCCGATGAAGCGTTTACTGTCGGCCTTGCCCTGTGAGATTGCCTGCAGCTGCTGCTCCCACTGGGCGGTCAGCGTCGCGGACTTCAGGTCGCGCGGAACAATGTCGATCAGCTGCTTGCCCTTCGCCGTCGGGTGGATCTCCTTGCCGACGCGCTCAATCGAGAAGTTGTCGAACAGCTTTTCGATGATGTCGGCGCGTGTAGCCGGCGTGCCGAGGCCGCTTGTCGTTTCGATCACGGCTTTCAGCTTGCGGTCGTCGATCTGCTTGCCCGGGTGCTCCATCGCGGTCAAAAGCGTCGCTTCGGTGTAGCGCGCGGGCGGCCTCGTTTTGCCGGAGACGATCTTTGTGCCGCGCAGCTCGAGCGTTTCGCCGTTTTTCAGCGGCGGAAGCTGCTGCGTTTTGATCTCGACCTCCTCATCCTCTTCGTCAAAGCCCTGCGCATAAAATGCTTTCCAGCCAGCGTCGCGCACGATCTTGCCTTTGGCATAGAAGTTCTTCCCTCCGATGGTCACGGTCAGCTTCACTTCATCATAGACAAACGGCTTTGACAAAACGGCAAGAAAGCGCTTGATGACAAGCTCGTAGATCATCCGCTCCTCGTGGCTCATCTTGCGGAAATCGGCCGGCTGCTCGGTCGGAATGATCGCGTGGTGGTCGGTCACCTTCGCGTTGTTGACAATATACTTCGTCTGGATCGGCCCGCGCGCAAGCGCCATCGCCGCCTTCTGGAAGCTGCCCTGCGCCGCTGTGCGAAGACGTTCCGGAATCGTCGGCACGATATCGTCGGTGATATAGTGCGAATCCGTGCGCGGATAGGTCAGCACCTTGTGAAACTCATACAGCGACTGCATATAGGACAGCGTCTGCTTCGCGGAATAGCCGTAAAGCTTGTTCGCGTCGCGCTGCAGCTCCGTCAGGTCGTAGGCCGGGGGCGGCGGGGTCTGCTTCGGTGCTTTTTCAAGCGCGGTCACGACCGCCTTTTGCCCTTGCAGCGACCTGGCAATGCCTTCTACATAGGCCTTATCGGAAAAGCGGGTGTTGTTCTTGCTGTCGCGGAAGGTCGCCGTGAAGCCCGGAAACTGCGCCTGGAGCGTGTAGTAATCCTTCGGGACAAAAGCACGAATCTCGTTTTCGCGGTCGACGATCATTGCGAGGGTCGGCGTCTGCACGCGTCCCGCGGAAAGAGAAGCATTGAACCGACAGGTCAGCGCGCGGGTCACGTTCAGCCCGACGAGCCAGTCGGCCTCCGCACGGGACTGCGCCGAAGCATAGAGATTGTCGTACTGCTTCGCGGGTTTGAGATTCGCGAAGCCCTCTTTGATCGCGCGGTCGGTCTGCGAGGAGATCCAAAGGCGGTAGGTCGGCTTTTTCCAGTGCGCCTTTTCCATGATCCACCGGGCGACCAGTTCTCCCTCGCGCCCCGCGTCGGTCGCGATCACGAGCGAGCCGACGTCGTTTCGCGCCATCAGCTTTTGCACTGTATAGAACTGCTTTTTCGTCTGCCCGATCACGACGAGCTTCATCTTCGTAGGCAGCATCGGGAGATCCTCGAGCCGCCACTGCTTATACTTTTCGTCGTACGCGTCGGGGTCGGCGAGCGTCACAAGGTGCCCGAGCGCCCAGGTCACGACATACTGATTGCCCTCAATAAAGCCGTCCGCTTTGCGCGTCGCGCCCATCACGCGGGCGATATCCCGCGCAACCGAGGGCTTTTCGGCAAGGATCAACTGTTTCATTTCGTCTCCCCTTTCACAACGGAAAAGCTGCTGTTGTCCGCCTGCAGACGGTCCAGCATCGCTTCCACGTCGCCTTTCGTTACTTCACGGTAGGTTGCCAGCGCAGAGAACATCGTTTCTTCTGAAAAATAGGAATCAACCAGTTGATAAGCAAGATCGTCCATATCATTAAACGCACGGAGCTCCTGTCCGTACAGGCTTTTGCGCGTCAGGGCAAAATCTTCATCCGTAATCCCGTTTTGCCGCAGCTCTTCGATGCGCGCCAGGATCGCTGCGCGAACGCGTTCGGGGTCGCTGCTTTCGCCGACAAAAGTCGGCAGCGCGAAGCCGCGTCCCGTGAAATAATACACATAAAAGCTTGGATTGACCAACCCCTGTTCCAGCAGCTCATGGTACAGCGGAGACAGCTTGCCCGCGATGATCTCAAGCAGGATATCCATGCTGACTCGCTCTTTGCAGTCACGCAGAATCGGCTGCGCGGGCTGTTTGAAGCCAAGCTCGAATTTCGGCAGATCGACCGGCATGATCGCCTCGGTATACGGCTGCGCGACCGTGTCCGGCTCTTCGGGCACGATCTGTTCAAAGCGCACCGGTTCTTCCTTTTGCAGCACCTTGTCGCAGACGGCAAGCACCTGCGCTCTCGTCAAGTTGCCTGCCACGGCGAGCACCATGTTGGAATTGTTGTAGAACGTCCGGTAACAGGCATACAGCAGCTCCGGCGTGATCTGCGCAATGGATTCGATCGTGCCGGCAATATCGATGCGGACGGGATTCTTGTGATAGACCGCGCGGTAGAGATTGAACCCCAGCGCCCAGTCCGGATTGTCCTGATACATGCGGATTTCCTGCCCGATAATTCCCTGTTCCTTTTGCACCGTCTCTTTTGTGAAATAGGGATGCTTTACAAAGTCGAGCAAAATCTCAAGATTCTCCTCCACGCGATCGGCGCACTGGAAGAGATAGCACGTCTTGTCGAACGACGTAAACGCGTTTGCGGAGGCGCCGGTCTGCGCGAAGCGCTCGAAGGCGTCAAGCTCCTCGCTTTCAAAGAGCTTGTGTTCCAGATAATGCGCAATCCCCTCCGGGACACTGGTATAATCGTCATCGCTTTCCAGCTTGAAGCAGGTGTCAACCGAACCGTAGCGCGTGCCGAACATGGCGAACGCGCCGGTGCACTGCGGCTGCTCCATCACGAGCACGGTCAGGCCGCTTTGATGCTTGATCTCATAATACTGCTCGCCGAGCAGCTCGCTGCGGATGCATTTTCCCTCCATCACTTACGCCTCCTTCCCACTGTCATCCAAAATATAAACAGTGTCTTCCGAAACAAGATTCGCCGCAAGAATGACTTCCTCCCGGCTGACGCTGTCGATCGCGGCGGCGAGTTCCACCGGCGTCTGGAAGACAGCAGACGCGCCGAATTGACGCAACCACAACAGTGTGGAATAGTTGCTGTCGGTCACGGAGCGGAAGCTGTCGCGCAAATAGCGCTTCGCCTGTTCGAGTGTTTCGTCGGTGAAGTCACCCGCGCGTACGGCGTCGAGTTCGTGCCGGATGGCGTCCAGCGCTTTTTCGGCGTTCTCCGGTTCGATCCCGCTTTCCACAATCAGAATTCCCTTATGGCGCACCAGCCGCGCGCTGCAGTAATAGCAAAGGCTCATCTTTTCGCGGACGTTCATAAACAGCTTTGAAAACGTGCCGCCGCCGAAGATCGCGGTCATCAGCCGGATGGCGGGATAGTTGTCCATCTCGTAGGTCATGCCCGCACGGAAGCCGATCACGAGCTTGCCCTGCTTGACGTCCTGCGCTTCGCGGACGGTCTGCGAGCCGTAGCTTTCGGTCAAAAACTCCGTGCGCAGCTCCGGTAGTTCCTGCTTTTCGATGCTGCCGAGCCGCATTTTCAGCGTTTCCAGAAGCGTTTGCGACGGCGCGGAGCCGACAAAGCTGACGAGCACATGCGAGTGCAGCATCAGATCTTTCCAAAGGTCGAAGAGTTCCTTCCCCGTGATAGCGTCGATCTCGGCTTTATCCCCGATTGGGATACGGCGATAAGGCTCATCCTTACACATCTCCTCTATCATCCGGTCCAGCGCATACCGGCGCTTGTCGTCAGATCGGCTGTCGATCTGCTGACGCAGCAATTCTTTTTCACGGCGCACGTTCTCTTCTTTGAACCCGTCCGGCATGACGTCCGGCAGCAGCAGACAGTCGCACAGCAGGTTCACCGCGTCGGCGCAGATAGATTCGTTTTCCAGCGCGAAGCGGTCGTCGGGACACTGTAGCACAAGCGCAAGCACCTGCATTTCCCCTTGCTTCTCCACCTGCGGCGAAATCGTCGCGCCGTAGAGAGAAGCAAGGCGGCGGTTCATTTCATAGGTCGTCGGATACTGTTTTGTCGTACGGGCAAGCAGCTGCAGCAGCAGCGCGCGCGCCGTTGTTTTTTCATCGAGCGGCGCAAGCAGAGACAAAGACAGCGCGGTCGATTTGCTGGTCTCGTTCCGGTGAAACGCGAAGCGCGTTCCCTTGCAGATTTTTTGCAGTTCCATCCGGGCTGAATCCCCTTTCGTTCGGATAATATAACGCCATTAGTATAGCACGTTTTCGGCCCGTTTACAAGAGCAAGTCCATATTCAAAAAAACATGGCGGAAAATTCAAGAAAAGGCTTGCAAAATGAAAGTATTTTTAATATAATATACGATGATTGCTAAGTCAATAAATATGTATCATAAAATCGAAAGGAACGAAACTATGAACGTACTCAACAAAAAGACTGTCAAAGACATCGACGTCAAAGGCAAAAAGGTCCTTGTCCGCTGCGACTTCAACGTGAAGATGGAAAACGGCGTGATCACCAGCGACAAGCGCATCGTCGCTTCGCTGCCCACGATCCAATATCTGCTTGACAACGGCGCGAAACTGATCCTCTGCTCCCACCTCGGCAGACCCAAGGGCGAATTCAATCCCGAATTCTCGCTGGCGCCGGTCGCCGCGCGTCTAAGCGAGCTGCTCGGCCGCCCGGTCAAGATGGCGAAAGACGTTGTCGGCGAAAGCGCCCAGAGCCTTGCCGCCGATCTCAAGGAAGGCGAAGTCCTCCTGCTCGAAAACGTCCGCTTCCACGCGGAAGAGACCAAGAACGATCCCGAATTCGCGAAGAAGCTCGCGTCCCTTGCGGAAATCTACGTCAACGACGCGTTCGGCTCGGCGCACCGCGCGCACGCCTCCACAACGGGCGTTGCCGATTATCTCCCCGCCGTCTGCGGTTTCCTGATTCAGAAGGAACTCGAATACATCGGCGGCGCGCTTGAAAGCCCGAAGCGTCCTCTGGTCGCGATTCTCGGCGGCGCGAAGGTTTCCGACAAGATCGGCGTCATCACAAACCTGATGGAAAAGGTCGACACCCTGATCGTCGGCGGCGGCATGGCCTACACCTTCTTTGCCGCGCTCGGCCACACGGTCGGCACCTCCCTGCTGGAGGCCGACAAGATTGACCTCGCGAAAGAGATGATGGAAAAAGCCGAAGCCAAGGGCGTCAAGTTCCTGATCCCCATCGACAACATTGTCGGCAAAGAGTATAAGGAAGACACCGAATATATGATCGTCGATTCCGACGACATTCCGGAAGGCTGGATGGGACTTGACATCGGCCCGAAGAGCACCAAGCTCTTCGCCGACGCTGTGAAGGACGCCGGCACCGTCATCTGGAACGGTCCGATGGGCGTTTCCGAATGGGAACACTTCGCGGGCGGCACGATCGGCGTGGCCACGGCGATCGCCGAAAGCAACGCGATCTCGATCATCGGCGGCGGCGACTCCGCAGCGGCGATCCAGAAGCTCGGCTTTGCTGACAAGATGAGCCACATCTCCACTGGCGGCGGCGCTTCGCTCGAGTTCCTCGAAGGCAAGGAGCTGCCCGGTGTCGCGGCCCTCAACGACAAATAATTGCAACAGAAAGGTTGGTCAACTTATGAAAAAGTCTCTTCGTAAAGCCGTCATCGCCGGCAACTGGAAAATGAACAACACACCCGCGCAGACCACCGCACTCATCAACGAGATGAAGCCGCTCGTGGCCGGCGCCGACTGCGAAGTCGTCCTTTGCGTCCCGTTCGTCGATATCGCCGCCGCGGTTGAAGCCGCGAAAGGCAGCAACATCAAGATCGGCGCGGAAAACGTCCACTTCAAGGCGTCCGGCGCTTACACCGGTGAAGTGTCCGCGGACATGCTCGTCGCTTCCGGCGTGGAATACGTCGTCAT
>CAMZEG010000095.1 GCA_947305635.1 uncultured Clostridia bacterium
TGGTCGGGTTCTGCTGGTGGCCGGTCATGCCGGTGATGGAGTTGTCGAGGATGATCACGGTCGAATTCGACGCGTTGTAGGCGATATTGACAAGGCCCGTCATGCCGGAATGCATGAACGTGCTGTCGCCGATCACGCAAACCGTCTTTTCTTCACTGTCCTTGCCGCCGACTTTGTTGAAGCCGTGCAAACCGGACACCGACGCGCCCATGCACAGCGTGGAATCGAGCGCGGTGAGCGGCGGCGCGGAACCGAGCGTGTAGCAGCCGATGTCGCCGAGGCAGGTAATCTTATGCTTCGCGAGCGTATAGAACAGACCGCGGTGCGGGCAGCCGGCGCACATGACCGGCGGGCGCACGGGTACGGGCGTGTCGGCGGTGACCGACGGCGGCTGCGGCAGACCGAAGGCCGCGCGAATCGTCGTCTGGTTATATTCGCCGATCGGCGGGAACAGCGCCTTGCCGATACAAGGTACGCCGATGGATTGCAGGTGCTGCTCGATGATGCCGTCGAGTTCTTCGATCACATAGACCTGCTGCACCTTGGACGCAAAGTCCCTGATGAGATCGGTCGGCAGCGGGTGCGCCATGCCGAGTTTCAGCACGGAAACGCTGTCGCCGAAGACTTCCTTGACATATTGATAGCAGGTGCCCGCACAGATGATGCCTTTCTCCGTGCCGCCCATTTCGACGCGGTTGAGCGGTGAGGTTTCGGCAAGAAGGGCAAGCTTTTTCGTGCGCTCTTCCACAAACGGGTGGCGGCGCACGGCGTTGGCGGGCGCCATGATGTATTTCTGCGGGTTCTTTTCATAGGCGGGCAGCGCGCGCTCTACACGGTCGCAAAGTTCGACCGCGCCCTGGGAATGCGCAATGCGGGTGCACATGCGGATGATGACCGGGGTGTCGTATTCCTCCGAGATCGCGTACGCCGCCTTGACAAAGTCCTTCGCCTCGGCGGAATCGGCCGGCTCAAGCATCGGCACCTTCGCCGCGATCGCGTAGTGGCGCGAATCCTGCTCGTTCTGGGAAGAGTGCATCGCGGGGTCGTCCGCGACAAAGATCACCATGCCGCCGTTGACGCCGGTGTAAGACAGCGTAAAGAGCGGATCGGCCGCCACGTTCAGGCCGACGTGCTTCATCGCGCAGGCGCTGCGCGCGCCGCGCAGGGACGCGCCAAAGGCGACCTCGGTCGCCACCTTTTCGTTCGGCGCCCATTCGCAGTAGATCTCGTTATACTTCGCCGCGAACTCCGTGATCTCGGTCGACGGCGTGCCGGGATAGCTCGACACGACGGTAACGCCGGCTTCATAGAGTCCTCTGGCAATGGCTTCATTGCCCAACATCAGTTTTTTCAAAATCAAGTTCCTCCTGTGCGGCAAGACCGCAATTGTTTGTCCGGATCAGTCGCCCAGCGAATCGGTGATTTCCACCGTCCGCGTCGCGTTGTAGCATTCGAACATCGCGTCGACGTTGTCGGGTTTGGTCTTCTGGGTCACAAGCGACACCAGCGGGACGAGGATCAGGCCGCCGACCATGGCAAACACGCCGGAATACAGCGAATTCTTGAACACGAAGGCGAGCACGGGGATTGTGCTGACGTCCAGCCAACCTAGCGAGATCGCAAGCTGCACCAGCTCCATCCCGACGCCGAACGCGAACGAGACGATGACCGCCGCCTTGGTGGTCTTTTTATAATAGAGACCGTAGAGGAACGGCGCAAGGAAAGCGCCGGCCAGCGCGCCCCACGAAACGCCCATCATCTGGGCGATGAACAGGTTCTTGGACTTGGCCTGCTTGATCGCGATGACCGCGGAAACGATGATGAACACAACGATGAACGCGCGCATGATCGTCATCTTTTTCTTTTCGCTCATCTCTTTCTTCGCCATCGGGGCGAGGAAGTCGAGCGTGATCGTGGAGCCGGAGGTCAAAACAAGCGACGAGAGCGTCGACATCGACGCGGATAGCACCAGCACGATCACCACGCCGATGATCAGCGACGGCAGCGTAGAAAGCATTGTCGGAATCACGGCGTCAAAGCCGTTCGCCGCAACGTCCACGTTATACAGCCGGCCGAAGCCGCCGAGAAAATAGCAGCCGCCGGCGACGATGATCGCGAAGAAGGTGGAAATGATCGTGCCCTTCTTGATGGAATCTTCGTTCTTGATTGCGTAGAACTTGCCGACCATCTGCGGCAGACCCCAGGTGCCGAGCGACGTGAGCAGCACGACGAACAGCAGGAACAAGGGCTGCGGGCCGAGGAAG
The DNA here is from genome assembly GCA_947305635.1 of uncultured Clostridia bacterium. GTDB lineage: Bacteria > Bacillota > Clostridia > Oscillospirales > Acutalibacteraceae > UBA6857. Next base: position 2,265 of record CAMZEG010000095.1, read on the forward strand.
GACGCGTACTGCCAGCCGCCGTTTTCGCCTTCGGCAAGGCCGCGCATCGCTTCCATCAGGCCGCCGTTGTCTTTCAGCACGGCGAGGATGACCGCTACGATGCCGATCAGCATGATGATGCCCTGAATGAAGTCGTTGATCGCGGTCGCCATATAGCCGCCGACGATGACATAGACGCCCGTCAGCACCGCCATGATGATCACGCACACGCTGTAGTCGACGCCGTTGAACGCCATCGAGAACAGCCGCGACAGACCGTTATACAGCGACGCGGTGTACGGGATCAAAAACAGGAAGGTGATCATCGACGCGGCGATCTTCAGCCCCTTGGAGCCGTAGCGCGTACCGAAGAAGTCGGGCATCGTCTTTGAAGACAAATGCTGCGTCATAACACGGGTGCGCCGGCCGAGGATGACCCACGGCAGAAGCGAGCCGATAAACGCGTTCCCGAGACCGATCCAGGTGGACGCGACGCCGAAGTTCCAGCCGAACTGGCCGGCGTAGCCGACGAAGATGACGGCGGAAAAATAGGACGTGCCGAACGCGAAGGCGGACAGCCACGGGCCGACCGAACGCGAGCCGAGCACAAAGCCGTTGACGTCGGACGCGTGCTTGCGCGAGCGGATGCCGATGCCGACCATCAGCGCAAAGAAGCCGACGATCAAAACCAGCGTGATAATCATGGTAGTGTTCATTGGAAATTCCTCATTTCTTTATTCTTTGTTGTCTCTTAACTTTTGTTCTGCGCGTCGACCAGATGGTCCGCGCCGTACTTTTTGCGCAGCAGCGGCTTTTCGATCTTGCCGGTCGGGTTGCGCGGCACGTCGGCGAAGATGATCTTGCGCGGGCGCTTGTAGCGCGGCAGCGCTTTGCAGAACTCGTCCATCTCCTCTTCCGTGCAGGTAAAGCCGTCCTTCAGCTGGATGATCGCGGCGGCGATTTCGCCGAGCCGCTCGTCGGGCAGGCCGATCACAGCGACGTCGCTGACCTTGTTGTTCGTGCGGATAAAGTCTTCGATCTGGACGGGATAGAGGTTTTCGCCGCCGGTGATGATGACGTCCTTTTTGCGGTCGACGAGGAAGATGAAGCCGTCCTCGTCTTTCATCGCCATGTCGCCGGTATACAGCCAGCCGTCCTTGAGCGTCTTGGCCGTCGCTTCGGGGTCGTTGTAATAGCAGATCATGACGCCGTCGCCCTTGACGCAAAGCTCGCCGACGTCCTGTCCCTGCACCTCGCTGCCGTTTTCGTCCACGATCTTGACCTGCCAGCCGTAGCCGGGCACGCCGATCGCGCCGACCTTGTGGACGTTCTCCACACCCAGATGCACCGCGCCGGGGCCGATCGATTCCGAAAGGCCGTAGTTGGTGTCGTACTGATGGTGCGGAAAGTATTCGAGCCAGTGCTTGATGAGGCTCTGCGGCACGGGCTGCGCGCCGATATGCATCAGCCGCCACTGGGACAGCTGGTAGTCTTCGAGTTTCAGCGTGCCGGCGTCCAGCGCGTTGAGGATATCCTGCGCCCACGGCACCAGCAGCCAGACGATCGTGCAGCGTTCCTTCGACACCGCGTCGAGGATGTATTCGGGCTTGGTGCCCTTGAGCAGCACCGCCTTGCTGCCGGAGAGGAGCGAGCCGAACCAGTGCATTTTCGCGCCGGTATGATACAGCGGCGGGATGCACAGGAAGACGTCGTCGCGCGTCTGGCCGTGGTGGTTCTGCTCCACGCGGCAGGAGTGGATCAGCGCGCGGTGCTTATGCAGAATCGCCTTCGGGAAGCCCGTCGTGCCGGAGGAGAAATAGATCGCGGCGTAATCGTCCTCGGTCAGCGGGACGTTCGGGTTCGCGCTGGAGCTTTCTGCCACAAAGGAGGCGTAGCCTTCCGCGAAGGAGGGACAGCCGTCGCCGAGATACAGCAGCAGATGCCGATCGTCGATCTCGTCGGCGATCGCTTCCACGCGGCCGATGAATTCCGGGCCGAACAGCAGAATGTCCGCTTCCGAAAGGTCGAAGGTGTACTTGATCTCGTCCGACGCGTAACGGAAGTTCAGCGGGACGGCGATCGCGCCGGTCTTGAGCACGCCGAAATAGATCGGCAGCCACTCGAGACAGTTCATCAAGAGAATCGCGACCTTGTTGCCCTTGCCGATCCCGCGCTTCAAAAGCGCGTTGGCAAAGCGGTTTGCGCGCTCGTTGAACACCGACCAGGTCAGCTCGCGGCGGTGATAAGCGCTGTCGTTCGTTTCGACGAGCTCATATTCGTGCCACGTCACCCGTTTTTTGCATTTTTGTTCGGGGTTGATCTCCACCAGAGCGGTGTCGTTTCCCCATTCTTTTGCGTTTCGCTCCAATAAATCTACGATTGTCATAAAAAACTCCTTTTTTTTTGCAAGAAAAAGTGCTATACTGTGTATATCAGTTCGCGCGGGAGGCGAAAAATGTGATCGTTGACTTCCATACCCACACGTTTCCGGATGAGATCGCCGAAAAGGCGATCGCCCATCTTTCAAAGATTGGCCAGATTCAGCCGTACCGCGAAGGAACGGTCGACGCGCTGAAAAAATCCATGGCCGACTGCGGTATCGATTACAGCGTTGTGCTCCCCGTGGCGACCAGTCCGAAACAGGAACACACGATCAACCGTGTCTCCGCCGCGCTGAACGGCAAGGACGGGCTGTTTTTTGCCGGCGCGATCCACCCGGACTGCGCGGACGTGCCCGGCACGCTCGATTACATCAAGGCAAGCGGCCTGTTCGGCATCAAGCTGCACCCGGATTATCAGGGCGTCCGCTTCGACGATCCGCGGTACATCCGCATCATGGCGGAGGCGGCGTCGCGCGATCTGTACGTCGTGACCCACGCGGGGATGGACATCGCCTTTCGCGACGACATCCACTGCACGCCGGACATGGTGCTGCGGGTGCTGCACGAACTGGAGGGCGTGATCGACGACAAGCTGATCCTCGCCCATCTGGGCGGCTTCGCGCTTGAAGACGAGGTGCTCATGAAGCTGTGCGGCAAGCCGGTGTGGATGGACACGGCGGCCGTTATGCATATCCGTCCCGCGAAATGCCGCGCGATCATCGAAAAGCACGGCCCCGAAAAGATCCTCTTCGGCTCCGATTCGCCCTGGGAAAACCAGCGCGACTTTGCCGACCGGCTGATCAGCTTCGGCTTTTCCGACGCGGATACGCAGCGTATGCTCTGGCAGAACGCGCAGACGGTTCTCGACACTAATCTGCTTTAAAGCGCTAAAGCGCAAGACCGCAAAAAAACAAAACCATCAAACGGTTTCGTCTATTATAATCGAATCTCGAGTAGAAATCAATCCATTTTTCGAAAAAGTTCGGCGCTTTGTCTAAGTTTAGACGATTCAGCCAAAAAGAGAGGGGCTAAAATGGGCATGTTTTATGCAATTCAATCGCAGATCCGCGAAGTCGACCGCGACGCGCTCGATCCCAATGTTCTGACAGCGGGCTACATCAGTGCCGATGAGCTCGAAGAACTCGGCCCGCGGTACGGCTTTGCCCGTTCCACGGTGGCGGCCTGCCGGAAGGCGAACGAAAACTTCCGCTCCGGCGTCGAGGTGTACGACGACTACACGTTCACCGAGCTGCGCGTGATCAACTCCGCCGACATCGACGCGAAGCCAGACTGTGTTGCGCTGTATATCATGAAGAATCTGCTGCTCGTCGTGGACGTGGATGACCGCGACGGTTCGACGAAGGAAAAGTTTTTCACCGCCCTGCGCCGCTACGCCCCGCATCTGGTCAACATGGAAAAGCTGATCTTCGCGTTTCTCGACCTGCTCGTCTCACGCGACATGCTCTTCATCGAAAAAACAGGCAACGAGATCACCGCGCTTGAAGAGACGATCTTCAACGACGAGGCGGACGATTCATTCAACATCTCCGTCCTGCACATGAAGCGCCATCTGCTTTCGATGCACAACTACTACGACCAGATTCTCGACATCACCGACGCGATTGAGGAGAACGAAAACGAGCTGTTCGAAGACGACGATCTGATGTACATTTCGAACCTTTCCCAGAAGGTGACGCGCCTGCGCGAGGACGTGGATTCCCTGAGCAGCTCGCTTGTGCATGTGCAGGACGCGTACTCCTCCTTCATCGACGTGAAGATGAACAAATCGATGAAGCTGCTGACCGTCATCACGACGATCTTCTTCCCGCTGACGATCATCGTCGGGTGGTACGGGATGAACTTCGATTCGATGCCGGAGTTCCACTGGCGATACGGCTACCTGTTCGTCATCGGGCTGTCGGTCGCGCTGATCTCGATCTGCTGGATCATCGCCCACCGCAGACGGTGGCTGTGAAAAGCAGGAAGCAATACAATATCATATAAAAGAAGAAGCCGGCTGTCGATGGACGGTCGGCTTTCGCTATGCGGTTTTTCATGAAGCAGACGCCGAAAAAGCACCCGCCCTCAACTGAAGGCGGGTGCTGTCATTGGATCAGCGTTTGAAGAAGGCCAGAATGTTGTGGAACAACTGGATCAGCCAGCCGAGCGGGCCGGTATGAACCTGGCCGCAGTATTTGCAGACGCTGCCGGAGCTGCTCGAGGAGCCGGAACCGGAGCCGGAGCCCGAACCCGAGCCGGAGCCGGAGCTGCCGACGTTGCTGAAGTTGCCGATCGTGCCGGCGACGCTGCCGCCGGTGAGCGTCACTCTCTCGCTCTTCGTCGTGCCGTTATAGGACAGGTTGAAGACGTAGACGCCCTGCTTGAAGGTGTTCGTCGGCTGGAAGGTGCCGTCGCTGACGGTTTTGCCTGTCGCGTAGACCTTGCCGGCGTTGTCGGTGATCTTGACGTCAACGTCGGAGATCGGGTTGCCGTTGCGGTCAAGCGCTTTCACTGTCAGGCTCAGGTAGTAGTCGCCGCAGCCGTTGGGGCAGCTGTAGGCTTTCCACGCCAGCGTATGGTCGCTCGTTTCGCCGGACTTCGACGCGTCGTAGGCATAGGAACCGTGGCCGGTGGCCGTGATGGCCTGGAAGCCTTCGGTATAGCTGCAGCGCGAGCATGCCTTGTAAGCATTGTAGCCGTCCGTCGTGCAGGTCGCCGCGCGGGCCGGAACAACCTTCAGATCATGGCCGCGGGCTGCACCGTCGGTAAAGACCGTACCGCCTTTTTCGCCGCAGATACAGCTCTTGTAGTAGGTCGCGGGTTCCGTGCAGGTCGCGGGAGAGCGCTGATACTCACGGGTTGCCTTTTCCTTTGTGAAGGAGTGGGCCTGCTTGCTGCCGAACTCACCGCAGCCGTAGATGCAGGAGTAGGAGTGCGTCACGCGGTCGTTGTCGTTGCGGATCGGGCCGGAGAAGTCGTGATCCCGGATCGGGTCGATGAACTGCTCGGCTTCAGTAAGCTCGTTGGTGCCATGTTCGTCCCCGAACTTCTTGCCGCAGCGCGTGCACTTGTAGTAGTCGATCGTGCCTTCGTGCTGGCAGGTCGCGGGCGTGCCGTAGACCCGTTGCAGATTGTGGTTGGTGGAATCAACAGGGATTTCTACGCTTTGGGTCGCCCCACAGACACAGGACTGCGCTTGTGTACCAGTCGAAATACAGGTCGCTTCCAGCGTTACATCGCCATCAACCCATGCGTGCGGCTGCGTTACATAAACCGCCTTAACAGTTATGTGGCCGGTCACATTGGTGTAATCGTTGTCCCAACCGGAGAAGTGTTTGTGGTTTTCTTCGCCCTGAATGTATTCCGCTATCTCTGGCGGAGTCGCGCTGTTGCCATAAGATACGGATTCCTTCTTGAGTTCGGTTCCGTCTTCGGCCTCAAAGGTCACAGTATAGGTGTTGACCGAATCACTGTAAGTTGCGGTGTAGGTTGCGTTGCCGGTCACGTCAGCAATTGTCGGAGACCAGCCCGCAAAGGTGTACGTGTACTGTG
>CAMZEG010000096.1 GCA_947305635.1 uncultured Clostridia bacterium
ATTTAACGTCGGCGTGATCGGTCTGGGCAACCGCGGCGACTTTTTGGTCTCGGCCCTGCTTGCCGATCTGGACTATATCAACATTGTCGGCCTGTGCGACATGTATCGCGACCGCATTGACAGGACGGCGGGCTTTCTGGCGGAAAAGGGACGTCCTGTGCCGCCGATGCAGACCGAAGACTGGAAAACGCTGATCGACGCGCCTGAGGTGGACGTTGTGCTTGTTTTTTCCGCTTGGGCGAACCATGTGCCTGCGGCGCTTTACGCGATGCGTGCCAAAAAGCCGGTTGCCATTGAGGTCGGCGGCGCCTACAGTCTGGAGGACTGCTGGGATCTTGTGAAAACCCAGGAGGAGACCGGCACTCCCTTCATGCTGCTTGAAAACTGCTGCTTCGGCGAATACGAGCTGATGGCGCTCCATATGGCGCGGCAGGGTCTGTTCGGCGATATCGTCCACTGCGACGGCGGCTATCTGCACGATCTGCGCGACGAGATTGCCAGAGGCAACGAGACGCGTCACTACCGCTTTCAGGAATACCTGACGCGCAACACGGAAAACTATCCCACCCACGAGATCGGTCCGATCGCGAAGATTCTGCGGATCAACAACGGCAACCGTTTTGTTTCTTTGGTTTCGGTCGCGTCGCGCAGCGCCGGCCTGCACGCTTATATGCAGTCGCACGACGACCTGCGCGAAAAGTACGGCGAAACGGTTTTCCGGCAGGGCGACATCGTGAACACCGTGATCACCTGCGCCGACGGCGCAACCGTTGCCATCACGCTCGACACGTCTTTGCCGCGCTATTACGGCCGCGGTCTCTGCGTGCGCGGCACGAAGGGCATGTATGAGGAGGCCACGCAGTCGGTGCTGCTCGACAGCGAACACTATGAGGGCGCCGAATGGGACTGGTCGCCGCAGTTCTGCAACCGCAAAAACTATGAGGACAAGTGGCGCCACCCGATCTGGCGGCGCTACCGCGACGAAGGCGTGAAGGAGCAGGGCCACGGCGGCATGGATTTTCTGGTGCTGGACGCGTTCTTTGAAGCGCTCGACCAGGGTCTCCCGATGCCGATCGACGTCTATGACGCCGCAACGTGGATGGCTATCACCGCGCTTTCCGCGCAGTCGATCGCGAACGGCTCAAACACAGTGGCGTTTCCCGATTTTACGTCCGGCCGGTGGCAGACCGTGCGGCGGGAACCGGACTGGAAGTACCGGTTTGAATGCGTTGAGTAAAATGCAAGGAAACAGAATCAAAAAAGGACGGCGTGAACCGTCCTTTTGTCATTTTGAAAATGAATCACTTGTCCAGACTCTTCATCGTCGGGAACAGCAGCACGTCGCGGATCGCCGCGGAGTCGGTCATCAGCATGCACATACGGTCGATGCCGTAGCCGATGCCGCCTGTCGGGGGCATGCCGTATTCGAGCGCCATCAGGAAATCCTCGTCCGTTGTGTTGGCTTCCTCATCTCCCTGCGCGAGCGCAAGCTCCTGCGCCTTGAAGCGTTCGCGCTGGTCGAGCGGGTCATTCAGCTCGGAATAGGCGTTCGCCATTTCCCAGCCGTTCATGAAGAACTCGAAGCGCTCCACATAACCCGGGTGGCCGGGCTTTTTCTTTGTCAGCGGGGAAATCTCGATCGGGTGATCCATCACGAACGTCGGCTGGATCAGGTGCTCTTCGACGAAGGTTTCGAAGAAGAGGTTGAGAATATCGCCCTTGCCGTGGCGCTTCTCATATTCCACATGGTACTCGTCCGCAACCTTGCGGGCGTCCTCGAGCGTTTCGATCTCGTTCCAGTCCACGCCGGAGTATTCCTTTACGGCGTCGATCATCGTGATGCGCTTGAAGGGCTTGCCGAGATCCATCTCCACGCCGTTGTAGACGATGGTCGTCGTGCCGAGCACGGTCTGCGCCACATGGCGGAACAGGTTTTCGGTCAGATCCATCATGCCGTGGTAATCGGTATAGGCCTGATAGAGCTCCATCAGGGTGAATTCCGGGTTGTGGCGGGTGTCAAGGCCCTCGTTGCGGAAGACGCGGCCGATCTCATAGACGCGCTCGAGGCCGCCGATGATCAGGCGCTTGAGATAGAGCTCAAGCGAAATGCGCAGCTTGAGGTCCTCGTTCAGCGCGTTGAAGTGCGTTTCAAACGGACGCGCCGCGGCGCCGCCCGCGTTGGAAACGAGCATCGGGGTCTCCACTTCGATGAAGCCCTGCGCGTCGAGATAGCTGCGGATCGTGCGGATGATCAGCGAACGCTTGATCATCGTGTCCTTGACGTCCGCGTTCATAATCAGGTCGAGGTAACGGCGGCGGTACCGCGTGTCGGTATCGGTCAGGCCGTGGAACTTTTCGGGCAGGGGAAGCAGCGACTTCGACAGCAGGCGGATCTGCTGCGCGTGGACGGAGATTTCGCCCGTCCGCGTCTTGAACACAAAGCCCTTGACCTCGATGATGTCGCCGATGTCCCATTGCTTTTTGAACGCCGTGTAGGCCTCTTCGCCGACGTCGTTGATCGAAACGTACGACTGGATCCGGCCCTCGCGGTCCTGAATCGTGACAAAGCTCGCCTTGCCCATGATCCGGCGCGCGATGATGCGGCCGCAGACGGAGACTTCCTTGTTCTCGAGCAAATCGAACTGCGCCTTGATCTCGGCGCTTTCGTGCGTCTGGGTCGCGAGCGTGATCTCGAACGGATCGTTGCCCGCGTCCTGCATGGCCTTGAGCTTTTCGATCCGGATCTGCCGCTGCTCGTTGATGCTTTCCTGGGTCAGTTCTTCGACCGGCGCATTGTTCTTTTCGTCAGCCATTGTTGTTCGTCCTTTCCTTACTTGGAGATTTCGACGATCTCGTAAATGATCGTGCCGGCGGGGGCTTCGACTTCCACCTTGTCGCCCACGCGGTGACCGATCAGCGCCTTTGCCACCGGGGACTCGTCGCTCGTCAGATAGTCCGAGCCCTTGTCTTTCGCGGTGGAGGTGGAGGAGATGATCTGGTACTTATAGGTGTCGCCGTATTCCACGTCCTTGATCGTGACCTTCGAGCCCATCTGTACCATATCGGTGCTCAGGGTGTCCTCGTCGATGATCTTCGCATTCGCGAGGATCGCTTCGATCTCGCTGATGCGCGCTTCGAGCTTGCCCTGGTCGTTTCTCGCTTCGTCATATTCGCTGTTTTCCGAAAGGTCGCCGTAGCCCAGTGCGACCTGGATCTTTTCCTTGATCTCCTGACGGCCGGTGACCTTCAGATATTCGAGTTCTTCCTGCAGCTCCTTGAGACCTGCCGCGGTGAGCAATACTTCCTGTGCCATAATGCATGATCCTTTCTGTGGTTAGATTTTACTGTCAAATGGATATTATATAGATTTTTACGCGCGCTGTCAAGCGTTTCCGGCATTTTCACGGCGGAGCTGACGGCGTTTTTGCGGCCGCCGGCGCCGCCCGGTCCCATTAAAAAGTATTCAGAGAAACAAAGTCGCCTTATTATTCCGTTATAGAAAAATGCAGACGACACTTTCGGGTATAATATACCAAAAGACCCCGAACGAAAGGAGAACGACATGAAATACGGTGTGCTCTGGCGCAAAACGACGAAGAACATCGGCGACGATATGCAGTCCTACGCCGAAAGCCTGTGGTACCCGCAGGTGGACTATATGGTCGACGTGGAGGACCTCGACGGTTTCCATGCGGCGGACGACGAGCCGGTCGCCTGTATCATGAGCGCCTGGTATATGTGGCACAAGTGGAACTGGCCGCCGTCAAAGAGCATTTATCCGCTCTGGATCGGCTTTCATTACAACGACGCCCACCGCGGACGTCCGCGCGGGATGCCGAGCAAATGGGAGTATCTCGACGGGGTCGGCCGCGACTATATGCTGGCTCACGCGCCGATCGGCTGCCGCGACCCGTCGACGGTGGAGTCTCTGGAGCAGCGCGGGATTCCCGCCTATTTTTCCGGCTGTATCACCCTGACGCTTCCGCAGCGCGAAAAGAAGACGCCCGAGCGGCCGTACGTCTGCGTGGTCGGCGTCGACAAGGCGGTCGAAAAAAAGATCCGGCGCTTTTATCAAGACAGCGGGATCGACGTGAAGGTGATCGCGCCCACGCGCCCGGAACCGTCCGGCAACCTTTCGTGGGAAGTGAGAAAGGCGCAGGTCGAGGAGATGCTCGACCTGTATCAGAACGCGCTTGCGGTCTATACCTTCCGGCTGCACTGCACGCTGCCGACGCTGGCGCTCGGCACCCCGGTGCTGCTGATCCGCAAGAGCTTCCAGTCCGACCGTTTCGTGCCGTACAAGGATTACGTCCATCACTGCACAAACAAGGCGTTTTTAGAGGGAAAGTTCGACGACTGGATGCGCGATCCGCCGCCGAATCCGGACACCTATCTGCCCGTGCGCCGTCAGTTGGAAGAAACCGTTTCTGCGTTTATCGAACAGTGCAAAAACGAAACGCGCACGGCGAGCGAGCTTTGCAAAACGACGTTTACCGAGGAAGAGCTGATGCGCTGGCAGAACGAGACGATGAAGCTCACGCTGCATAACTACTTCATCGAGGAGCACATTGACCTGCGCGAGCTGATCGCCGCGCGGCGCGACCTCAAAGCGGCGAATGAGACGATCGACGATCTGCGCCGTCAACTGGCGGGCTACCGCGCACTCGGGAAAGAAGCTGCGCTCAAAAAAGAACTCAGCGCCTACCGCGCCCTCGGCACGCCGCAGGAGGCGGCGACCGCCGTCCGGCGCTACCGGAAGCTGACGGGGCTTTGGCCCGTGCGGGCGCTGAAAAAGCTGTTAAGGCTGTTCAAATAGTAAATTTTGTCCGTCTTTCTCAAAAGGGCGGACAAGTTCTTTATAAAATATACAAAAGTCTATTCACAAACCGAAATCTTTGTGATACAATAAAAAACACGGAGGTGACGGCATGTTTGAACGGCTGATCAATATGGAACGGATGGAGACGGCGGTATCGCTGTTCGGTTCGTTCGATGAAAATATCAAACTGATCGAGCGCGAGTTCAACGTGCGCGTGGTCGTCCGCGGTTCGGAGCTGAAGATTCAGGGCGACGTGGAGGACGTGATGCAGGCGGAAAAGGCCGTCAACGGGCTGCTGCACCTGCTTTCCAAGGGCGAAGCGCTGAACGAGCAGAACGTGCGCTACGTCATCTCGATGGTCAAAGAGGGGAGCGAGGAGAGCCTGCGCGCGATGGGCGGCGACTGTATCTGCATCACCGCGAAGGGCAAACCGATCAAGCCGAAGACCCTCGGCCAGAAGAAATACATCGAAGCGATCCGCAATAACACGATCGTGCTCGGCGTCGGCCCCGCCGGCACCGGCAAGACTTACCTCGCCGTCGCGATGGCGGTCAGCGCCTTCCGCGCGAAGGAAGTGGAGCGGATCATCCTGACGCGGCCCGCCGTGGAGGCGGGGGAAAAGCTCGGTTTTCTCCCCGGCGATCTGCAGCAGAAGGTGGATCCCTATCTGCGCCCGCTGTACGACGCGCTGTTCGACATGCTCGGCGCAGAGCAGTTCCAGCGCTATCAGGAGCGCGGCAATATCGAGGTCGCGCCGCTCGCGTATATGCGCGGCCGGACGCTCGACGACAGCTTCATCATTCTCGACGAAGCCCAGAACACCACGCCGGAGCAGATGAAAATGTTCCTGACGCGGCTCGGCTTCGGTTCGAAGATTGTCGTCACCGGCGACATCACCCAGATCGACCTGCCGGACGGCAAACGGTCGGGCCTTGTCGACGTCATCAAGATCCTCAAACATGTGGAAGACATTGAAACCATCCGCTTTTCCGAAAAGGACGTCGTGCGGCACCGGCTGGTGCAGGACATCGTCCGGGCTTACGAAAAATTCGAGGAGGCAAAGAGGAAAAAATGAAAGATCGGATCAAAGTCATCATCAGCAACGAGCAAACGGTCGAAAAGCTCCCGCGCGGCCTGCGGATGCTGATCCGCCGCTGCTGCAACGCGGTGCTTGTCAACGAACAGTTCAAGGGCTCGGCGGAAATCAGCGTCGCGATCGTGGACGACGAGCGGATCCATGAACTCAATAAACAGTACCGCAACGTCGACCGCTCGACGGACGTGCTGTCGTTCCCGCTCGGCGCGGAGGGCGTCTATGACGTCAACAACGACACTGGCGCCCAGATGCTCGGCGACATCGTGATCTCGATCGAGCACGCGCATAAACAGGCGGAGCTTTACGGCCACAGCTTTGACCGCGAGATCGCCTTTCTGACCGTCCACTCCATGCTGCACCTTTTGGGCTACGACCACGAGGCGGGCGGTCTGGAGCTTGTGCGGATGCGCGAAAAGGAGGAGGCTGTGCTGACCCAGCTCGGACTCGAGCGCAGCGGCAGCTACTACACGGTGGAAGAATAAACATGGCAGGCTGGAACGGCTTCGTTTCAGCTTTTTTTCGAGGTGAAATATCGATGAAAAAGTATTACGTCAAACTCTTCAAAAGCTTCGGCTACGCCTTTCAGGGCGTCTGGACCGTGATTCGCCATGAACGCAATTTCCGGATCCACCTGACCTGCATCGGCTATATGCTCGGCTTTCTCCTGCTGACCGACTGGTTCGTCCTCAGCCGCGCCGACTGGGCGATTCTGCTGCTGGCGAGCGCGCTTGTACTCGCGCTCGAGATCGTCAACACCGCTGTCGAAAGCACGGTCGACCTCGCGACGCAGGAGCGGCATCCGCTTGCCAAAAAGGCAAAGGACGCGGCGGCGGGCGCGGTTCTTGTCGCGGCGATTTTCGCGGTGATCGTCGGCCTTGTGATTCTGCTGCAGCCGGCGGCGTTCCGCGCGATGTTCGAATACTTCACGGCGCACCCGTGGGCGCTCGCGCTGTTCATCCTGAGCATCGTCCCCGCGTCGCTGTTCATCTTCCTCGGCTTCGGAAAGGGGAAGGGAAACAATGGATGAGATGGTCTCCCGCACGGTGCTGCTGCTCGGCGAAGAGGCGGTACAGACGCTTGCGCAAAAGCATGTCGTCGTCTTCGGTCTCGGCGGGGTCGGCTCCTTCGCGGCGGAAGCGCTCGTTCGCGCCGGGATCGGCGCAATCACGCTCGTGGACAGCGACACGGTCAGCGTGTCCAACCTCAACCGCCAGCTGCTCGCGCTGCGCAGCACAATCGGACAAAAGAAGACCGACGTTTTGCGCGCAAGGCTGCTCGATATCAACCCGTCGCTGCGCGTGACGGTCCGCGACACGTTCTTTTTGCCGGAAAACGCGGCCACCTTCCCGTTCGATGAATACGACTACGTCGTCGACGCGATCGACACCGTCGCGGGCAAGATCGCCCTCGCGGTCAGCGCCGAAACGGCGGGTGTGCCGATCATCGCGTCGATGGGCGCGGGCAACAAGCTCGACCCGACGCGCTTCGAGGTCGCGGATCTCGCGAAAACAAGCGTCTGCCCGCTGGCGCGCACCATGCGCCGCGAGCTGAAAAAGCACGGGATCGAACACCTCAAGGTGGTCTATTCCAAAGAGCCGGCGCGCAAGCCGCTGACAGCCGTTTCGGAAGGGGAGAGACCCGTGCCCGGCTCGGTGTCGTTCGTCCCGTCGGTCGCCGGTCTGATCGCCGCGGGAGAGGTGATCAAAGACCTGACCGGAATCCGATAAGCCCTGCCGCCCTCAGCCGTCTGCGGACGGCTTTTTTCTTTGTAAACGGCGGCTGGAAAAATCCGGCAACCGGAAAGATTTGCATTTTTTGTCAGAATATGTTACAATACATCTAATAATGTCGCATATGCGGGATTCCAATTGATATTACCAAATCGTTTGATATAAAGGATGAGACTCTTATGAAGTTAAAACGTTTGCTGCTTTTGCTGCTTTCTCTGGTACTGCTGCTTTCCGTCGTCCAGCCCGGCTTTGTGTCGGCCGAGGCGGCGGAAACCCCGCAGGTTTTGTTCGACCTGATGGCGAAGTTTCCCCATAAGGCCTACTGGAACCATGTCGGCTCGCCGATCAACAACCCCGACGGCGTGACCGATTCGCCCTGCCCGAACCATATCGGCTGCAGCTGGCAGGAGGGCGCCTGCTCCTGCAACTCGTTTTTGCAGGCGATCCAGTGCATGGGCTTCGCGTTCAAGGCGGCCTATGACATCGTCG
>CAMZEG010000097.1 GCA_947305635.1 uncultured Clostridia bacterium
GAACGAGACCGTGCCCACCACAGAGAGTACGGTTTCCACCAGCGCCCGCTGTTTGGCGGAGGTAACGTCGGTCACCCACGCCTGAAACGCCGCGTCGTTGCTCGTGGACCCCATAAAGGTCATGAAGATATCCATAATGATAACGAACCATACCGTGGAGGTGAGGATCATCACCTCGTCGCTCAGCCGGAACAGCCCCGCCACGTTTTCTTTGGTGATGAAGCCGAACATGCCGGTAACGATACCCCATAGAATATAGCCTACCGAGATGAACAGGCGGCGGTTCTTCAGCTTGTCGCTGAGCGTGCCCATCAAAAACGTGGAGACGACGGCGGTCAGCGCGCTGAGCGCGACCATTGCGGAGATATGACGCGTGGTGCCGCCGATGTAATTGAACACGGTCGAAAAACCGACGGCGACAAGATCGTTGCGGCTCATACTGGTCTGGATCATCGGCAGCACCTGCTCAACGATCTTCATCAGCTCGAACGGGTTGCGGTGCAGCGCCTGCTTCATGATCGCGTTGATCACTTTCCGCTGCCGCTCCGTGCGGTGGAAATCGTCGTCCAGTTTGCGGATCCGGCAGTACCAGAGCGCCGCCGCGCCGGTAAAGTGGTTCTTGCCTTCCTTGCAGTAGACGATCTTCACGACGTCGCGCATGTACTTCGCTTCCGCTTCCGTGACGCCGTCAACGTCAAGGCCGCCCATCAGGTCGATCAGCTTCTGGAAGCCGACAAAGTCAATGATCACATAATCGTCGATATCGACTTTGAAGTTATACTCGATCGTGTCGACGAGCATCTTTGCGCCGCCCCAGGCAAACGCCGCGTTCAGCTTGGCGTTGAAGCCCTTCGCGGGAATATAAACGAACGAGTCACGCAAAAACGACGTCATTTTCAGCTTATGATGCACGGAGTCGATCGACACAAGGATCATCGTATCGGAGCGGTTGCCCTCCACGTCGCCGCGGGCGTCGGCGCCGATACAAAGGATGTTACGCACGCCTTTGCCTCGTGCGAGCGCTGCGGATTCAATATAAGCGTTGTTGCTGTCGTAATCCTTGTTATAACCGACTTTGCCGAGGATCGCGTAGCCGTACGCGAACAACCCGGTCAAGAGCAGAACAATCACAAGGATGATAGCGAGCACGACCTTGCCCTTCGCGCCTTTCTTTTTCTTGCGGCGCTTCTTGGAAGAGGCGGTCTGCGCCGCGGGGCGCGGCCGGTTTTCCACACGCGGCTGCGGCTGCGGACGGCGGACGCGCATCGACTGCTGCGGCGCGGCGTAATCCCCCTGCAAATAGGCGGAGTCGTCAAACTTCGACGTCTGCGTCGGGGTATAATCCGGCACGCGCGGCTGCACAGGCTCCGTCGTGACCGGTCTGCCCTTCGGCGTACGGTCCGGCAAAACGACGGGCTTTTCCTGTTCAGGCATATGCACAACGAACTTCGGCTGATCCTTCAAGACGGGATCGCCCGAATAGGCGTCCTGCGTGCTGTCGTCCGCGTGGATCGAAGCGCTGCCGTTCGGTTTCTTCTGTGATTTATGTTGATCCGGTTTATCCGAAAAATAGATATCGTCCATGTGTTTCACTCCGACATGTGTTTTGTATTCCTTATTCTACACGAATCCTGTAAAAAAGCAAGCCTTTTTCCGAATTTAAGAAAAACGTAAGAATCCCGCCCGCGTCAGCTGCTCTTGATCTTGAACAGCAGCTTCAAAATACCGCGCAGCGCTTTGGGGCTGCGGACCACGACAACCTGCATGCCAACTCCCCTTTCAGCGCAGATAGGCCAGCACGCCGAGCACAACAAGCAGCAGCGCTAACAAGAACAGCATGAACTTTGTCGGGAAGCAAAGCGCTAAAAGCAGCCCCGCGCCAAAAGCCGAAAACAGCAGACCCATCGGAAAACGGTTCGCGCGTCGGCGCATCTGATCATCTCCGTTCGCTAAGATGCCGTTGAAACGGTTCAATGCATTCTATGCGAAAAGGCGATGTTTGTGCACAGCGCTGTCTTATAGCTCCCATTCGCGGATGGCTTTCGCGTCCTCATACAACGCGCAGTAGCTTTTATGGCGGGAAAGCGATATCTCGCCGCGTTCCACCATCTCGCATATCTTGCAGCCTTTTTCACCGATATGCGCGCAAGTCGTAAACTTGCATTCGCCGAGATACGGCCGGAATTCGTGGAAGCAGTCCGCAAGGTCGTCTTTGAGGATCACCTCGTTCTGCAGCAGATCGAGCGAGGAGAAGCCCGCCGTATCGATCACAAGGCCGTCCGCGATATGGAACAGCTCCGCGTGCCGCGTCGTGTGTTTGCCGCGGCCGAGCTTTTCCGAAATCTCGTTTGTTTCAAGCGACAGCGAAGGGTCCAGCCGGTTGATCAGCGTTGTTTTGCCGACGCCGGAATTCCCGGTGAACGCGCAGACGCGCCCGGCGATCTGCGCGCGGATCTCGTCCAGCTGCGTATTGAACAGCATGGTGTAGCCCGTCGTGCGGTAGATTGCAACGAGATCATCGATCGGCGCGAGGTCCGTTTTGGAAAAGATCAGCACCGGCTCGATCCCGTTCTTTTCCGCGATGCAGGTCAGCTTGTCGATTACAAGCGTTCTCGGAAGCGGTTTTGCCGCCGAAATGACAAGAAAGAGACGGTCAATGTTTGCGACCGGCGGACGCTTCAAAGCGTTTTTACGGGGCAAAATCCTATCAATGGTGTTCTCCTTGTCCTCGCGCACCGTAATGGTGACCAGATCGCCGGCGAGCGGGGTCAGCTTTTCCTTGCGGAAGCGGCCTTTCGCTTTGCATTCAAACAGACCGCTGGCGGTTTCCACATAGTAGAAACCGCCGATGCCTTTCATAATTCTGCCGTTCAGTGTCTGATCCATCATCAATCAAATTCCATCATCGGGCCGTCGGTGGTCGTCGGCGGCTGGGTCGTTGTCGGCGGCTGCGTCGTTGTGGGCGCTGCCGTCGTCGGCGTCGTGGTGGCTGCAGTGGTCGCCTGCGTCGTCGAAGCGGTTATCGCCTGCGTCGTGCTCGCGTCGGTCGTGGCTGAGGTGGACGCTTCGGTCGATTCCGTCGGCTCCGTCGTTGTCGCGTTGGTCGGCATATTGCCTGTGCTGACATAGACGGCAATCTTCGTGCCGGGCAGCACCTTTTCCCCGAGCGACTCATGGCCGATGATCGTGCCTCTGTCCTGACTGCTGGCGCGGTATTCCGTCCGCGCGTTGTCAAGCTCCAGACCCGCTTCTTCCAGCTTTTCCTTCGCCTCGCTGACGGTCAGACCGATCAGGTTTGGTACTTCGACCGGCTCCTGTTCGCCCGCGGTCGCAACGTAGATCGTGATGGTCGCGCCCTCTTCCACCTTTTCGTCTCTTGCCGGAGACGTCCGGATGACGGTGCCTGCGACACGGTTATTGTTGACTTCCTTTTCCACCTTGACTTCAAAGTTCGCGGCCTTCAGCACGCTCGACGCGAGCGCATAGTCATAGGTGTAAACATCCGGCACGCGGATCTCCTCTTTGCCGGGCGCGATATACAACGTGATCGCGCCGCCGCGTTCGATGCGGCCCTTTTCCGGCTTTTGCGAGGTAATGGTGCCGCTGACGGCCGTACTGCGCTCATCGGTTTCGCAGACGAAGCGGAAATCGCTGTACGCCTCGTTGTCCATGACGTCTTCCTGGAAGTTCAGGCCGACGAGATTCGGCACATCAATGCTGTTCTTGTCGGGCAGCACATATTTCCAGACGACAAACGCCATCACAAGCACGGCAGCGAGCACGCCGACAAGCAGTCCGACGGCACGGCGGCGCTTCTTCTTTTCGCGTTCGAGCGCCACGGCTGCAGCAGCCTGCGCGCGCTGCTTTTGCGGATCCGGCGTCTGTGCCGGACGCGGCTGCGGCTGGACGACCGGCTGGGCGCGGTACTGGTCGGCGCGCACCTGCTCGGTCGGGATATACTTCGTCGGCTCACGGTCGACGAAATAGGAATAGTCGAACTTCACGTTGGGGTTGCGCTTATATTCGTCGATATCGACGAGCATTTCCGACGCGGACTGATAGCGGTCGTTCGGGTTCTTCTGCATCGCCCGCATAATGATCTGCTCGAGGCCGACGGGAATGTTCGGGTTGATCTGCCGCGGACGCAGCGGATCCTTCTGCAGATGCATCAGCGCGACGGAAACGGTGTTCTCCGCCTGGAACGGCAGCTTGCCGGTCAGCATCTCATACAGCACGACGCCGACGGAATAGAGATCCGATTTGGAATCGGTCACGCTGCCCTTGGCCTGTTCGGGGCTGATATAATGGACGGAGCCGATCGCCTGTTCGGTCATGGTCTTCGTTTCGCTGCGGGAGAACCGCGCGATGCCGAAGTCCGTCACCTTGATCGTGCCGTCGGAAATCAGCATGATGTTCTGCGGCTTGATATCGCGGTGGACGATGCCCTTGTCGTGGGCGTGCTGCAGCGCGCGCAGAATCTGCGTCACGAAATAGACCGCTTCACGCGTATCGATGACGCCCTGCTGTTCGATATATTCCTTCAGCGTGATGCCTTCCACATATTCCATGACGATATACTGCAGACGGTCGCCGTAGCTGACGTCAAAGACGCGGACAATGTTCGGGTGCGAGAGCACGGCGATTGCCTTGGATTCGTTCTTGAATCTGCGGCGGAAGTCCTCGTTCGTCAGGTATTCGTCCTTGAGAATCTTGACCGCGACAATGCGGTTGTCGATATTGTCAAATGCTTTATATACAACGGCCATGCCGCCGACGCCGATGATCTCGATGATCTCATAGCGTCCGTCCAGTCGTTTGCCGACATAATTTTCCATTTCGTGTTCCTCTCCTTTCACGCTTGCACGGCAACGACCGTGATGTTATCTTTTCCCCCGGCGCGGTTCGCACGTTCAATCAGCTTTGAAGGGAACTGATCGAAGGCGTACGTGCGGTAAATGTCAAGTATTTCTTCTTTTTCGAGCGCGCCGCTCAGGCCGTCCGTGCAAAGGAAGAGGACGTCGCCCTTTTCGAGCGAGACGGTATCGAACTCGATATCGATCTCCTCCGAGACGCCGAGCGCCCGCGTGATGATATTCTTGACGGGGTGATGCTCAAATTCCGCTTCGGTGATCTGCCCGTTGTCGAGCATTTCCTGTACTAGGGAATGGTCCTTTGTCAAAAGACGCAGCGAATCGTCATGGATCAGATATGCGCGGGAATCGCCGACATGGGCGATCGACGCGACCTCGTTTTTAATCACAGCGCAGACGATGGTCGTGCCCATGCCGCTCAGGAAATCATCCGCGATCGCGCGGTCATAGACCGTTACGTTCGCCGTTGTGATGGCGGAAAGCAGCATGTTCTCGATGGAGTTTTCCCCCATCGATTTATGATAGCACTTTTCAATCTTTCTGCCGACCATATCGGCCGCCATGGAGCTTGCGATCTGACCGCCGGCCGCGCCGCCCATGCCGTCGCAGACGACAGCCCAGGTTACGCCGTCGTCAAAACTGCCGAAGCGGAACGCGTCTTCGTTGTTCTGACGAATCTTGCCGATATCCGAATTGCCAAGCGTCTTCATACAGTCACCTCTTTCAAAGGGATTCAAGCGATCTGTGTCAGGTTTGTTTACGTTTGATTGCTGCCGACGCCCTCGCCGCGCCGCAGCTGCCCGCAGGAGGCGTTGATATCGCTGCCGAGCGTACGGCGGACCGTCGCGTTGATATGGTGTTGCTCCAGCACGCGCAAAAAGCTTTGGATGCGCGCGGGCTGGGAACGGACGTAGTCGCGCTCTTTCACGCTGTTGACCGGAATCAGGTTCACATGACACAGCATCCCGCGCAAAAGCATTGCGAGTTCGGCGGCGTTCTCGTCGGAATCGTTGACGCCGGAAATGAGCGCGTATTCAAAGGAGATGCGCCGGCCGGTCTCTTTCGTGTAGGCGCGGCAGGCTTTCATCAGCGTTTCGATCGGCCAGCGTTTATTGACCGGCATCGTCCGCAAGCGGATTTCGTCGTTCGGCGCGTGCAGCGAAACGGAAAGCGTCAGCTGCAGCTTTTCCTCCATCAGACGGTAGATGCCGGGCACGACGCCGCAGGTCGAAAGCGAGATGTTGCGCATGCTCAGGTTATACCCGTTCTCATCGGTAACAAGCGACAAAAAGCGCAGGACGTTGTCGAAGTTGTCGAGCGGTTCGCCGACGCCCATCATCACGATGTGAGAGATCCGGACGTCCAGATCCCGCGCCGCGGTATAGACCTGCGCAAGGATCTCGCCCGGCAGCAGGTTGCGCACAAACCCGGCGATCCCGGAGGCGCAGAACGTGCAGCCCATCTTGCAGCCGACCTGGCTTGAGACGCAGATGGTATAGCCGTATTTATACTGCATCACAACGGATTCGATCCGTTCGCCGTCCGGCAACGAGAACAGATATTTAACTGTACTATCATACACTGAAACCAGCTTTTTTTCAATAGCACAGCCGGAAATGTAACAATTTTTTTGCAATTTTTCGCGCAGCTGTTTCGACAGATTCGTCATCTCGTCAAAGTCCGTCACACGCTGATAATGCAGCCAGCGAAACAGCTGCGACGCGACAAAGCGCTTCTCGCCCAAAGACGTCAGAAACGCTTCCAGTTCCGGCAGCGAAAACGAGAGCAGATCGGTCATGAGAGTCTCCTTTTGCAAAACGCCGCGATAAAGAATCCGTCGCAGTCAAATTTATGCGGCATAATCGTCAAAAACGTCTGATCGGACAGGTCCGGCAGCGGCGGCACGGGGACAAAGTCGGGGTTGCGTTCCAAAAACGCGGCGCAGACCGCGTCGTTTTCGCGGCGATCAAGCGCGCAGGTGGAATAAATCAGCCTGCCGTCATCCTTCAGATAGCGCGCGCCGTTTTCCAGAATGCGCAACTGCAGCGACGGCAGATCCTTTAAGGATTCGAGGTCTTTATATTTCACTTCGGGTTTTTGCCGCATGACGCCGAGGCCGGAACAAGGCACGTCGCACAGGACGCGGTCGGCTGTTCCGAGCGTTTCGTTAAAAACGGAAGCATCACCGACAGCCGCCTGTATACAGGAAAGCCCGAGTCGTTCGGCGCCCGACTGAATCAGGCCGACGCGTTTTTCGTGCAGATCGAACGCATGGACTTGCCCTTCGTTTTCCATCCCTTCGGCAATGGTAAAGCTTTTGCCGCCCGGCGCGGCGCAAAGGTCAAAGACCGTTTGCCCCTGCTGCGCAGAAACCGCCATTGCGCAAAGCATGCTCGCTTTATCCTGCACATGGAACAGACCGTCGCGAAACGCAGGCAGCTGATCGACAGCGCAGGGAAGCCTTTCCAGATTCAGCGCGTCGGGAACAACGATTGTCTCGCTTGATACACCTTGCTGTTTGAGCAAAGCCTGCAAATCGGCGGTCGTCGTTTTTGTCGTATTGACGCGAACGGTGAGGCCGACCGGCTGCAGCGAGCTATCGAGGATGTCGACAGTATCGTCCTCACCGTAGTCCTCCAGCCAACGCGAAACCAGCGCGGCGGGACAGGAATAGCGCACCGACAGATACAAAATGCGGTCGCTTTCCGGCGGAAGACAAAGTCCGTTTTGCGCGATCTTACGCAGCACGGCGTTGATCAGACCAGACGCGTAAGCGCAGTGCTTTTTCGCGAGGGCGACCGTTTCGTTCACAGCCGCGGACACGGGCACTTTTTCGGAGAACAGGATCTGATACGCGCCGAGCCGCAAAAGACACAGCGCCTGCGGCTGCAGCTTCTGCAGCGGTTTTGTCAGATACAGCGAGAGCTGATAATCGAGTGTCAGCCGCCGTTCCGTCACGCCGTAGACGAGCGCGGCAACAAACGCGCGGTCGCGCGCGTCAAACGCGCGCATCTCCGGGCTGTGTTCCAGCAGCAGAGTGGAATAGCCGCCGTTTTTCTGCAGCTGCAGCAGCCGACTGTAGGCGACGCTTCTCGGGGTGGGCGCCATCTCAGCGGCTGCCTCTGCCC
>CAMZEG010000098.1 GCA_947305635.1 uncultured Clostridia bacterium
TGTAATTATATTGAAGAGGTGTATCCGCGTGCAGGCATATTTGGACAACAGCGCAACGACCCCGCTTTGCGAAAGCGCAAAGCAGTGGATCCGCCGCGCCGCCGAACAGGACTGGGGCAACCCGTCTTCGCTGCACGCCGTCGGTCTCGACGCCGAAACGCTGCTCGACGACTGCCGCGCCGCCGTCGCAAAAGCGCTGCGCTGCAAAGAAAAGGAGCTCCTCTTCACCTCCGGCGGCACCGAGGCGAACAACCTCGCGCTCTTCGGCGCGGCCTACGCGCTGCAGAAAAGCGGCAGCCGGATCCTCGTCTCCGCCGTGGAGCACCCCTCGGTGATGAAGGCGGCGGACCAGCTCGCGCGCGAGGGGTTCGGCGTGCGGCGCATCCCCGTCGACCGCTTCGGCGTTGTCGCGGTAAAGGACGTGGAAGCGCTGTTGGACGACAAAACGATCCTTGTCAGCGTGATGGCGGTCAACAATGAGCTCGGCGCAATCGAGCCTGTGGAAGAGATCGCCGCACTGCTCAAACAAAAACGCAGCCATGCGCTGTTTCACGTCGACGCCGTACAGGCGTTCGGCAAGCTGCCTTTGTCTCCGCAAAAGCTCGGCTGCGACCTTTTGACCGTCAGCGCGCACAAGATCCACGGCCCGAAAGGAGCCGGCGCGCTCTGGATCAAACCGGGCGTGACGATCCGCCCGCGCACGTTCGGCGGCGAACAGCAAAACGGGCTGCGCCCCGGCACGGAACCGACGCTCGCGATTGCGGGCTTTGCCGGCGCAGCGACACAGATTGCCCCCAAACGGCACCTCGCCCGCGTGACGGCGCTGCGCGACGGCTTTGTCGCGGCACTGCGTCAGCTGCCGGACGTCGTCGTCAACAGCGGGGACGACGCCCTGCCCTATATCATCAACTTCGCGCTACCGCGCCATCCGGCGGAGGTTGTGCTCAACTTTTTGTCCGACCGCGGCGTTTACGTCTCCTCCGGCTCCGCCTGCGCCAAGGGGCACCGCAGCCCCGTGCTCGCGGCGGCGGGCCTCGATCCGGCGGTCGTCGCTTCGTCTTTGCGTGTCAGTCTTTCGGACACGACGACCGAAGAAGAGCTGACATACTGCTTAGACGGGATCCAAGCGGCGCTCGACACCATTCGCAGAAAAGGATAACGCTATGAAAAAAGTCATTCTTGTCAAAAACGGCGAGATCGTCCTCAAGGGGCTCAACCGCTCGACGTTTGAAGATATCCTGATCAAAAACATGCGGCGCAGGCTCGCGCCCCTCGGGACGTTCACGTTCCGTAAATCGCAGTCCACGATCGTGGCGGAGCCGGACAGCGACGACATCGATTTTGACGAAGCCGTCGAGCGGATCTCCCGCGTGTTCGGCATCGTCGGCTTTTCCGTCGCGGCGGTCTGCGACAAAAACATTGACGACATCAAGCGCACGGCGCTCGAATTTCTGGGCGACGACCTCAGAAATGTCCGCACCTTCAAGGTCAACGGCAAACGCAGCGACAAAAAGTTCCCGATGACGTCGCCCGAGATCGCCGCGGAGGTCGGCGCGCACATTCTTTCCAACATCCACCCGCTGAAGGTCGACGTCCACGCGCCGGAGCTGACCGTGACGGTCGAAATCCGCGATCAGGTGCTGATCCACGGCAACCAGAGAAAGGGCGCCGGCGGCCTGCCGATCGGCTCGTCCGGCAAGGCGTGCCTGCTGCTCTCCGGCGGGATCGACAGCCCCGTCGCCGGCTACATGATGTCGAAGCGCGGACTGATGCTCGACGCAGTGCACTTCGTGTCGCCGCCCTATACGAGCAAACGCGCCGAGCTGAAGGTGCACGCGCTCGCAAAGCTCGTTTCGCGCTACAGCGGACGGATCAAACTTTACGTCGTGCCGTTCACCGAGATTCAGGAGGCAATCAAGGATTACTGCCCCGAGGACATGTTCACGCTGATCATGCGCCGGCACATGATGCGCATCGCGCAGCAGATTGCCGAAAACGACGGCTGCAAGGCGCTGATCACCGGCGAAAGCCTCGGCCAGGTCGCGTCGCAGACGATCGACTCGCTGCAGTGCACCAACGCCGTAGCCGAGATCCCCGTCTTCCGCCCGCTGATCGGGATGGATAAGGACGAGATCATCGAGATCGCCCGGCGGATCGACACGTTCGAAACCTCGCTGCAGCCGTATGAGGACTGCTGCACGGTCTTTACACCGAAGCACCCGAAGACGCGGGCGACCGCCGCGATGCTCGAAGAGGCGGAAACCATGTTCGACTTCGCGCCGCTGTTGGAGCGCGCGGTCAAAGAAGCCAGATATACCTACATCGAAGCCTGATTGAACCATAAAGGAAGGAGACGCGTATGACGTGTGAACTCGTTTTTGTCGGCACGGAGCTGCTGCTCGGCGACATTCTCAACACGAACGCGCAGTATCTTTCCAGGCAGCTCGCCGCACTCGGCATTTCGGTTTTGCACCAGAGCGTGGTCGGCGACAACCCGGAGCGGCTGCGGGCGGTGCTTGAAACCGCGTTTTCCCGCGCCGATACCGTGCTCACCACCGGCGGACTCGGCCCGACCAAGGACGATTTGACCAAGGAGGTCTGCGCCGGGCTGTTCCAAAAGAAGCTGATCTTGCACGAAGAGAGCCTGCGCCGCATGCGCGCCTACTTCGCCGTCAAGGGCATCGAGATGCCGCAGACGAACGAAAAGCAGGCGTGGATGCCCGAAGGCGCCGTGATTTTTGAAAACGCCAACGGCACCGCGCCGGGCTGCGCGATGGAAAAAGACGGCAAACGGCTGCTGATGCTGCCCGGACCGCCGCGCGAGATGAAAGCGATGTTCGAGCGCAGCGCCCTGCCCTACCTGCAGCAGTTTTCCGACGGCATGATCCGTTCGCGCGAGATCCGCACCTTCGGGATCGGCGAAAGCTCGATGGCGCAAGCCGTCAGCGACCTGCTCGACCGCGAGAACCCGACCGTCGCCCCCTACGCAAAAAGCGGGGAAGCGATGCTGCGCGTGACCGCGAAGGCGAAGACCGAAGCCGAAACCGAAGCGCTGCTGGACCCTGTGGTACAGGAAATCGAACAGCGGCTGGGCGGCTATATCTACGGCGTCGACGTGCCGAATATCGAAACGGCCGTTGTGCGCGAACTGCTGCGGCGGAACATCTCCGTCGCGACGGCGGAATCCGCGACGGCGGGCCTCGTCGCCAAACGGCTGACCGACGTGCCCGGCGCGTCCGCGGTCTTCGGCTGCGGGATCGTCTCGTATCAGAACCACATCAAAGAAAAATTACTGGGCGTTGATCCGCAGGTGCTTGAAACAGATTCGGCGGTCTGCGAGACGGTCGCCGTCCAGATGGCGCAGGGCGCGAAACGGCAAAGCGGCGCCGATCTCGCCGTCTCGGTCACGGGCCTTGCCGGCCCCGGCAAAGACGACCGCGGCCGCGACCCCGGCCTCGCCTATCTCGCGCTGACCGACGGCACGCGCACCCTGACGCGCACCGTCTGCACCGGGCAGACCGGCCCGGACTGCCGCGATTTCAACCGCACGGTGTTCTCCTCTCAGGCGCTCGACCTGATCCGCTGCTATCTGCGCGATTTCGGCGACACCGCATCACCAGCTGTAAAGGACTGTGACGCATGAAAAAGATCTATGAGGACGGCGCGGACCGTCCGCAAATCGAAGATATTTCCAGCGGCGCGTTCGATTTCACCGACACCGAACCGCTGCAGACAAAGCGCGAGGCGCCACAGTCGCCGATCCGCACGAATAACCCCGCGCAGCCGCAGGAGCCGACCGTGCAGATGACGCAGGAGCAGCTCGAACAGCTGCTGCAGAAGGTGCTCTCCTCCAAGGAGCAGCCGGCGGAGGACGCCGCCGCGCCGCAGCCGGAGGAAGCGCCGGCCGCCGCGTCCGGGATGCGCATTCTCTATCAGAGCAAGGACTTTCTCAAGGAAGAGACCTCACTCGACGCGCCGACGCCGCAGAAGAAGACGCTCAGCAGTTTCCTTGAGGCGGACGACGATTCGTTCGACGCCATCGACATTTCCGACGGCCGGTTTCAGGTGGACGAGGTGTCCGACGACGACGCGCCGGACGCGCCGCAGGAAGACGCGCTGCCGCCGCGGCCGTTTGCGTCGCACCGCGTGCTCCCGGTGAGCGACGTCACGCTCGAAGAGCCGGAGGAAGAAAACGAGGCGCCGGCGGAGAATGAGCCGGATGATCCGGGCCGCCACGTCGGCCGCACGGTCGTGCTGGTGATCTCGATCCTCGCGATCGTCTTTTCGCTGGCCGTGCTGGTGCGCGAATACAAGCTGCATCTTGACAACAAGCGTTTTGAAGAAAACGTCAGCGACCTGATTCTGCAGACGAACGAAGCCGTCACCCAGGGCGACCCGGAGGACATCGTCAACAACCTGCAGCTGACCGAAGAGCAGCAGTGGGCGCAGCTCAAGGGCGAGTTCCCGAACGTCTCCTTCCCGCGCGGGCTGCAGCTGAAATACGCGCGGCTGTACGCGACGAACCGGGAGTTCGCCGGGTATCTCGAAGCGCCGGGCATCAACATGAGCCTTCCCGTTGTCAAAACGCTCGACGACGAAACCTATCTCAACAAGAACTTTTACGGCAAGAGCACGAAGTACGGCTGTCCGTTCATGTCCTGCCTCAACCAGATTGAGCCGCTCGATTACAACACCGTGATCTTCGGCCACCATATGAACGACCGGACCATCTTCGGCGCGCTGGACCATTACAAGACGCTTGCCGGCTATAAGCAGTGCCCCGTGATCTCGTTCAACACGATGTATCAAGATTACGACTGGAAGGTCTTCGCCGTGTTCATCACGAACTCCGTTGCCGAGGACGACAACGGCTACGTCTTCCCCTATTATTTCACTGCGCTTTCGAGCGACGAAAAGAAAGCGGCCTATCTGAGCGAGCTCAGACAGCGCTCGCTGATCAACACCGGCGTGGACGTTCAGCCGGGCGACAAGCTGCTGACGCTTTCCACCTGCACGCACGAATTCGACAACGCGCGGCTGGTCGTCGTGGCGCGGATGGTCCGCGAAGGCGAACGCGCGACGGTCGACACCTCGGCGGCAACGCTCAACACCAACGCGCGTTTCCCGCAGATCTATTACGACAAGAAAAAGCTCAACAACCCCTATCTGGGCGCCGCCTGCTGGACAGTCGGCTGAGTACCATACAGAAACTTTGACCGCGCCTTGCACGGTCAGGGACGGAGGCAATCATGATTAAACTGTTTACTTTGGAGACGCTTTCCGCATTTTCCGCCGACGCAGTCTATAAGATCTGTCTTTCGCTGGACAGCTACGGCTTTTCGGAGGAGGACCGGCAAAGCTTCGAGGGCGTCGACGCGCTGCTGACCGCCGCTTCGTTCGCGGTGGAGGACGGCGACGACGTGATCCTTGCCGTGGAGAACGACGACTATCTCACGCTGAAGAGCAAGCTGATGGAAAAGCTGCAGCTGGAGCCGTCGTCGGTCCCGTCGATCGCGGAGCGCATTGCGCAGAAGCACGGCGGCGAGGAGGAGCTCGACATGCGCGCGCACTGTCTGGTGCCGAAGGGCAGCGTGACCCATCTGACGGCGGACGGTCTGTTCAGCGGTTTCACGACCGCGGTGCAGAACGGCAGTCTGACGCTGATGCCGCTCGACTTCAGCCGGATCGACGACGTGCTCGCGAGCTTTGTCGATCTGCTGTTCGCGCCGCATGGCGACACGGTGCAGACGCCCGTTGTGCAGCCGGACGCGGAAGACGCGGACGCCGGCAGCAATCTGCTGTCCCCCGTTACGCGGATGATCGAAACGCTGCAGGGCAGCGACCGCCGGATCGCGCTCGCGCTCGGCGACGCGACGCAGCAGATCCTCGCGCTGCAGGGCAGTGTGGAGCATCTTTCGGAAACGGTCGATTTCATCGACGTGTCCCCCGACCCGGAAGAACCGGTCGACCCGAACGAATCGCAGACCGCGAAGGTGCTGCGCGAAGCCAAGCAGGCGCGCGAAGACGCCGGGACCGAGTACGGCGCGGCGGTGTCCCCGGTCTATGAGACCGAGACCGAAGCCGGCACGCAGTATTACGCCTACGCCGCCGTCGCGGACGCCGAGAGCGCCAAGGCGAAGAAGATCAACACCCTCAATCCCGACGACGT
This sequence comes from uncultured Clostridia bacterium, assembly GCA_947305635.1. Classification (GTDB taxonomy): domain Bacteria; phylum Bacillota; class Clostridia; order Oscillospirales; family Acutalibacteraceae; genus UBA6857. Next base: position 6,170 of record CAMZEG010000098.1, read on the forward strand.
CGTCCTGCTGCCCGGCCACTGCCTGACCGTCCTTTGCGACACCGTCTGCCGCAAAATCGACGGCGAACGGACGCTGCAGGAGCTCGGCGCGGGCGAAAACGCCAAGAACGGCAAAAAGCTTTCCAAGGGCGTGATCGCGTTCGCGGTCATCATCCTGCTTGCCGCCATCCTGACCCCGATCATTTTGCTCAGCCACTTTTTGAGCAGCACGGACCCGACCGACTCCACCGCGTCCTCGTCGGATCCCTCCGGCTATTCCGCCACGGTGCCGACGTCGGAGACGACGCTCCCGGCGGACAACTATCTGCCCGCGGAGCCGGGCGCCACGGAGGTTTCCGCTTCGCCGACGACGACCGTCGCCCCGTCCACCAGCGGCACGTTCACCTTCTATGTCTTCGGCTACGGCCACGGCGTGGGTCTGAGCCAGCACGGCGCGGAGTATCTGTCCTCGCTCGGCTGGACCTATGACCAGATCCTCGCGAACTACTATTACGGCACGACGCTCGTCAAGGGCGACACCTACCCCGCGACGATCAACTACGCCGGCACGGACTATGAGACGGTCGAATACCTCGCCTCGTGTCTCGAAACCGAAATGAGCTCCGCGTTCAGCCACGAAGCGCTCAAGGCGCAGGCAGTCGCGCTGTACACCTTCGCGAAGTATAACGGCTTTAGGCTCAACGCCGACGCGAACGCCCACGGCAAAACGCCGTCGGACATCTGCCGCCAGGTAGCGCAGGAAGTGAAGAACGAGGGCTTGTACATCGCCTATCAGGGCAAGACCGCCCTGACACCGTTCCATTCCATCAGCGCGGGCAAAACAACGTCCTACTACAACGTCTGGGGCGGCAGCAACCTGCCGTACCTGAACGGCGGCCGCCCGAGCTACGGCGACTATAACGTCAGCGATTTCAAATCGACCTACACCATTTCCAGCACGGAATTCCAGTCGATCGTCCGCCAGAAGCTCGGCATTGAGCTGACCGGCGACCCGGCAACCTGGATCACGATCCAGTCGCACGACCAGGCGATCAGCAGCGATATCGGCTATGTGTCCAAGATGACCGTCGGCGGACGCGAGCTGACCGGCAACGAGTTCCGCGGCAAAGTGATGGAAGGCAAGATCCGCTCGCACTGCTTCGTTCTGGCCTATACGCCGGACAGCCAGCCCGCGGACACGATAACGACCACAACGTCGGCCTTCCAGTAAACCAAGGTAACTATGGGATTTCCCAAATACATAAAAAGGAGACTGCATCATGCCACTCGTTACAACCAAGAAAATGTTTGAGGACGCGTACAAGGGCGGCTACGCCATCGGCGCGTTTAACGTCAACAACATGGAGATTATCCAGGGTATCACCGAGGCCGCGAAAAAGCTCAACGCGCCGCTGATTCTCCAGGTGTCCAAGGGCGCGCGCGCCTACGCAAACCACACCTATCTTGTCAAGCTGGTCGAAGCCGCGGAAAAGGAAACGGGCCTGCCGATCGCCCTGCACCTTGACCACGGGCCGGATTTCGAGACCTGCAAAAGCTGCATCGACGGCGGCTTCACCTCCGTTATGATCGACGGCAGCTCCCTGCCGTATGAAGAGAACGTCGCGCTCACGAAGCAGGTCGTCGACTACGCCCACGCCCACGGCGTTGTGGTGGAAGGAGAACTCGGCACCCTTGCCGGCGTCGAGGACGACGTCGCCGTGGAAGAAGGCAACGCCAGCTACACCGACCCCGCGCAGGTCTATGATTTCGTGACCCGCACCGGCGTGGACTCCCTCGCCATCGCGATCGGCACCAGCCACGGCGCCTA
>CAMZEG010000099.1 GCA_947305635.1 uncultured Clostridia bacterium
CCGACCTGCTGATTACAAATCAGCTGCTCTACCAACTGAGCTACACCAGCATGTCTCTCAACGCTCGAATACTATACCACAACTTTTCTGTTCCGTCAAGCCCTTTTTTCATTTTTTTCATTTTTTGCTTTTCCTTTTTTCCGGGGGACTTGATAATTGCGCGCGGATGTGATATGATAGGATTAATGAATGGGCTTCCGTTCAAATTTCAGGAAAGAAGGCAACCGTTATGACAACGATCGGCGACGTCATGAAATTCGCGCAATGGCTGATTGATTTCATCCAGATGATTTTCGGCTGGTTCAACAAAACGGAAGAAGAAGCTCCCGCCGAATAAACCAAAACGATCAAAAAGATATCCTCCGTCCGACATGCCGGGCGGAGGATGTTTTTTTGTTTACTGCGCCGTAACGGAACCGCGCGTTTCGCCGTTGACGTACAGCGTATAGGCCTTTTTGCTTTGCAGACTGCCGCTCGCAAGGACGAGATGCGCCGCCTGCTTTTCAAGCTGCACGGCGAACACTTCGCTGTCGCCGTCCGCGACCGTCAGCGTGTCGCCGGCAAAAAAGCTGCCGGTGCATACGATCGACGCGACCGAGCCGTCGGAGACGCCCTGCGCCATTCCGGCCGAGCCGGCCGCGCAAAGCGTGCCGCCCGTGACGATACAGCTGCCCGTGTAATCGAGCGCGCCGTTGCCGTTGTTCGTCGGGCCGAAGACGAGGACCGACCCGCTGCTCATCGTGATATTGCCGTTGGAATCGATGCCGTCGCCGGACGCGTGGATGCACATTGTGCCGCCGCTGATCGCGATGACGCAGCTGTCGTCCGCCTGTTCTATGCCGCCGGGCGCTCCTCCACCCTGTCGGCGGAAGCTGAAGCCGTTCTGTGCCCCGTCCGGCGGGGACTGCGGGCTGCCGTTTTCGTCCGTCGGCGGCTGCAAGCCGTCCGGCGCGCCGCGGAAGAAGGCCGTGTCGCTCTGGTCGCCCGGGGCAGCGGCGTTCATGCCGTCGTCCTGCGCCGTGATATCAAAGGTCCCGCCGGAAATCGAAATGGCGTTGCCCTCGACGCCCTCATAGGACGCTTCGATCGTGACGGACCCGCCCGCGATCGCGACGCTCTCGTCGGCGTGGACGCCGTCGTCGTTTGTGCGGATGGTGAAATCGCCGCCGGAGACCGCGAGAGATTTGTCCGCGTGCAGCGCGTCGTCAAGACAGTCGAGCGTGAACGTGCCGCCGCTGATCGCGATGCTGCCGTCCGCCTTGATGCCCTTTGCCGAAACGCTGTCGTCCTGCGCGTCGGTGCTGTTATCCTTGCCGAAGCCGAAGCCGCCGAAGAACCCACCGCCGCTTTCCTGCGTCTGGATATCGTCCTGACAGCCCCCGCCGCTTTGCAGCCGGAAGACGCCGCCGGAAACCGAAAGATTGCCGGCCGCCTGGATGCAGTCCTGCGCGCTGACGATCGTGAGATCGCCGCCGGAAACGGAAATATCGCCTTTGTCGTCGTTGGTGGTGCGGATGCCGTCGCCGCCGCTTTGAAGGTTCAGCGTGCCGCCGCTGATCTCGACGCTGTCTTTGCCGCGGATCGCGTCGTCCGCCGCCGTAACGGTCAGAACGCCGCCCTTGATCTGCAGCGCGTCGCGCGAGAAGATGCCTTTGTTGAAGTTCGCCGCAATCGTCAGCGCGCCTTCACCTTCGATCTGCAGATCGTCCATGCTGTAGAGCGCGGCCGTCGCAAAAGTCTTGTCCTCTGCCTGCGCGTCGGTCATGCTCCGGTCGGCGGAATCGGTCAGCTTGTTTTCGCTGCTCTTTGCCAGAATGATCTGCGTCTCCTTCGGCGATTGCGCCACATAGAGCGGCGCGCTGTCGGCGCAGTAGATCTCCACACCCTCCAGATAGAGCTTGACCTTGCCGCTGTCGTCGTTAGTGTCAACATAGATCTGGCCGTCGGTCAGCGTGCCCTTGACCGCGTAGACGCCGCTTTTTGAGACGGTCAGTCTGCCGTCCGCGTAGGAAGCGCCGTCGCCGTTGATCGCGGTCGCGTCGTCGTTGAGGATGATGAAGGTATCGATTTCGAGCTTTTCGTTTTCGTTTTCTTCCGCGGCCTCGGTTACCCCGACGTCCGGATCATCCGAAAGTGGCGCCGTCGTTGTCAGAACGGCGGCGGGATCGTCCTGCGGTTCGGCGTTCGCCCCGCAGCCGCAAAGCAGCAGCAGGAGAAACACCGGCGCGAGGACCGCGGCGCAAACGCTGCGCCATTGCCTTGTCATATGCCTGCCGCCTTTCTCAAAGATTGATCTGGTTTTCCGCCAGCCGGGCGCACATGATCTCGAGGTTCCCGTTGCGGGTGCGCAGCGCGTCGAGGAGTTCCTTTTCCTTCGCCGCGTCCTTGAGCTTGATCTCGTAGCTGAGCTTGAACAGACTGCCCATGTTGGTCGTCTTGACGCAGACCAGCTCCGCTTCGTCGGTATACTGCTCGAACAGATCGCTGAACACCTCGGTGTAGTTGAGCGATTCGGGGATCACGATTGTGAGGCTCTTTTTGCCCCTTGCCGCTTTTTCACCGATGCCGAGCTTCGCGTAAAGGATCGCGAGCAGCGCCATCACGACCACGAAGACCGCCGCGAACGCGAGATAGCCCATGCCGGTCGCGAGCCCGGCGGCCACCGCGATAAAGATCATGCAGATCTCGCGCGCCGTCCCGGGAATCGAACGGAAGCGGACCAGAGAGAACGCGCCCGCGACCGCGACGCCCGCGCCGAGGTTGCCGTTGACGAGCATGATCACGATCTGCACCACGGCGGGCAGCAGCGCGATCGTTGTCACGAAGCCGCCGTTATGCTTTTTGCAGGCGATCATGTAGCAAAGCGCGATCAGCAGACCGAGCCCCACGGAAACGCCCGTACAGATCAAAAAGGTCTGCGGGGTGATCGTCGTCGTCAGGATGGATTGAAAAACGGTTGCCATGTAAAGTGCCTCCCATGCAAAGCGGAATCATCGGTTATGTAGGTTCGGGATTCAGGCGGTTTCGTACGCCGCTTTGCGCGGCTGCATCATCGTCTGAAACGCCACCCCGTATTTGGAATAGGTAGTCGGAAAGATCGCCAGCTCGGCGAGCGCTTCGCACAGCCACTGCGGGAACGCGGCCGCGCATTTGATCTCGAGTACGATGTTGCCGTTGTCGATCCTTCTGCAGCCGCCGTCGCCGAGCGAAAGGTCCAGCCGCTGCGCGCGGAAGCGGATATTTGAATCGAACGTCAGCCGAAGAGAGGGGTCCTCCCGGCCGACAAGCGCGAACCGGTCATAGAACAGCGAAACCTTCGGCTGCAGCGGCCCGTAGCAGGTCCGGCAGTATTCGATCTCGCGCGCGATCTGCGCGTCAAAGGGCGGCTTCTGCCCCTTGCAGAGCCAGGCGGTCGCCTCGTCGTAGCGCATGCTGACGCGCCGTTTGTAGACGATGCCCTTGTATTTGCGCTTGATTTCGACAAACGCCGTGGTGTCGCCGCGCGGAATGCTGTAGACCCGCAGCCGGAGCTTTTCCTTGAACACGGGCTTTTCGAGCGAGGCGCGGATCAGCCGGTAGTCCGGGGTGTCGAAATAGATATTGCAGACGGTGCTTTCGCCGTATTCGTCTGCGCAAAGCCGGTCGCCGACAAGCATGAGCAGCGCTCGCTGCTGCTGCGGCGTGATCACATACTTCTTTTCGTAGCGCGAAAAGATCGTCTTGAACGTGGACAAAAGCATCCGCCTCCTTTCGTTTTGCTGCTTTCAGGATACCGGATGAAGCTGAAATCCGGCTGAAACAGAGAGTATTTTTACAGAATCAGAACAGAACGCGGAACAGCACCGACTGCCCGTCGGCGGAGGACGCGCTGATCTTGCCCTTGTGCCGCTCCACAATCGCCTTCGCGATCGAAAGCCCGATCCCGTAGCCGCCGGTCTCCCGCGCGCGCGCCGGGTCGGCGCGGTAGAAGCGGTCGAACAGATGCGGCAGCTTTTCGCGCTCGATGCCATCGCAGGTGTTGTAGGCGTCGAGCGTCAGCGTCTTGCCGTTTTTATAAAGGAAAATGCGGATCTCGCCGCCGTCGTTCGTGTATTTCAGCGCGTTGTCGCAAAGCAGGGACACGAGCTGGCGGATCTCGCCCTCGTTGCCCTTGAAGGTGAGGTCGGGCGTAACGTCGAGCGTAAACTGTAGATCCTTCGACTTCGCCATCGGCTCAAAGTTCAGCGCCGTGTCGAGCACCGCTTCGCTGATATTGAACGCGGTCCGTTCCGCCTCGTTCGCGGTTTCGTCGAGCTTTGAGAGCGAGACGAGGTTGCGCACCAGCGTGTTGAGCCGCGCGGTCTGGCTCTTGATCGAGCTGACCCATTCGTTTTCGCCCTCGCACATCTCGAGCACGTCCGCGTCGGCGGAAATGATCGCCAGCGGGGTCTTCAGCTCGTGCGACGCGTCGGTGATAAACTGCTTTTGCTGCGCGATGCTGCGGCGGACCGGAGCCAGCGCCGAGCGCGTCATCAGATAGACCGGGAACGACAGCAGAATGACAAAGATCACGCCGACAAGGAACGAGATCGTCGCCAGCGCGAACGTCTCCTCCAGTTCGCGCTCAAAGTCCAGAAAGACCATGATCGCGTTGCCGGTGCTGCTGTCCTTCACATAGTAGTAGCGGTAGATATCCAGAAAGCCGTAGCCCGGCTCTTCGCCGTAGACCTTCGCCGCATATTCGAACGCCGTCTGGTCGCTGACCGAGGCGATGTTCTTCGTCGAAATGTCCGTCACGGTGTTGCCGTGGAGCTTGACGACGAAATAGCGCGTGGAATACGGCGTTTCAACGGTGATCTGCGACCGGCTGCCGAACGGGTTCCAGATCGAGCCGAGGGAGTCGTCCTGCTCGTCCGTATACGGGAGCACGCCGTCGTTCTGCACAATCAGATAGAGGATGCTCTTGGAGTCCCGGTCGCGCTGATAGACGTTGACGACGTTGACCGCGAACAGTTCGACGAAAACGACGGTGAACAGCGCGAGGATCGCGATCGCGATAAATTTGCGCTGCAGTTTTTTCAGCATTTGATTTCCTCCAGCGTGTACCCGACGCCGCGGGTCGCCTTGATTTCAACATTTGCTTCCAGCGTGGCGAGCTTTTTGCGGATATAGGAGATATAGACCCAAACGACGTTGATCTCCGCCTCGGTCTCATAGCCCCAGATGCGTTCCATGAACTGCTCGGTCGAAATCAGCCTTCCGGGATTGTCCATCAGCATCTCGATCATCTGGAACTCCTTGTTGCCCAGACGGATCGAGGCTTTGTCCGTCGAAAGCTCAAACGTTTCGCGGTTGAGCGACAGATTTCCGAGCGTCAGCAGATTCGGTGTGAACTCCGACTTGCGGCGCGTCATCGCGCGGATGCGGGCCAGCAGTTCTCCGGTGGAAAACGGCTTTGTCAGATAGTCGTCCGCGCCCTTGTCGAGCCCGAGGATCTTGTCTTCGGTCTCCGCCTTCGCCGTGAGGATCAGCACCGGCGTGGAGACGCCCGCCTGCCGCAGCTTTTCGAGCACATCCAGGCCGTTCATTTTCGGCATCATCAGATCAAGGATGATCCCGTCATAGTTTTCGTCCATGCCGTAATCGAGCGCGTCCTGTCCGTCGTAGACGGCGTCCACGGAATAGTTATTGTGTTTGAGAATGGCGCACAACGCCTTCGATAATTCCCGTTCGTCCTCAGCCAGTAAGAGTCTCATGCGTCTACCTCCGCCGTGCTTTTTTGGGATGTTCTTTTATAGAATACCTGAAAAACTTAAAATTTACAATAAAATGTGAAAAAATTGTGACAAAAAAGGAAACAGCACCCGGTTTGTGCCGGGCGCCGTTTCCAAAAACAAAAATAAAAAAGGAGAGGGGAGTGCAATGGAGAGGAGGGTTGCAAGAAGAAAAATCGGAAAAAACATCTTGCATTCCCCATTGCACGCTGTCATTATAGCGGGCATACCTTAAAGTAAGTTAAAATTTGCTTTCATGTAGTAAAGTGTGAAACCGCTTTTTTCAGACGAGCGCGTCCGCGACCGCCTGCCACGCGGAAAGGAGCCTTTCAACCGTCCACGCGGCGTTCGCGGGGCTGGTCGACGGCAGACACACCGCCTCGATCCCGGTCGCGGCCAAAAGATGGCGGCGGTAGAGCCGGTCGGCGGTTTTGCCGTTGGTGAAGATCTGCGTGATCCGCGCCGTTTCCAGTATCCGCGACAGGTCGTTCGGGACGGCGTTCGCGATCGAGCTGTCGGCGCTGCCTTCGATCTCGCACGACGCGATCACGTCCCACAGCGCGATGTTGTGCCGCAGCAGAAAGGCGGTCTTTTGCGCGGGCGTCTCCCCTGCCGTTTCACCGAAAAGAGCGGGCAGCACGCGCCAGAAGCGGTTTTGCGGGTGTCCGTAAAAGAACTGGATTTCGCGCGATTTCACCGACGGGAACGACCCGAGGATCAGCACGCGGCTTTGTTCGTCAAAGACGGGCGGGATGGGATGCGTGAGCATGTTTGCACCTCCGGTGCAGTCGACAGTTGTCAGTCGTTAGTTATTAGTCATTAGTCATTAGTCGTGAGTGTTTGTCAAGAGAGATGGAAAAAGCCGCTGCGTTCGCAGCAGCTTTTTTGCTTATTCTTCGTCCTCGTCGTCTTCCAAAAGCTTTTCCACCGCGGCGATCTTCACGCACAGGCACAACAGCTTCGTCGCCGTCAGCAGTTCGTCCACCGGCGGGTACGACGGCGCGATTCTGAGGTTCTTGTCTTCCGGGTCGATCCCGTAGGGGTAGGTCGCGCCGGCCTGCGTCAGGGTGACGCCCGCGTCGCGGCACAGCTCCCAGACGCGCATCGCCGTCCCGGGGAGCACGTCGAGATTGATGAAGTAGCCGCCCTTCGGGGTCGACCAGCGGGCAATGTTGTAGCCGCCGAGTTTGTGCTCGAACTCGTACAGCACAATTTTGAACTTCGGCCCAAGGATGTTGCGGTGCAGCCGCATGTAATTCTTGAGCCCGTCCACGTCCTTATAGAACTTCACATGGCGGTACTGGTTGAGCTTGTCGTAGCCGATCGTCTGGTATTTCAGGCGGTTCTTGATAATCTGGATATTGCGGTCGGACGCGGCAAGCGCGGCGACACCCGCGCCGGGGAAGCTGATCTTCGACGTGGAGGTAAACTCGATTACCATATCGTCGTGGCCGTAGCGGTGCAGCGATTCAAAGATGTTGTCCAGCACGTCGCCCTTGCTTGTCAGATCGTGGACGACATAGGCGTTGTCCCAGATGATGCGGAAGTCCTTTGCCGCGGGCTCCATCGCCGCGATCCGTTCCACGGTCTCGTGGGAATAGGTCACGCCCGTGGGGTTGGAATACTTCGGGACGCAGAACATGCCCTTGACGGTCGGGTCCTGAATCAGCGTTTCGACGGCGTTCATGTCCGGCCCTTCGTCGGTCATCGCGACGGGGATCATCTTGATGCCGTAGTATTCGCAGATCGCGAAATGGCGGTCGTAGCCCGGGGAGGGGCAGATGAACTTGATTTCACCCTGATCCTTCCA
>CAMZEG010000100.1 GCA_947305635.1 uncultured Clostridia bacterium
TTTCAGATTCTGTCTCCAATCGTCCGCGGGCGAAAGGGCGAGTATGTCAAAGAGCTGGAGCAGGTTCGCAAATCCGGCTTTGTCCGTGTGCGCGTCGACGGCATCCTCTATGACCTTTCGGAACAGATCAAGCTGGATAAAAACAAAAAGCATTCGATCGACGTGATCGTTGACCGCCTTGTATTGAAGGACGGCATCCGTTCGCGTCTGGCGGATTCCGTCGAAACGGCGACAAAGCTGTCCGGCGGTCTGCTGATCGTGGACTTTGTCGGCGAGGGGGAGCAGCTTTATTCACTCAACTATGCCTGCCCGGAGCACGGGATCAGCTTTGACGAGCTGGCGCCGCGCATGTTCTCGTTCAACAACCCCTTCGGCGCCTGTAAAAAGTGCGGCGGCCTCGGCGTGTTTATGGAGCTTTCGCCGAAGCTAGTAATCCCGGACACATCGCTGTCATTACGGCAGGGCGCTGTCAAGGCCTTCGGCTGGCAGTCGATCGGCGAAGGCAGTATCGCCGGGATGTACTACGCCGCGCTCGGTAAACAGTTCGGGTTTACACTCGACACGCCGATTGAAGAACTATCCAAAGAAGCGCTGGACGCCATTCTTTACGGCACCGGCGACAAAAAGCTGCGTATGGAGCGGCCGACGTCCTTCGGCGGCGGCATCTATTATACCGCGTTTGAGGGCGTGATCAACAACCTCAAACGGCGCTACAACGAATCGCAGAGCGAGATTTCCCGCGGCGAGATCGAACAGCTGATGACGACCGAGCCGTGTCCGGAGTGCGGCGGCGCGAGACTGTCCAAACAGGCGCTGGCCGTGACGGTCGGCGGGCTGAATATCGACGAACTGACGCGGCTGTCCGTGGAAAAGGAACTCGCGTTTTTCGAAGCGCTGCCCGAAAAGCTCTCCGAGCGGGAAAACCAGATCGGCCGGATCATTATCAAAGAGATCCGCGACCGGCTGCGGTTCCTCAACGCCGTCGGATTGTCCTATCTGACATTGGCGCGTTCCGCCGGGACGCTCTCCGGCGGTGAAAGCCAGCGGATTCGCCTCGCAACGCAGCTCGGCACTTCGCTGATGGGTGTGCTGTATATCCTCGATGAGCCGAGCATCGGTCTGCACCAGCGCGACAACCAGAAGCTGATCGACACGCTCAAAGGCCTGCGCGACCTCGGCAACACACTGATCGTCGTGGAGCACGACGAAGACACGATGCGGCAGGCAGATCATGTCGTCGATATCGGCCCCGGCGCGGGCGTCAACGGCGGCGAAGTGATCTGTCAGGGTACGGTGGACGACATCATGGCTTGTCCGCAAAGCGAAACGGGTGCATACCTCAGCGGCCGCAAGTTTGTTCCCGTACCGGAAAAACGCAGAAAAGGCAACGGCAAAAAGCTGACGATCGTCGGCGCGACCGAAAATAACCTGCAAAACGTCACGGTCGATATCCCGCTCGGGATGTTCGTCTGCGTGACCGGCGTTTCCGGTTCCGGCAAATCCTCGCTGATCAACGAGGTGCTGTATAAGCATCTGGCTTCGTCGCTCAACGGCGCGCGGACTTTCCCCGGAAAATGCGTCCGGATCGACGGCGTGGAACACCTCGATAAAGTGATCGACATCGACCAGTCGCCGATCGGCAGATCTCCGCGCAGCAACCCCGCGACCTATACCGGCGTGTTCACCGATATCCGCGATCTCTTCGCCAACACGGTCGACGCCAAGATGAAGGGTTTCAACGCGGGCCGTTTTTCGTTCAACGTCAAGGGCGGGCGCTGCGAAGCGTGTCAGGGCGACGGTATCGTCAAAATCGAAATGCACTTCCTTGCGGATATCTACGTCCCGTGCGACGTCTGCAAGGGCAGAAAATATAACAACGAGACTCTCGCGGTCAAGTATAAGGGCAAGTCGATCTACGACGTGCTGGAAATGACCGTGGTCGAGGGCATGAACTTTTTCGAGAACGTCCCGAAAGTGCACAACAAGCTGCGCACGCTGTATGAAGTCGGGCTCGGCTATATCAAGATCGGGCAGGCGGCGACGACCCTTTCCGGCGGCGAAGCGCAGCGCGTCAAGCTGTCGACGGAACTCTCCCGCCGCGCCACCGGCAAGACGATCTATATCCTCGACGAGCCGACGACGGGCCTGCACGCCGCGGACGTCCACCGGCTGATCGACGTGTTACAGGCGCTGGTCGACGCCGGAAACTCGGTGCTTGTGATCGAGCACAACCTCGACGTGATCAAGACCGCCGACTATATCATCGACCTCGGACCCGAGGGCGGCGACGGCGGCGGTACGGTTGTGGCGGAGGGCACGCCGGAAGAGGTGGCCGCGAACGAGCGCTCGTACACGGGGCAGTATCTGAAACGGCTGCTGGAAAAGGGGAGAGGGTAACCCACGGCTCATTCAAGTTCCGTGTGCTTTTATCAAAAAAAGAAGTGTCCGCAAAGGAAATCCTTTACAGACACTTTCTCTGGTCGGAGTGACGGGACTTGAACCCATGGCCTCTTGACCCCCAGTCAAGCGCGCTACCAAGCTGCGCTACACCCCGTTGATTTGTACTCGACTATTATAACGATGAAACCCCGGCTTGTCAAGCCTTTTCGCATTCTTTTTCCCCATTTTCCGATTTCTCACTGAAAGGAGTCCGCCATGCCCGACTACACGCTGATCCGCTCCGACCGCAAAACGCTGGCGCTGGAGATTGCCCGCGACGGCAGGCTGATCGTCCGCGCGCCGCGGCGGATGCCGCAGGGGACGATCGACCGCTTCTTGGCGGACCGCGCGGGGTGGATCGCCGAAAAGCAACGTCTGATGCGCGCACAAAACGCGGCGGTGCAGCCGGACGGCGAAACCGGGACGGTCTGGTACCTCGGCAGGCGGTACGCGCTGCGGCGACACGACGAGCGCGACGTACGCTTCACGGACGACGCTATACTTCTGCCGCGCGACTGGACGCCTGACAGGCTGCGCGGCTGGCTCAAAGAGATGAGCCGCACGGAGATTGCAAAGCGCGTCCCGGCAGCGGCGGCTATGCTCGGCGTGCAGCCGACTGCGGTGCATGTGACCGAAGCGAAGACGCGCTGGGGCTCCTGCAGCGGCAAAAACAGCCTGAACTTCGCCTGGCGGCTGATCTTCTGTCCGCCTGACGTGATCGATTATGTGGTGATCCATGAGCTTTGCCATATTCGCCATAAGAACCATTCGCCCGCGTTCTGGCAAATGGCGGCGCAGTACGATCCCGATTATAAGATCCACAAAGCGTGGCTGCGCGAACACGCGGCGCTGATGGACCTGTTCTAAGCGCTGCGTTAAGAATTCATAAAAAGTTTTTGCATCCATCATCTTGCTTTCACAAAAATATGCGATATAATAAATAGGACTGAAGTATTTAGAAAGGTTGTGGCGGAATGAAAAAACGAATCCTGTTCGTTCTGTTCTGTCTTGTGCTTTGCTGCCTTGCTGTTTCCGCGTATGCGGAAGACGGCGATGAGCCGGTGCTGAACATCTACTGTCAGACGCTGGGCCATGTCGTTGTCGAAGACAAGGGCTACAAAGCGACCTGTCTGCAGCCGGGCAAGACCGACGGCAGCCACTGCGAGCGCTGCGGCATGGTTCTTGTGCGGCAGACGCCGATTCCCGCAACGGGCCATACGATCGTTGTGGACGAAGCGGTGCCCGTCACCTGCACCACCGACGGCAAAACCGCGGGCAGCCATTGCGAAGTCTGCGGCCAGATCATCGAGCGGCAAAAGGTGATTACCTGCACGGGCCATCACACCGTGATCGACAAAGGTTATCCTTCCACCTGCAGCGAACGCGGCCGTACCGACGGCAGCCATTGCGATATCTGCGGCGAGGTGTTCTACGAGCCGGTCGTGCTCCCGCTGCTCGACCATGAGTTCACCGAATCGAAGGTCGGACGCGACTGCACGCACGACGGCTATACACTGCACACCTGCGTCAACTGCGGTTTCAGCTATATGAGCGATTTCGACTACGCGACCGGCCACCAGCTGGATATCGTGCCGGGCTATCCGCAGACCTGCACCGAGCCGGGCCGCACTCTGCAGGCGACCTGCACCGTCTGCGGCAAGGTCGTTGAAAAGGCCGAGCCGATTCCGCCGTTCGGCCACCAATGGACGACGCGCGTCAAACCAGCGACGACAAAGAAGGACGGCGTCCGGATCACGACCTGTTCGATCTGCGGCGAAAAGCAGGGGGAAGAGCCGATCGCGAAGATCGCGTCGGTCAAGCTCTCCGATAAGAAGTTCGTCTATGATAAGACTGCGAAAAAGCCGATTGTGACCGTGAAGGACGCGAACGGCAAGACGCTGACAAACAAGATCGACTACAAACTGAAATACGACTCCGGCCGCAAAAAGGCTGGCACCTACCATGTTCTGGTTGTGTTCCGCGGCAATTATAAAGGCACGAAGACGCTGAGTTTCAAGATCGTCCTTCCCGACGCCAAGGGGCTGAAAGTGACCGCTGAAAAGGGACAGGCCACACTGACCTGGAAAAAGACGCCCGGCGCACAAAAGTATGTGATCTATTACGCGCTTGCGAAAAACAGCACCTATCAGCGGCTTGCGACGACAAAGAAGCTGACCTATACCGCCGCCAAGCTGACGCCCGGCGCGACCTATTATTTCAAAGTACGGCCCGTCGCGGAGGCGACCTCCGGCGGCAACACCTACGGCGGCTATTCCAAAGTGAAGAGCGCCAAGATATTGTAAAACGGACATAAGAAAACCGCCATCGGCAGATGGCGGTTTTCGTTATGCTTTTACGAATCAATCAAACAGCGAAGCGATTGAAATGCGGATGCGCGCAAGGACAGTCTGCAGATTGACAAGCAGCGTATGGATGCTGTCCAAAAACTTCGGCAGAACGGTGACTTTGACGCTGCAGGAAGCGCCGCTGGCGGGATCGGTGACCGTGACGGTCGCGGAGCCGACGCGCTTCGCCGACAGGATGACATAGCCGTACTCATAGGTGTCGCGCTTGCCGGGGCGGACGCCGACGACGCTGTCGTTGCTGCTGGTGATCGTCGCGGTGAAGATATCAAACTGATCCTTCGCTTCGACCGGACGAGGATAGATGTAGAGTTCATCCTCTTTGCCCTCGATCATCCAGGTGGAGCCGTCGATCGTGGAGTTCTCGAGCGCCGTGACTTTCGTGTCGTTCGCGGCGAACGCCGGGATGCAGAGCGACAGCAGCATCAAAGCGGCGAGCAGAAGGGTAATTATTCTTTTCATTAGAGAAACCTCCTTTTTAGAGCACAATGCTTTCACCGGTCATTTCCGCGGGCTGCGGGATGCCCATGATCTTGAGCATGGTGGGGGAGAGGTCGCACAGGCGGCCGCCTTCGCGGACCTTGCAGTCATAGCCCGCAACGATGAACGGGACAGGGTTGGTGGTGTGCGCCGTGAACGGCGTGCCGTCGTCTTCGAGCATCTTGTCGGCGTTGCCGTGGTCGGCGGTGATCAGCATCACGCCGCCCATCTTGTGTACCGCGTCCCAGACGCGCCCGACGCAAGTGTCAACGGCTTCGACCGCCTTGACCGCCGCTTCAAACACGCCGGTATGACCGACCATGTCGCAGTTGGCGAAGTTGAGGATCACGGCGTCGTATTTGCCGGAAAGCACCGCTTCCTCCACCTTATCGGTGACTTCGTAGGCGCTCATCTCCGGCTGCAGGTCGTAGGTCGGCACCTTCGGCGAAGCGACCAGAATGCGGTCCTCGCCTTCATTTTGCTTCTCTACGCCGCCGTTGAAGAAGAAGGTAACGTGGGCGTACTTTTCGGTTTCGGCGATTCTGAGCTGGGTTTTGCCGAGCTTAGACATGTATTCGCCGAACGTATTCTCAAGCGTCTGCGGTTTGAAGGCAACGTGGACATTCGGCATCGTCGCGTCGTACTGCGTCATGCAAACGTAATACAGCGGGAAGAACCCATTGCGGCGTTCGAAGCCCTTGAAGTCCGGATCGACGAACGTGCGGGTGATTTCCCGCGCGCGGTCGGGGCGGAAGTTGAAGAAGATCACGCTGTCTTTCGATGCCACAGGCGCGCCGCCGTCGATCACGGTGGGAAGCATGAACTCGTCCGTCAGGTATTTGCCCTCTTCGTCGAGCGTTTCATACGACTTTTTGATCGCGGCAACGGGATCGCTTGCCTGGATGCCTTCTCTGTAAACAATGGCGGCATAGGCCTTGCCGACGCGTTCCCAGCGGTTGTCGCGGTCCATCGCGTAATAACGACCCATGACCGTCGCGATCTTGCCGACGCCGATCGCATTGATCTTTTCCGCGCACTGCGCCACATAGTCCGCGCCGGAGGCGGGCGGCACGTCGCGACCGTCAAGGAAGCAGTGGACATAGACCTTGTCAAGTCCGGCGCGCTTTGCCAGTTCCACGATCGCGTACAGATGCGTGTTGTGGCTGTGGACGCCGCCGTCGCTCATCAGACCCATCAGATGCAGCGCGGAGCCGTTCGCCTTGCAGTTTTCGATCGCGCCGAGCAGAGCTTCGTTTTCGAAAAAGTCGCCGTCCTTGATCGCCTTGGTGATGCGCGTCAGCTCTTGATAGACCACGCGGCCGGCGCCGATGTTGGTGTGACCGACTTCGCTGTTGCCCATCTGACCGTCCGGCAGACCGACGTCCATCCCGGACGCGCCGATATAGGTCATCGGGCAGGTGCTCATCAGTGCATCGAGACGCGGCGTGTTTGCCTTGGCGATGGCGTTGCCGTAATCGCTCTCGTTCTTGCCGAAGCCGTCCATGATGCAGAGTAATACAGGTTTTTTCATAGTGTCAACCTCTTTTCTTTTTGAAAAAGGACGGAACCTTATGTTCCGCCCTTTGTAATCGATTATTGAAACACGGGAAATTCGGCAGCCGCGGCAGCGTATTTCCGAATTCCGAAATCCGCATTCCGATTGGTGAAGACTCAGCCTTCGCTGGCCGCCTTGACGATAACGGAGAAGTCGGTTGCTTTCAGCGACGCGCCGCCGATCAGGCCACCGTCGACGTTGACTTTCGCCACAAGCTCTTCCGCGTTCTTCGCGTTCATCGAACCGCCGTACTGAACAGTGACGGTTTCCGCAACGTCGGCGCCGTAGGCTTCCGCGATCGCAGCACGGACAAAGCCGTTGCCCTCGTCCGCCTGGTCGGCCGTGGCGGTGACGCCGGTGCCGATCGCCCAGACGGGTTCATAGGCGATGATGACGTTCTTAAGCTGCTCCTTCGTGACGTTTGTCAGCGCCATCTTGGTCTGATACTTCAGGAGCGTTTCGGTGTAGCCGAGTTCGCGCTGTTCGAGCGTTTCGCCGACGCAGATGATCGCCTTGAGACCGGCGTTCAGCGCGGCAAGGGAGCGCAGGTTGACCGTCTGATCGGTCTCGCCGAAGTACTGTCTGCGTTCGCTGTGGCCGATGACGACGTATTCCACGCCGGCGGCGACGAGCATATCGGCGGAGATTTCACCGGTGTAGGCGCCGCTTGCCTTAAAGTGGACGTTTTCCGCGCCGATCTTGAT
>CAMZEG010000101.1 GCA_947305635.1 uncultured Clostridia bacterium
TCTCATCACCGCCGCCGTCAAGACTCAACCAAGACGGCCGTTTTTCTTTCTTTCGGGCGAAAGAAAGAAAAAGTCGGCGGAAAAAAGAAAGAAAGCCCGGGGTACGGCAAATGTGAAACGTCTGTTCACACGCGCTTGAAAAGATCGGTATTCTGTCAAGCCCTACTGCGCGTGTGGGCGTTTCGATTTGCCTACAGCTGAAGAACCTCTCATCCCCCATTGCCGGCGGCCGGCATTGTTCCGTTGATCTGCCGTACCCCTGACCACGCACAGCTTCGACCGTTTCCTACACCGTATTGTACACCCCCGCGCAATGCCGGTTTGCCTGCCGCTGCATCCACTGTGGTCGGATCGGTTTTTGCCTTGTTCCAATTCCACATTCCACATTCCAATTTTCACATTTTAATTGCACACTGCACGCTGTACTTCTGAGGGCGAAAAAACGTCAAAAAAAGAAAAACAACAATCAGGTATGGGCGAAGCCCATCCAAAAGCAACGTAAAAGAACAGAGCGCAGGTCGTTTCCTACGCTCTGTTTTCTTTCATAAGAGATTGTTTTTCTTTTTGGTCTTCGCGAAATCCGGCTGTCCGAGTTACACACCGCCGCCGACGGAGCCGTCCCAGGTATCAACATTGGTGGCTTTCTTTTCTTCTTCGTCGAACCAGCGAACCGTAACCGCCTTCGTCTCGGTGAAGAAGCGGAACGCGTCCTTGCCCAGACAGTGCAGGTCGCCGAAGAACGACTTCTTGTGGCCGGTGAACGGGAACACGCCGACCGGCACGGGGATACCGACGTTGACGCCGGTCATGCCGCCGTGGGTGCGCTTGGTGAATTCGCGGGCATAGTAGCCGCTCTGGGTGAAGATGACCGAACCGTTGGCGAACGGGTTGCGATTCATCAGGGCGAGGCCTTCCTCGAAGTCCTTGACGCGCTTGATGCAAAGCACGGGGCCGAAGATCTCCTGTGTGCCGACCGTCATATCCTCGGTCACATGGTCGAGGATTGTCGGGCCGATGTAGAAGCCGTTCTCATAGCCTTCGACCTTGACGTCGCGGCCGTCGAGCACCATCTCGGCGCCCTCTTCCAGACCTTTTTCGATCCAGCCGAGCACGCGCTCCTTATGCTTCGCGGAAACGACGGGGCCGAGCTTGCTTTCCGGCTCGTAGGCCGGGCCGACCTTCAGTTCGCTCGCGTACTGCTTGATCAGGGCGACGAGCTTGTCGGCGATGGATTCCTGCGCCACGACGACGGGCAGCGCCATACAGCGTTCGCCCGCGCAGCCGAACGCGGAGTTGATGATACCGCGGGCGGAGCGCTCCAGCGCGGCGTCCTCGAGCACGAGCGCGTGGTTCTTCGCTTCGCAAAGGCACTGGACGCGCTTGCCGTTGGCGGCGGCGGTGGCGTAGACATGCTGGCCGACCTTGGTCGTGCCGACAAAGGTAATGCCGCGGATGTCGGGGTGCTTGAGTACGATGTCCGCTTCCACGCGCGAGCAGGTCACAAGATTGACGACGCCCTTCGGCAGACCCGCTTCGACCAGCAGTTCGCACAGGCGCATCGCGGTCATCGGGGTCATCGAGGCGAGTTTCAGGACGATCGTGTTGCCGGCGGCGATGCAGCAGGGCGTCATCCAACCCATCGGGATCATGCCGGGGAAGTTGAACGGTACGATTCCGGCGAACACGCCGACCGGTTCGTAATAGAGCGTGGTATCATAGCCCGCGGAGGTGTCGCGCATGGAATCGCCCATCGTCAGCGACGGGGCGCTCAGCGCCAGCTCCACCGGCTCCTTGACCTTGAGGATATCGCCCTTCGCTTCGGAAAGCACCTTGCCGTGCTCGACGGCGCAAAGGGTCGCCAGCTCGTCCATGTGCTCCACGAGCAGCTCGCGGAATTTATACAGCACCTGCACGCGCTTCATGACCGGGGTGTTCGACCAGGCGGGGAAGGCGGCCTTCGCGGACGCGATCGCCTCTTCGACTTCCTCCTGCGTGCAGCAGGGCGTGCGGGCGATCACTTCGCCGGTGCTGGGGTTATAGACGTCCATGTATTTATCGGTTTTGGACGTTTTCCATTCGCCGTTGACAAAGTAGTTGAGTTGTTTGATTTCTGCCATGAGAAACATCTCCTTTAACCCTTAGATTTACCTTTCTATATTAAGCTATTTTGCGAAAAAAATCAATAGAAAACCGAAAAAAAGAAAGCGGCGGATTTGACGCGGGGCGGATGATACTTTTTTATTGACGAATAGGGCGCGGCGCGTTATAATGAAAAAGAACCCAACGCTATGGAGAAAGGGAGAAAACCATGAAGAATCCGATCAAGTTTTTCTTTTCCCGCGAAGAGAGCGACACCAAGGTCGCCAACAACCGGCTGCTGTCCTACGCCGTCGGTCTGGCCGGCCAGAACATGAACTACGGCTTCGTTTCCGGCCGTCTGTTCGTGTTCCTCAACACGGTGTTGAAGATCGATTCGCGCGCGACGGGCTGGATCACCGGCTTTTCCACGCTCTGGGACGCGATCAACGACCCGATCATCGGCACGCTTGTCGACGCGCGAAAATTCAAGCCAGGCCGCAAGCTACGCCCGTTCTTATTGTATCTGCCGCCGATCATCGGTCTGATCACGACGCTGATGTTCTTCGACTTCGGCTTCAACCAGGTCCAGACGATCATCTTCATCATCGCCGCCTATCTGATGTACGATATCTTCTATTCCTATCAGGACGTGGCGCTTTGGGGCATGATCCCGCTGTCCAGCCCGAACTCCGAGGAGCGCGGCCGCGTGGCGCAGTGGGTCTCCATCGGCGCGGGCGCGGGCTCGACCGTCGCCGGCCTCTTCCCGCAGATTCGGCAGGGCATCGTCAACAGCGGCCTCGCGAGCGAAAAGACGGCCTACTTTATCGGCGCGGTCGCGTTCGGGTTTGGCGGTATGCTCATCTCCATGCTCGCCTACCGGATGAAGGAAAAGGTGCTGTATGAGCACAAGGAAGAAAAGAACAGCGTCTGGAAGAACCTTTCGACGCTGCGCTACAACCGGACGCTGATCATTATCTGTCTTGCGCGGTTCGTCGCCTGCTTCTCGCTGACGCTGCCGTGGGAATACTTCTTCGAAACGCAGGGCATGACCGTCACCTTCTTCGGCCAGGAGATCAGCCACGCCACGCTGCAGCTGCTTTATACCTTCCTGCCCGGCATTCCCGGCGCGTTCGCGATGTTCTTCGCGAACAAATTCGCCGAAAAGATCGGCGGCATGAAGCGCATTCTGGTCGTGGCCGAGGTGCTCGCGATCACGATCCGCACGATCTGCTTCTTCCTCGGCGCGAACAACCGCTTCCTCAATCCGTGGATCTTCTGCCTCATCATGGCGCTCGTGTCGATCATCTATATCCCGACCAACATGAAGGACATCGCCCACCGCGCGCTGATCGCCGACTCGATCGACGAAGTGGAGCTCAAAACCGGCGAGCGCACCGAGGGCATCTCCTTCTCGATGCAGAACTTCATCTCGAAGCTGACCGGCGCCGTCAGCAAGTTCATCCAGGGCTATCTGCTGCGCTGGCTGGGCTTCAACGAAAAGATCACCGACGCCGCGGGCAATATGCTCGAGGGCACGGCGGCGATCCGCGCCCACGGCGCCGCCACCCGGATCGTGAAATACCGCTGGCATCAGTTCATGCTCGGCCCGGCAATCGGCTCGGCGCTGTATCTGATCGTGATCCTCTTCCTGCGTGACGACCGCAGCCACATGGCGGAGGTCGAACGGCAGCTGCGCGAAAAGAGAGCGGCGGCTGCTCAAGCGACGGAAGAAGTTGTCACCGAAGCGTAATCTTTCCAATAAAAAAGCACCCTGCGGGGTGCTTTTTTATTGCCTCTTGATCTTGCCGACCACATAATCGGTGCCGACGTCGGCGGCGAGCTTGAACGGGCCGTCCGCGCCGGAATCCCAGATATGCAGATACGCCACGGCGGTCTGGGTGCCAAACCATGTCTTATAGGGATAGACGACATAGAACAACCCGGAGCCGGCGTAGTCGAAGCCCTTCGTGCCGAAGGAGGTGCGCCAGCCGTAGATGTCGTGCTTTTTATCGTAGTCCCCCGCCTGATACAGCGTGAGAACGTCGCCCTCCACGCCTTTCGGCTGGCCTTTGAGCTGCTTGCGGACCGGCTTGAGGTCTCCGTCGACCGCGAAGATATAGAACGGCTCAAAGGAGGATTTGACCATCTTGTAGGTGTTGAGGATCCAGACGTTCAGTTCGTCGAAATAGGTCATCGTCTGCACGCCGTAATAGGTGTTGCCGGTATAGACGAAGTATTTTCCCTTCGCCTGTTTGGGGCCGCTGCGGTGGGCCTTTTCTCCCTGGCCGGGCGTCGCTTTGCCGTACTCGTCCCACCAGCCGTCCACGTCGTACTGCAGCAGGACCTGATAGTCGTTGTCCGTGCGTTTCGCGTTGCCGGCAATGATATACGCGGCGGTGAGGAGTTTTTTGCCCCTGCCCTTCTTTTGCAGCGAGGGGCCGAAGCAAAGCCCATCGATCCCAGTGCAGCCGAAGCGGTGGTCGGCGCCGTCGTTGCCGCCGTCGAATTTGCCGTTGCCGTTGACGTCATAGCGGTAGTCCGCATAGACGTCCTTCAGGAAGACGCTGCGCGCGACGTTCGTGTTCTTCCAGCTGATGTCCGTCTTCGTGATCTTTCTGGTGTTGAACATCACGATATAGAAGCCCGCGCGGCCGGTCGGGTAGTAGGTGGCGTAAAGATAGCCGTCCTCATCGAGCGCGAGGTCGCCCAGATGGCCCGTAAAGCCGCTGACCGTGCCGAGGATGTTGCCGTCGAGGTCGCATTTGACCAGTACGGACGTATAGGAATAATAGACGTGGTTGTGCGCGGGGTCGACGGCGATACCCTGACAGTGCTTCACGTCCCAGTCGCCGCCCATGAGCGACAGCGGCAGCAGATCGATCAGCGTCAGATTGTCGAGGTCGATAACCGTCTCTTCGGTCACCGGCGGCTCGGTCGTCGGTTCCGTCGTCGTTGTTGCGGCGGTCGTGGAAGGCGCGGTGGTCGCCTCGTTCGTCGTCGTGGTATGGTAGGACACGCTGACGTCCGGCAGCGTGGTCGTCGTCGGCTTCTGCTGCTGAACGATGAAGAACACGCCGACCGCCGCGGCAGCCGCCAGCAGCACGATCAGCAACAGCGCAACCGGTTTTTTCAAGGGATCACCGCCTTTCCTGCAAAGTGGGTTGGTAAAAAAACTGCCGGGAGCGCGCCCCCGGGCAATTCTTCACTTGGGTTGTTACGCGAGGATTTCGCCCATCAGGTCGGGCGTGCAGCCCGCCGCGTTCGACTCGTCCGTGTCGATATGCATCGCGAGGGCGTAGTTCTTGCTCACACGGACCACCACGTCGCCGAAGATCAGCGAGCGTTCCGGGGTGTCGACCTTGACGGAAACGATCTGCTTGTCAACGAGGCCGTATTTTTCGGCGTCTTCCGGCGTCGCGTGGATATGGCGCTTCGCGATGATCACACCGTCTTCCAGCTCCACTTCGCCCTTCGGGCCGACGATTTTGCAGCCTGCGCTGCCCTTGAGGTCGCCGGATTCGCGGATCGGGGCCTTGACGCCGATGGCGCGCGCGTCGCCCGCGGAAAGCTCTACCTGGGTCTCCGGACGGACCGGGCCGAGGATCGAGACGGCGGGGAAGCTGTTCTTCGGGCCGATGACCTGGACGCGCTCTTCGCACGCGAACTGGCCGGGCTGGGAGAGGTCCTTCTTATGGGTCAGTTCGTACCCTTCGCCGAACAGGATGTTCAGCACGCGGCGGCTGACATGGACGTGACGGGCGGATGTTTCGATCAGAACGGGTTTCTGCATAGCTTGATCCCTCCAAGGAAATAGTTACAATTCTTGCGCTGGAAAACCACAGCGCATCTATTTTACATCAATTTTACGCGGATTTCAACAATGTTTCGAAAAAAAGCATGGGCAAACGGCGAAAAACATGCTATAATAGCAGAAGAAAGGCGGTGGCAGTCATGACCGATCCCATGCAGCAGCTTCAAACGCAGTGCGCGTCCTGCCAAAACTGTCCGCTCGGCGCAACACGGACCAACCTTGTCTTCGGCGTCGGCGACCCGGCGGCAAAGCTTTTGTTCGTCGGCGAAGGCCCGGGCGAACAGGAGGATCTGCAGGGCGAACCTTTTGTCGGCAAAAGCGGCCAGCTGCTCGACCGCTATCTCGCGCTGATCGGCCGCCCGCGCGACGGCGGCGTCTATATCGCGAACATCGTCAAATGCCGGCCGCCGCACAACCGCGACCCGAAGCCGGAGGAAAGCGAGCAGTGCCTCCCGTGGCTGCGCGCGCAGGTACGCATCCTGCGCCCGAAGATCATCGTCTGTCTCGGCCGCATCGCGGCGCAGCGGCTGATCGACCCGGAGTTCCGCGTGACGCGCATGCACGGCGTCTTCACCGAAAAGGGCGGCATCCTCTTCATGGGGACGTTCCACCCGGCGGCGCTACTGCGCAACCCGGCGCAGAAAAAGGACGCCCTCGCCGATTTTCAGGCCCTGCGCGACAAGCTGGAGGAACTTGGCATCTGAGTCCCCCTCGCGCTTCCGTCCTCTGACCACTGTCCACTGTGCACTGTGCACTGTAAAAAAGATCCGGCGTATCGCCGGATCTTTTTTACATCAGTTCGCAGATCAGTTCGCTCAGCTGCGCCGGATTCTCCAGCGGCTTGCCGCTGATCAGGCAGCTTTGCGCGTACAAAATCTTCGTGTATTTTTCGAGCTTTTCGTCGTCCGTGCCGTCCAGCGCGCGCAGCTTTTCCGCGATCGGGTGGCTGCGGTTGATCTCCAGCGCGAGCTGCGCCTTGACACCGGTGCTGTTCGGCATCTGACCGAGCACCTTTTCCATCTCGAGCGACAGCGCGCCCTCGCTGGTCAGGCAGACCGGGTAGGTTTTCAGCTTGTTCGTGAAGCGCACCGTGTCGACCGCACCGCCGAGGAAGCCCTTCATCTTGTCGAGCAGATCCTTGGCCGCGGCATTTTCGTCGTCGAGCGCCTTCTTTTCGTCCTCGGTGTCAAGGTCGAGCGCGGAGGCGCAGATGTTGGTGAAGCTCTTGCCGTCGTATTCGCGCAGCATCTGGATCGCGAATTCGTCGACGTCGTCGGTGCAGTAGAGGATCTCGAAGCCCTTCGCCTTGACGCTGTCCGCCTGGGGCAGCATGTCGATCTTGTCGGTCGTTTCGCCGCAGGCGTAGTAGATCGTCTTCTGCTCGTCGCGCATCCGGGAGACGTACTCCTTCAGCGTGACAGGCTTTTGTTCGCTCGACGAATAGAACAGCAGCAGATCCTGCAGCGTGTCCTTGTGGATGCCGAAGCCGTTGTAGACGCCGAATTTCAGCTGCAG
>CAMZEG010000102.1 GCA_947305635.1 uncultured Clostridia bacterium
CGCCCTCGGCGTGCAAGAGCACAGCCTTCGGGCGAAGAAAACGCCGTCTTCATCGGAATCTGACGTCCCGCGGTCACATCGGTCAGAACCACACTTTTTCGAAAGGAGCATTTCTTTGAGTCAATCACTTTCACCCAAGCAACTGCTGTTCTGTACCTACTTTGTGCAGACGAGAAACGGACGGGAGGCGGCGGCAAAATGCGGCTTTCGTTTTGCCCAGCGCACCGCGGCAAGGCTCTTGCGCCGATCAGATATTCGCGCGCAGATCGCCGAACAGGACCGCGCGGCCGCGCAGTCGCAAAACGATATTGCCGCCGGCTATGCCCGTCTGGCGTTCGGCTGTGTCAGCGACGCCGTTGCGCTTGCGCTTTCCCCGGAGAGCGAAAGAACCAATCTGGAGGAGATGGACCTCTTTTCCGTCTCGGAGATCAAGTGCGGCAAGAACGGCGTGGAGATCAAGTTTTTCGACCGCCTGAAAGCGCTTGAAAAGCTCGAGGCGCTGACGATGAGCCGGGAAAGCGACATGGCGAAGGAACTGTTCCGGGCGATCGGGCAGGGCGCAAGCGCGCTGCGGGAGGAGACGCAATGACCCCCACGTTCCGGTCGTTTTCCCCGAAACAGACGGCGGTGCTGTCCTGGTGGCACCCGTCATCACCCCACGCGGACAAGGACGCGATCATCTGCGACGGCGCGGTGAGAAGCGGCAAGACGACCTGCATGGCGCTCTCGTTCGTGCTTTGGGCGTTCTTCCGGTTCCACGACGGGACGTTCGCCCTTTGCGGGAAGACGATCACGTCGCTGCGGCGCAACATTGTGGAGTCGCTGCTCGCGTTTTTGCGTACGCTCGGCTTCGGTGTGCAGGAAAAGACGGCGCAGAACAAGATCACGCTCACCTTCGCCGGCCGCCGGAACGTGTTCTATCTCTTCGGCGGGCGGGACGAAGCGTCGGCTTCTTTGATCCAGGGGATGACGCTTTGCGGTGTGCTGTTCGACGAGGCGGCGCTGATGCCGCGCTCGTTTGTCGAGCAGGCGCTTGCCCGCTGCTCCGTGGATGGGGCGAAGTTCTGGTTCAACTGCAACCCCGAACACCCGCAGCACTGGTTCTATCAGGAGTGGATCAAAAAGGCGGCGCAAAGGAACTGCCTGTATCTCCATTTCCTGATGCGCGACAACCCGTCTCTGAGCGAGGGGGTGATCCGCCGCTACGAATCGCTGTACAGCGGTGCGTTCTACGACCGGTTCGTGCGCGGCCTCTGGGTCGCGGCGGAAGGGCTGGTCTACCCCGAAGCGGCGGCCGGGCGCTACACCAAAACGCCGCCTGCCGAAAAGGCGTCGCGCTGGTGCGTGTCGTGCGACTACGGGACGGTCAACCCGATGTCGATGGGGCTGTGGGGGCTGTTCGGCGACGTGTGGTACCGCGTGAAAGAGGTCTACTATGATTCGAAGGCGGAAGGCCGCCAGAAAACGGACGAGGAATACTACGACGATCTGTGCGCGCTGGTCGGCGAACGCAGGATCGACTGCGTGACGGTCGACCCGTCCGCGGCGTCGTTTCTCGCCTGTCTGCGCAGCCACGGCCGCTTTCGCGTCCTCCCCGCCAGGAACGAAGTTCTGCCCGGCATCCGCCGTGTGCAGGAGGCGTTCCGGCAGCAAAAGCTGTTCATCTCGCCCGACTGCAAGGCGGCGCTGCGGGAGTTTTCGCTGTACCGCTGGGACGAAAATGAGACAAGGGACTGCGTGGTCAAAACGAACGACCACGCGATGGACGACATCCGCTACTTTGTTTCGACCGTCCTTTGCGCTCCGGACGCTTCTGCTCCGGTCGCGTTTGCGGTCGGGCGGACGGACAGTTAGTACACACAGAAAGGAGCAATCGTTTGGCAATCAGGAAACAGGAGACGCCCGCGTCCGCGGTCCACGCCGTTGCCGCGCCGCAGACCGGCTGTCTGCAGCAAAGCGCGCTGCTGCGCGCGGCGGCCCCGACCCGCGCGGGGGCGCTCGGACTGTACCGGCTGCTGCGCGAAACGGTGCCGATCATCGACGCCGCGATCATGAAGACCGTGCGGCTGCTCGGCTCGTTCGAAGCGCGCTGCAACGACGAACGCGCGCAGACGGCGCTGCGCCGGTTCTTGAAAACCGTGCCGGTCGGGTCGCTGCGCTGCGGGATCGACGCGTTTTTGTCGACCTACTTTGAACAGCTGCTGACCTACGGGACGGCGGTGGGCGAAATGGTGGTGACCGACGGGCGTCTGACGGATCTTTACAACGCGGATCTGCGGCATGTGGCGCTGTCGTTCGGCAAAACGCCGCTCGATATCATCGTCAGCGCGCAGAACGAAACCGGCCGCTTTGTGCCGGTGAAGTACCCGTCGCTGATCCTCAAAAGCGTCCACGACCCCGCGCCCGGCGCGCTCTACGGCACCTCGGTGCTGCAGGGTCTGCCGTTCGTCAGCAACATTCTGCTGACAATCTTTGACACGATCGGCGTCAACTGGGAGCGGCTGGGCAACGTGCGCTTCGCCGTGACCTACCGGCCGCAGAACGACGCGCTCGACAAAGCCTACGCCGCCGAGCGCGCGCAGCAGATCGCCGAGGCCTGGAGCAGCGCGATGCGCGACGAAAAGACCGTGCGCGACTTTATCGCCGTCGGCGACGTGCAGGTGCAGGCCATCGGCAGCGACAACCGGATGCTTTCCAGCGAGATCCCGGTGCGGCAGCTTCTGGAACAGATCGTCGCGAAGCTCGGCATCCCGCCGTTTTTGCTCGGTCTGAGCTGGTCGTCCACCGAGCGCATGAGCAGCCAGCAGGCGGACATCCTCACCAGCGAGATCGACGCCTACCGGCGCGAGCTGGAGCCGGTCGTTCTGCGCATCTGCGATACATTTTTGCGCTTCGAGGGGTACGACTGCCCGGTCGAGATCGACTGGGAGCCGCTGACGCTGCAGGATATCACGGCGCTGTCGCAGGCGGCGCTGCTGGATGCCCAGCGCGAAAAACTACGCATGGAGATCGGAGAGACGCAACATGACATTTGACACCGAACAGGAACTCGAACTGATCAACCGCTACACGCGCAAGCCGCTGACGGAAGACGACGTCTACCGTTTTACGCTGACGCTGTGCGACAACGAGATCGACCGCGATTTTGAACGCTTCACGCCCGCAGCGCTCGGGGAACTCGCCGCGCTGTTTGTTGGCAAAACAGGGATTTTTGACCACAGCTGCAAAAGCGAGCAGCAGTCCGCCCGGCTGTTTCACTGCTGGGTGGAGACCGACAAGACCCGCGCGACGTCCTGCGGCGAAGCGTACACCTGTCTGAAGGCGCGCGCCTACATGGTCCGCACCAGGGAAAACGAGGGGCTGATCGCGGAGATCGAAGGCGGGATCAAGAAGGAGGTCAGCGTCGGCTGCGCGATGGGCAGCCTTTGCTGCTCCGTCTGCGGCGCGGACCGCAGAACCGCCGGGTGCGAGCACGTCAAGGGCCGCACCTACAACGGCCGGCTTTGTCACGACGTGCTGTCGGACGCGACGGACGCCTACGAATGGTCGTTCGTCGCCGTGCCCGCGCAGCGCGAAGCCGGCGTGACCAAAGCATTTGAGAAGGAGGCACCCATGACAGAATCCATTCTGGAAACCGTAAAGAGCGCGAAAAGCGAACTGCGGCTGACAAAGGCGCAGCTGACCGCGCTGCAGGCGGACATCGCTTTGCTCGAGCAGGCGGGCGCGGACGCGAAGGCGTACCGCGAAACGCTGCTTTCCGAGATCGGCCGCAGCGTGCTGATCGCCCTGCCGCAGGTCGACAAATCCCTGTTCCTGCAGGGCTGCGGCGCGATGCCGATCCACGCGCTCGAAACGCTTTCGCAGTCGCTGCAAAAGCAGACGCGCGCCCTGCTTCCCACACGGCAGCAGCTCGGCGCGGCCGAACCGAAGACAGCGGCGGACAACCACGCATTTTGTATTTAACGGAGGTATGATAATGGCAGCATTTGAAACGATCAGACTTGAAAAAGGTCTTTACACAACCGGCAAATCCTTCACCAGAGCGCTTGAGGAACTCGACCCGTCCGAAAACTATATCGGCACGCCGCTCGAAGGCCTCGACGCCTATCAGCGCCAGCTCAAGCGCTTCGACATCAAGGTCAGCGGCCGCGGCAGCGATATGGTGGAAAAGTTCTTCAAGACGTCCGATTCCGCGGCGCTGTTCCCGGAATACGTCAGCCGCGCCGTCTGGGCGGGCGTGGAGGAAAACAACCTTCTGCCGAACATTGTCGCGACCGTGACCGACATTGAGGGGCTCGACTACCGCACCCTCGCGTCGACATTGTCCGACGAGGACGAGAACCCGGCGCATGTGATTGCCGAGGGCGACACGATCCCGACCACCAACATCACCACGACCGAGCACCTTGTCACGCTCAAAAAGCGCGGCCGCATGCTCGTCGCGTCGTATGAGGCGATCCGCTTCCAGCGTCTGGACCTCTTTACGGTCGCGCTGCGTCAGATCGGCGCGTATATCGCCAGACGCCAGCTGCAGGACGCCGTGGACGTGCTGATGAACGGCGACGGCACCGGCAACGACAACGCGATCACGACGGCGAACACCGCGTCGAGCGGCACGCTGACCTACGCCGATCTCGTCGATCTCTGGAACAGCTTCGACCCCTACACGATGAACGCGATCATCGCGTCGCCGACCGCCATGGCGCAGATCCTCAAGCTTTCCGAAATGCGCGACGGCACCGCCGGACTCAACTTCCACGCCTCGGGCAACCTCGTGACTCCGTTCGGCGCCCAGCTGATGAAGAGCGGCGCTGTGGAAAGCGGCAAGCTGATTGGTCTGGACAACACCTGCGCACTCGAGCAGGTGCAGGCAGGCGGCATTCTCACCGAGTTCGACAAGCTGATCGACCGTCAGCTCGAACGCGCCGCCGTGACCAGCATTACGGGCTTCGCGAAGATCTATACCGGCGCGTCCAAGGCGCTGTCGATCTGAGGATACGGCGATGGATGCGACCCAGGTGCTCGCGATTCTGCGCGACAACCGGCTGTTTGACGAAACGGACGAGGGCGTGCTGCTGCGCGCCGCCGTCCGCGCCCTCGGCGAAGTGAAAGAAAAACTGCGCGCCGGCGTCGACGAAAGCGACCCGCGGATCGCGGTGACGGCCGCCGCCCTCGCACGCTACCGGCTGTTTTTCGATATGCTTGAAAGCGGGGAGCGCTTTTCGAGCTACCGCGCGGGTGACATCACCATTCAGCGCGATCTCAAGGCGGAGTTCAACGCAGAAAAAGCGCTGCGCGACGAGGCGCTGACGCAGGCCGCGCCGATTCTCAAGGACGGAGGGTTCTTTGTTGCGGTACAGTAAAAACATCACCCTGCCTTTCTTTCAGCGGTTCGGCCGCACCATGACGCTGGTCGACCAGAGCGGCACCACGCCGTTTCGCGCGTTTTTGCAGCCGCTGCGGTATAAGAACAAGATGTACCTGGGCGGGACGCTGACCGAGATCGGCTACGACACGCTGCGCAAGTTTGTGCTGATCTGTCCGGTTTCGGTTCCGATCCCCGCCGTGGACGGCACGAGAACGCGGCTGGAATTCGACGGCGACTCCTTCTGCGTGGACCATTGCGAAAAGGTCTTTTTCGGCGATACGCCGCTGTATTACTGGGCGATCGTCCACCAGAACAACGATTGGAGGGTCTACGCATGACGACGGCAAATCTGGTCCGTGAAATTGTTACTCTGATCAACGAGGACGTGCTCGAGGACACCGACACCGTGGAGGCGGTTCTGTCGTTCGACGACCGGACCGTGCCCCAGCCGCTGACGAAGATCTACTTCGCTTTTCTGATCGGCCAGGATCACGTCTCGCTGCTTGACGACGCGACGCAGAACGCCTGTCAGCTCACGCAGCTGAAGATCTCGATGAACTGCTACGCCCCGCCGGGGGAAAACGCGATCGAGATCGCCGCGTACGCGGAGGAGGTGCTCTCGAAGGTCAACGAGACCTATTCCGGCATCATGCAGGGCTACGAGATCGGGACGGCCGCGCTGGACGATTATCTCAAGGCGCTCAAGGTCCCGTGCACGATGTTCTTCCGCTTTGAGCAGTGTCCGGCATTCCAGATCTCGGAGTCCGTGATTCTGCCGTTCGCCGACTTCTTTTGCAAAACGCATGTGCTGGACGCGTCGCTGCATCTGAACGTTGCCGAGCGGCAAAAGCTGAACCAGCCCTTCGTCGCCGGGACCTATGTCGGCCTCGGGGCCTACAACCCGGTGACGGTGCCGCTCGCGTTCGCACCGCAGCTTGTGCTGATTGCGCCGCAGAACGCGGCGTTTACGGAGCTGGACGCGGTGCACAACACGCTGCTGTGCCGCGCCGCCGTTGCGGCGAGCGGGGTTTCCGACAGCGCCGTGACGCTGCAGAGCGCGGGTTTCCAGGTGACGCAACCGGAGACGATCCCCTACGACGGCGCCGTCCGCAGTCTCAACGAAGCGAACCGCACCTATCTTTACGTTGCCTTCCGCTGAATCCGGGCAAATAAAAAAACGCATCCCCCGCTTCGGCGGGGGATGTCGTTTTTCAGTGCACAGTGCGCAGTGCACCGTGCACAGAGGCGCGGGCAGGGGAGGGCACAGCGGCAAACGTGCTGCCGCGGCCGTTGGCAAACGGCGGGCGACCACGTAGGGCTGCCCCTGCGCGATAAAAGCCGAACAAATTGCCATTTATAAAACGCGGGCGATTGCTGCGAGATAATGCTTTTCTCCCCGCGTAATTCCGCATTCCGCATTCCGAATTTAAAAAGCCGCCCAACCCTTTCAGTCTTTGTGCCGTGCACAAAGACAGCTTTCTCGCCTGCCGGCTCGGTCGTTGCTTCTGCGCTGCGCGCAGAGGTCGCCACCGGCGACCCGCAACCCCAGAGGGGGAGCCTTGTTTTTGTGGCGCCTGCGGCGCATTATATTTGGGCGGCTTTAACTGTGCACTGTCCACTGTGCACTGTGCACTCAATATTACGGCAGGTCGTCGGTGTTCTCAAGGTTGTGCCAGACGCCCTGGACATCGTCGTTGTCCTCCATCATCTCGAGCAGGCGGCCCATCATCTTGAGATCCTCCTCGTCGGTGAGCTTGACGGTCGTCGAGGGGACGTACTCCACCTCGGCGGAAACGAAGGTGTAGCCCTTCGCGCTCAGATCGTCGCGGACGGCGCCGAGATCGTTCGGTTCGGTGCGGATAATGAAGACGTCCTCGTCGTTGATGAAATCGACGGCGCCGGCTTCCAGCGCGTCCTCCATCAGTTTGTCTTCGTTCGTGTCCTCGGCCTCGATCACGATTTCGCCGTAGCGGGTGAAGAGGAACGACACGCAGCCGCTCTGGCCCATGTTGCCCTTGTTCTTGTCGAAATAGT
>CAMZEG010000103.1 GCA_947305635.1 uncultured Clostridia bacterium
CGGCGCCCCGCAACCCTACTCGACAAAAGCCCAACATCGCGGTTTACCGCGAACTTGAGTCTTGCACGCCCCGCCGGCGGGGCGGGTGGCATCTCGCCTTGGCGCGATGCCGGGTGAGGTGGATCGCTAACTTCTAACCGCGAACAGCTAACAGCTCAAAATCATTCCAATATCGAACATTCCCCGCGAAAACACGCGGTTCACACCCGAAAAACGGCTTTTCACTCTTTTTTTACTGCAAATGAATCCCTTTGTGCTATACTGTTCCTGCGAAACCAAATCGTTTTACGAAAGGATGGTTCCCATGAAAAAAGCACTGTCTGTTCTTTTATCCCTGCTGCTGGTATGCGGCACATTCGCATTCTCTTCGACCGCAGCGGCTGCCGATGAAACCGGCAGCCTGGCCAGCTACGCTGTGACCTGGCCCGCGACCGGCGGCGGGAACAACCGGATTACCGTCCACTACGGGTATGTGGACGACGGAACGTTCACGGTGTTCGACGAGAGCGTGTTCTCCAACGGAACGCCGTCCATTGCGGCGGCCGATACGCCGAACTTTCTGATCTATGACGTCAAAGACTATGACTATGCCTATACCTGTCTTCGTGTCACCAAAAAGCAGGAGAAGCGGCTGCAGCCGATCCTGCTCTTCAAGGACGGCGATTGTCGCTGCTTTAACGAGGACGCCGTAAACGCGAACGACTATTTGAGCCTTTACGACGGGGAAAACGTCTACGTTGTCTACACCCCGAAACCGGAGACGCCCGCGGGCGGCACGGCAACAGTATATGAAACCGGCGGTCAGGTGAAAACGCTGGCCGACGTGATTGTCGTCTATGACGTTTCCGGCAGCATGCGGAAAGCCATGGACGGCGGCATGGCGGAAGACGCCGCGCAAAGCCGCCTGGAGATCGGCAAAGGTGCCATCCGGCGTCTGGCGAACAGCCTGCTCGCGCCGGAGATGGTCAATCGCGAGGGACAAAAGCTGAATCGCATGGCGCTGATCACGTTCTCCACCCGCGCGGCACTTGCGCAGGACTTCACGAGCGACCCCGACGTCTTCAACGCCGCGGTGGATGCGGCCGAAGCGGACGGCGGCACCAACTGGGAGGAGGCGCTGCAGCTTGCCGGCCGGCTGTCGGTCGATCCCGGCCGCGACACGGTCGTGATCCTGATCTCCGACGGTGATCCGACCCTGCGTATGACGCGCTTTCATGTGTCTGACAGCCAGCTGAGAAATGACAATGACCTCTATACCTTAAATCAATACGGTTACTACCGCCTCTACAGTGTGTTCGGTCACGGAACCAGAGACGATATGGGCCGCAACTATCAGGCTGCGCTGACGGAAGCGAGCAGTCTTGTAGACCAAGGGAAAACCCTCTATACCGTCGCGATCTCCGATGCGGCGCCGGATATGGCGCTTCTGTCTCAGGACGCGGGCGCCGGCGAAGAAAACAGCTTTACGGCGCAGAGCGAAGAAGAGCTGACCGCCGCACTGGACGAAATCGAAACGAGAACGCTCGCCGATTACAGCTGGGGCGGAGACCCGTCGCAAGATGCCCCCGCCATTGTTGCCTCCGGCTACTGCGGCGCGGAAGGTGACGGCACGAACGTCGAATGGGTGCTCTACGACGACGGCACGCTGACCATCAGCGGCGAGGGCACGGTGGAACCGATCGTTCCCCCGGATGCACACAACGAAAGCGACGAATACTACCCGTGGGGCAATGCGATACGGAATGCAATCGCTGAAAAGTATGGAGTCCAAAACAATGCCGACGATCTTCCGCTCAAAGCGGCGCTCGGGCTGATTGACCTCGATTCCTATTTTTCAGATCTTCGTACCATGGCGGATACGGTTATCGTTGAAGAAGGCATCACGGGAATTTCCCGAAATGCGTTTTCTTCTCGGTATATGTTGCCGGACTGCATCGTCCTTCCCGCTTCGCTGCAGACGATGGAGGACAACGCGCTGGAAACGGTGCTCACAACCTCGCTGACGTTTTGCAACCCGGATTATGATTTCGCCGCAAACCCCGTAACGGTCTATGGATTTGCAGTGGAGAATGGGCCGGCAACACCGCAGGACGCGTTTGACCGCTTTGTTGCCGCGGCTTCGGCAGACACGATACTCAGAGGCACAAAAGATATTGCTTCCGGCGTGTATGACGCCGCGCGATATGCGGAAATGGAAGCGGCGATCGCGCAGATTCAGAATGATCCTGGGCTTACCGAAGAAGAAAAGGAAGCTGCTCTGGCGCAGCTCGAAGTCGAAACGGGTTATTCCGCCGCTTCCCTTGCGGACCTGCTTGTCGGAACAAACGAGAGCTTTGGATGGAGCTTTTCCTCTATCGCGGACATCTCCGCTTATCTGCTTGACGTATTAAACGAAAAACTCGGGTCCAGTTTCGCCACGCCGGAAGAACTCTTTGTCTTAAGTCCTAACGGCAATGATCTCGAAAGATCTCCTGCGCTTGAAGCCGCTCTGGCACCGTTGAGCGCACAGTCTGAAGCTGCCTATCAAAACGAATACACTTATGAACGGATCTCTCTAGGCGAAGCACCGGCGGAAGGCGTGACACCGGTTTCCTGGCTCACCATCCACGGCTACCTCGGCTCCACAGCCGAAACCGCGGCGGCGACAAGCGGCGTGAGATTTGCCCCGCTCTGCCTGACGGATTACACCCACAGCGTCACCGAAAAGGCCGAGACCGCGCCGTCCTGCACCGCGTCGGGCACTGCCGCGGGCTGGTACTGCGAAGACTGCGGCGTGTACCTCACCGGCGGCGGGACGATCGACCCGATCAACCACCGCAACGCCTACGCGGTCGAAGAGACCGAAGCGACCGAAACCGAACACGGCCACACGGCGGGTGTGTATTGCCCGGACTGCGAGGCCCTGATCGTCGGCGACGTCATCCATAACCACCTCGGTACACAGACGGTCATTCAGCCGCCGACCGAGGAAGAAGAGGGGATCGTCGAAATCGTCTGTACCGTCTGCGGCGAAGCAATCCGCTACAGCGCAAGCTGGACCGGTCCGGAGCCGGATGAGAACGGCAAGACCGAAGGCGGCTTCTGGCAACAGATCACCGGCTATGTCCGCGGGATCATCAACTGGTTCCTGCGCCTGTTCAAGTGGCTCAAATAAGCGAAACGATATCTTCCTTTCAAAAGGCGCATCCGCCCCTCGCGGCGGCGCGCCTTTTTTCTCTTTTCCGACGCCGGAACGCGCAAATCCTGCACAACCGGGAAACCGCTGAAACACTGGGCGCAGCGCCCTTTTTCACCACCCCCGTGCACAACAGATGCACAACAGATGCACAACGGATGCACAACAGATGCACAACAGATGCACAACAACTGCACAACGGATGCACACATATAAAGAATGAAAGAAGGAAAGAAGGAAAGAATGGAAGAATATCTTGCGCGCCCGCGCGCGAAAAACGCAAGGAGCGTGAATCACGAGTGAACCACGGGTGAACACTTAATAAGAATGTAAGAATGATAGAATGAAAGTATATTTTATGTGCGCGTCCGCGCGAAAAAATGAACAGGGGAGGAATCAAGTTTTTTCCTCGTATGGAATATCCTTGATATTCCGGCGGGGTTATGAGAAACCGCTTTCCGTGAGCTTGCTTGTCTCTTGCAGGCGGTCGAGGATGTTGGCCTTACCTGAGAGATGTGCACGCTCTTTTTACGTTGTTTGCTTTCGCTTGCGGCGGCCGCCGGAACTGACGCGACAACCCCTTCCGTCACGCCCTGCGGGCGTGCCACCTTCCCCGGAGGGGACAGCAAGGAAGGCGCCCCCTTTGGGGGAGCAGGCATTGCGCCAAGCGCAATGACTGAGGGGGTTCTGCGCGGACACTGCCTTTTCATTAGCGTCATCTTTCCCCGCGTCCCTGTGCACTGCGCACTGTGCACTGTGCACGCGCTATGCCCAAAAACCGGACTTAGCGAAAAAACGGCCAACGATTTTTCAAAAACACTTGATTTTTCCATTTCCTTGGTATATAATAAAACCGGAAGCAAACGAACATTTGTGCGAACACGGAGGAAGAGACATGGCGGATAAAAAATCAGCGCTGGAAACGGCATTGGCACAGATCGAAAAGCAGTACGGCAAGGGCGCGGTCATGCGTCTGGGCCAGACGAGTGAGCTCAACGTGGAAGCAATCCACACCGGCTCGGTCTCGCTCGATATCGCGACGGGCGTCGGCGGTCTGCCGAAGGGCAGGATCGTCGAGATCTACGGCCCGGAATCCTCCGGTAAAACGACCGTCGCGCTGCATTGCATTGCCGAAGCGCAGAAGGCGGGCGGTGAAGCCGCGTTCATCGACGCCGAGCACGCGCTCGACCCGGTCTACGCCAAGGCGCTGGGCGTCGATATCGATTCCCTGCTGGTCGCGCAGCCGGATACCGGCGAAGACGCGCTCTCGATCGCCGAGGCGCTGGCCCGTTCCGGCGCGCTGGATATCATCGTCGTGGACTCCGTGGCGGCGCTCGTGCCCCGCGCCGAAATCGAAGGCGAAATGGGCGACAGCCATGTGGGTCTGCACGCGCGGCTCATGTCGCAGGCGCTGCGCAAGCTGACCGCCGTCGTCGCGAAATCCAACACCCTCGTGATCTTCATCAACCAGCTGCGCGAAAAGGTCGGCGTGATCTACGGCAACCCCGAGGTGACCACCGGCGGCCGCGCGCTGAAGTTCTATTCCTCCGTGCGCATCGACGTGCGCAGGATCGAAACGATCAAAGGCCCCGGCGGCGAATTTATCGGTTCGCGCACGCGGGCGAAGGTCGTCAAAAACAAGGTCTCCCCGCCGTTCAAGGAGGCGGTGTTCGATATCATGTACGGCACCGGCATCAGCAAGGTCGGCGAGCTGGTCGACCTCGGCGTCGAATACGGCGTGCTGCAAAAGAGCGGCGCGTGGTTCTCCTACGGCGAAACGCGGCTCGGCCAGGGCAGAGAGAACGTCAAGCTCTATTTCGAGCGCGAAAAGGAACTCGCCGACGAGATCGAAGCGAAGATCGTCGCCGCCGTCAAGAAAGCAAACGGCAAGGACGAGACGCCCGATCTGCCGCGCGAACCGCTGCAGGTGCAGATCCCCGTTGCGCCGTCCCGCGGCGGCTCCGCCCGCGCGAAGATCGATATCGCCGTTGACGACGACGAATGAGCAAACTGACCCTGCGCCCCGGCAGGGAAAACAAGGTGCACCTGCTGCTGGACGGGGCATACGCCATGACCGTGGACAGCGACTTTGTCGCGTTCAGCGGACTGTATGAGAATATGGAAATTTCGGACGAAGCGTTGATTGCCCTGCAGGGGGCGGTCAACGCTCGCCGTGCGTTCAACAAGGCGAGCGACCTGCTCGCGATCCGCGACCACAGCGAAAAGGAGCTGCTGCAAAAGCTGCGGCAAAAGGGCTACGCGGAGGGCGCCGAGGAGGCGCTCGCGAAGCTCAAAGATTACGGCTACCTCGACGATGCGCGGTTCGCTGCAAGGTACGCCGCCGAGCTGCAACGCGTCAAGCATTACGGCAAACGCCGGATCGAACAGGAGCTATACCGCAAGGGCGTTTCGCGCGACGTGATTGCCGAAACGCTGGAGAGCATGACGTTCGAAGCGGAGGATCTCGCCGCGCTGATCGAACAGAAATACGCCCGCCGGCTCGACACCGAAAAGGGCGTCGCCCAGACTGTGGCGGCCCTGCAGCGGCGCGGCTACGGGATGCGGGAAATCAGGGACGCGCTGGACAAACTGGCGCAGGAAGAGAAGGAAGAAGCATGAAACAACGCATCGGGATGATCTCGCTCGGCTGCCCCAAGAATCAGGTGGACGCGGAGCTGATGCTCGCAAAACTGTCGCAGGACTTCACTATTGTCGGAGACATCGAAGACGCCGACCTCGTGATCGTGAACACCTGCGGCTTTATCGACGACGCGAAGAAGGAAGCGATCGAAGCGATTCTGCAGTGCGTCGAACTGAAAAAAGAGGGCGTGATCCGCAAAATCCTCGTTTCGGGCTGCCTTGCGGAACGCTACCAGAACCAGATCAAAGAAGAGATTCCGGAGGTCGACGGCGTGATCGGCCTCGGCAAAAACGGGGACATCGTCGCGGTCTGCAAAGACCTGCTTTCCGGCGCGAACGTCTGCGACTTCCCCGATAAATATGCCCTGCCGCTGAGTGGCGACCGCGTGCTGACTACGATGGGCCACGTCGCCTATCTCAAAATCGCGGAGGGCTGCTCCAACAACTGCACCTACTGCGCCATCCCGTCGATCCGCGGGAAAATGCGCTCGCGCCCGGTCGAAGACCTCGTTGCCGAAGCGCAGTCGCTCGCCGCCGGCGGCGTCAAAGAGCTGGTCGTGATCGCGCAGGACGTGACGAAATACGGGCTGGATCTCTATAAGGAACTCGCGCTGCCGCGGCTGCTGCGGGCGCTTTGCAGAATTGACGGCCTTCGCTGGATCCGGCTTTTGTACTGCTACCCCGACTGTCTGACGGACGAGCTGATCGACACGATCGCCGCAGAAGACAAGATCTGCAACTATATCGACCTGCCGCTGCAGCACGCGGACAAAACTGTGCTGCGGCGGATGCACCGCGCCGGCGACGAAGAAAGTCTCCTCGCGCTGGTGAAAAAGCTGCGGGAGCGTATTCCCGGCGTCGTGATCCGCACGACGCTGATTGCTGGTTTCCCGGGCGAGACCGAAGTGCAGTTTGAAACGCTGGAACGCTTTGTAAAGGCCGCAAGGTTCGACCGCCTCGGCTGCTTCGCCTATTCCGCGGAGGAGGGGACCGTCGCCGCGTCGCTCGACGGCCAGCTGGACGAAGAGACCAAACGCCGTCGCGCCGATCTGATCGCGCAGACGCAGTACGAGATTTTCTGCGAGCGGCAGAAGGCGCATATCGGGAAGACCTACGACGTCCTCGTCGACGGCTTTGATGAAGAGAATCTCCTCTATCTCGGCCGCACCTACATGGACTGCATCGAAATCGACGCGCAGGTGATCCTTTCCACCGAGGAGGAGCTCTTCCCCGGTCAGTTCGTGAGAGCGACCATCACCGGCGTTTGCGACGCCGACCTTGTCGGGGAGGTGATCGCGTGAGCGCCATCCACACCTTTTCCGGCAAAACGATCGACCCCTGCGCGCCCGATTCTGCCGCGCTCGCGATTGAGGACATTGCCCACGCGCTGTCACTGATCTGCCGCGCGGGCGGCCATTTTTCGCGCTTTTATTCCGTCTGTCAGCACTCCGTCGCCTGCGCCGAAGAGGCCGCGGCGCGCGGGTGCTCCGTTCGGGTGCAAAAGCTCTGTCTTTTGCACGACGCGAGCGAAGCGTACCTCGCCGATATCACGCGCCCCGTGAAGGCGCAGCTGCCGCAGTA
>CAMZEG010000104.1 GCA_947305635.1 uncultured Clostridia bacterium
CCTGCAGGAATCGCATGGACTGCATCTTTTTTTCCAGGCGGAAAAGCCGCAAAATGCGCGTGCCGATCCGCCGTGTCACGAACAGGATGATGACCGACCCGATCATATTCCCCAGCAAGCACAGCATCAAGCCGCCGAACCAGCCCCATACCAAACCGGCAGCAATCTCTATCGGCTCCGTCGGGATGAATTTGAATATTGTCTGCACGATGCGGATCGCAAGAAAGATGATGACGCCCCAGACGCCGAATCCGTCGATCCACGCCCTGAAGCGCTCTGTGTCCTTGATCAGCTCGATCGCAGACTTTCCGAAATGCAGATACAAATAGAGGCATACACCAATGGCGGCCAGAAAAGCAACGACGATCAGGATGCGCAGGAGGATTGTTTTTTTCTTTTCATTCATCATCTGTCATTACTCACTTTCGTTTCAAAACAGCGGTATCAGCTTTCGCCGTTCTCAGATCTGCATTCCTGAAGTGATTGCCCTCATTCCATACAAGAACGCACTCCACGCCCTGTTCCCCGAGCAGATCATATGCCGCGCGGATTCTATCTCCCACGGTCGCCATGACGGGGTTTCACGTTTTCTCTTCCCTGTCTCTGATAGTGATATTTTTATTATACCTGACTTCCCTATTCTTTTCAATCCCATAAACAGAAAAACCGCCCGCAAAGCTCGTTCAAAACGAGTTGCGGGCATAATTGTTATTCGGCCTCTCCTTTTTCCGGTCCCCACGAAACTTCAGGGAAAAGACAGTGCCTGGGGGAATCAGATTAAAAATCAATGTCTTTTTGTACTCATAAAAGGCGGTTTTGTCAATTTAGTTTGCGCGTCAGTTACCACCTTTTGCGCGTCTGCAAAAGGGTATGAAAAACTGCTGAAAAACGAGGGCATTCCCAAAAATGCCCAAAATAATGCCCACGAGCAAAAAATGAGCCCTATGTATGCGGAAAAGCCGCGTAACATGGGGCTTTTTGGATGGTGCGGGTAACAGGGCTCGAACCTGCATGGATCTCTCCACTGGATCCTAAATCCAGCGTGTCTGCCAATTCCACCATACCCGCATGGCTTTGCTATTATACCGTAAAGGGCAACGTCTGTCAAGCGTCGTCTTCCGCTTCGAACAGTGCTTCCTGCAGTGATAGCAGTGCGCAACGGCGCGCTTCAGCCGCGTCGTCGTCAAGCGAGAAAACGCCCGCCTCTTCACGCAGGACGCTCCCCTCCCGCGTCTCCGGCGGCAGGACGTTCAGCGGAAAGCTTACATTCTCCCCGTCCGGTGTTTCACAGACTGCTTTGTCCGCTTCGATGCGATCAACGTAGTATTCCATCGGCGCTCCTTTCAAAGCTTCGTGTCGACCCGGTATCCGTCCGCGTAGCAGCTGACAATAATGTTGCCGTCTTCGTCGGTGCGGTAGACCTCGATCTGATTCGTTTTGTAATACCGCAGGACGTCGTCGTGCGGGTGCCCGTAGTCGTTGTTGACGCCGCAGGAGATCACCGCCATCTGCGGGTGCGCAGCAGCAAAGAAGGCTTCGTCCAGCGCGTCGCCAGAGCCGTGGTGCGGCGTCTGCAGTACGTCGCAGCGCAGATTTGCGCCGGAAGAAAGCAGGGCTTCCTGTGCCGCCTTTTCCGCGTCGGCAGGCAGCAGGAACACGGTCGAGAACGCTTCCAGGCGGCAGACGACCGACATGTTGTTGAGTTCCGCAGACTGCTCCAGCGGGCCGAGAACCGTCAAAACGGCGTGTTCGAGTTCATAGGTCTTGCCGGGCTTTGCGGCGGCAAGGGGAATCTCCCTGTCGCGAATCGTTTTCAGCAGCCGCTCATAGCTTGTTGATGCGGGCACGTTTTCCTGCGTCAGCCGCGGCATCACGACCTTTTCGACCGGGATTGCGCGCAGCACGTCGGCCAGCGCGCCGATATGGTCGCTGTGCGGATGGCTCGCCACAACCAGAGAAAGGGTCTTCACGCCGCTGCGGCGGATATAGCCGATCACGCGGTCGGCACAGTCCGCTTCACCCGCGTCGATCAGAATACCTGTTTTTCCGCTCCGGATCAGGACGGACGAGCCCTGCCCGACGTCGAGAAAATGCACCGAGACGCAGTCGCCCTCCGGCTTCGTCGGATGCAGCAGCTCCGGCAGACGGTCCCCGTAGGCGACAAGTAGCACAACCGCCGCGAAAACGACGACGATGAGGATCGTCCACTCAGCGTTTTTTCGGCTTTTGCTTTTTGTTCGCATCGCGCGCACCGCCTTTCTTCGAAGTCGGACGGCTGCCGGTCTGCGACGGGCGGACCAGGCACTGCGGCCCCGTCCCGATCAGATCGTAGCGGCCGGCGCGGCGCAGCGCCTGCTCCACGAGGTCGCGGTTCTGCGGCAGATAGTACTGCAGCAGCGCGCGCTGCATCGCCTTTTCCTGCGGCGATTTTGCCACATAGACCGGCTCCATCGTGTAGGGGTCCAGTCCGGTATAGAACATGCAGGTCGAGATCGTACCGGGCGTCGGATAGAAGTCCTGCACCTGCTCGGGGCGGATATGACGCTTTTTGAGAAACAGCGCCAGTTCGATCGCTTCCTTGAGCGTGCTGCCCGGGTGGGACGACATCAGATACGGCACAAGGTACTGCTCCTTGTTCGCCTGACCGGAAAGCTCAAAATACTTTTTGGAAAACGCGATATACGCGTCGATATGCGGCTTGCCCATTTTATCGAGCACCAAGGCGGAGCAGTGCTCCGGGGCGACCTTGAGCTGCCCGCTGACATGGTACTTGACCAGTTCGCGGAAGAAGGTGTCGTCCTTGTCCTTGAGCATATAGTCGTAGCGGATGCCGGAGCGGATAAAGACCTTCTTCACCTTCGGCAGACTGCGCACCGCCCGCAGCAGATCGACGTAGTCGCTGTGGTCCGCGACGAGGGCGGGACACACCTTCGGAGCGAGGCACTTCTTGCCCTTGCAAAGCCCGGCGGCCAGCTGCTTGTCGCAGGACGTGCGGCGGAAGTTCGCCGTCGGGCCGCCGATATCGTTGATGTAACCCTTGAAATCGGGCAGCGTCGTCAGCAGCTTCGCTTCTTTCAGAATCGATTCCTTGCTGCGGGTCGAGATGAACCGTCCCTGATGGAACGCGATCGAGCAGAAGTTGCACGCGCCGAAGCAGCCGCGGTTATGCGTAATTGAAAAGCGGACCTCTTCGATGCCAGGCACCTTACCGATTTTGTCGTAGGAGGGATGGTAGGTGCGCATATAGGGCAGCGCATAGACCGCGTCGAGCTCCCCGGTGGTCAGCGGCGGCATTGGCGGATTCTGCACCAGCATCCGATTGCCGTGGCGCTGTTTGATCAGGCGGCCGCGGATGTGGTCCTGTTCGTCCTGCTCGATCCGGCAGGACAGCGCGTATTTTTCCTTGCTTTCACAGACCTGCTCAAACGACGGGCACTCCGCGCCGGTAAGCGGCGTTTCGCGGACGTCGCAGGCATAGCAGGTCCCGCGGATATCGCGCAGAGACGAGACCGGCTCCCCCGCCGCAAGACGGTTCGCGATCTCGACGGTCTGCTTTTCGCCCATGCCGTAGGAGATCAGATCCGCCTGCGCGTCGAAGAGGATCGAGCGGCGGATCTTGTCGTCCCAGTAATCGTAATGGGCAAAGCGCCGCAGCGAGGCTTCCAGCCCGCCGATGATGATCGGGATGTCGCCGTAGGCTTCGCGGATGCGGTTGCAGTAAACAATCACGGCGCGGTCGGGACGCGCGCCGGTTTTGCCGCCGGGCGTGTAGGCGTCGTCGTGGCGGCGTTTTTTGGCGGCGGTGTAGTGCGCCACCATCGAATCGATATTGCCGGACGAGACGAAGAAACCGTATTTCGGGCGGCCGAACCGCATGAAATCCGCAGTGGATCGCCAATCGGGCTGCGCCAAAAAAGCCACGCGGTACCCGGCATGCTCGAGTACCCGCGTGATAATGGCGGCGCCGAAGGACGGATGGTCCACGTAGGCGTCGCCGTTGACGTATACGAAGTCCGGCGCGTCCCAGCCGCGTTGCCGCATCTCCTGTTTTGTGATCGGCAAAAACTGTGCCATGAACAACCCTTCCCGTCCTTTTCCTTTCGCTTCAGTCGCAAACGCCGGAAATGCCGCTGAGCGTCAGCCGGTTGATCAGCTCGGCGATCTCCTGCGGCGGAATCGACATGTCGCCCGCCGCCCACGTCCGCATGATGGCCACGCTGCCGCTGATGATGAACGCAAAGGCGATCTCCATTTTTTCTTCGCTCAGCAGCACGCCCATCTCTTCCCAGCTTTGCAGAATGAACCCTTTGCCGAGCATGATGACGTCCTGCATAAACGCGGGGTCGCCGTTGGCGGAAAGCAAGATTTTGCAAAACTCTTTTTTGTCCAGCACGATCTGGCAGATCTGCTGCAGCAGCTGCAGCGTATCGTTCTGATGCAGCTTTGCGCCGAGCGATTCCACGATCTGCGCCGAAAACTCATCTTCGATCTCCTGCAGCAGATCGCGCGTTGTGTAATAATGCTTATAGAAGGTGTTGCGGTTGATCTCTGCGCGGCGGCAAAGCTCGGTCGGGGTGATCTT
Source organism: uncultured Clostridia bacterium (assembly GCA_947305635.1). Lineage (GTDB taxonomy): Bacteria > Bacillota > Clostridia > Oscillospirales > Acutalibacteraceae > UBA6857. The sequence goes on from CAMZEG010000104.1 coordinate 4,583, forward strand.
GTCGATCGGCTTTTCCTTCATCAGATCCAAGAGGCTTTCCTTGAGGAACATCTTGGTATACAGCACGCGCCGGTCCACCTTTGTTTCGGGTTTTTGAACCATTTTTGAACCCCCTGTAACTATCGAACTCTTTGTTCCGGAATTGTTATTTAAAAGAACAATTCATGAATGAACCGTCGTTTTAATTGCAATTATGCAGCATAGATGTTAAATAACACTCGGAAATATAATAAGCTGACTGTTGATTATTTATCATGCATTAAAGTATAATACAAGACATAGAAAAAGTCAAGCAGGAGGTCGAGTGATGAAAAAAGACTTCAGTGTGGTAACCGGCGGCACCGGCTATGTCGGGCTGCAGCTTGTGAAATATCTGATTGCGCAGGGCGAAAAAGTGAAGCTCCTTTTGCTGGAGGATCACCCTTGTCTGGAAGGGATCGACTGTGAAAAGCATGTGGGCAACATCTGCAACCCGGTGGATCTTGACGCTTGTTTCCGCGGCGCAAAAACGGTTTATCACATTGCCGGCGTTGTGGATATTTCCGGCAGGAAAGAAGAGCTGATGTGGAAGGTCAACGTGGAGGGCACCAAAAACGTGGTGGAAAGCTGCAAGCGCTGCGGCGTTGAAAACCTGATCTATGTTTCTTCCATCGACACTTACCCCGACAAGTTTTCGGACGAAATGAAAACCGAGCTGTCTTCTTACAGTGAAGTGGGTCTGACAAGCGGCTATGCTATTACAAAAGCGCTGGCAACGCAGATCGTTTTGGACGCCAAAGACGAGCTGAAGGTTTGCTGCGTGCAGCCAACGGGCGTGCTCGGCCCTGACGATTACATGGGTTCGAGCATCGGCGCCATGATGGATCTGTTCATCAAGGGACTGTTCCCGGTCTCCATGAATTTCGGGCGCTATAATTTTGTGGACAACCGAGACATGGCACACGCCATGTATCAGGCCGCAAAGCAGGGCCGCAGCGGCGAATGCTATATCCTGGGCGGCGAAATCGTCACGGTGGATGAGCTGATGGGGTATATGGCGCAGGCGCTCGGCAAAAAGAAGCCGAAGATCAAAGTTTCCAAAAAGATGATCGTTCCCTTTGTGCCGCTGATCTCCGGCATCATGAATCTTGCAAAGCTGCCGCCGATGCTCAACAGCTTTTCGCTGAGCAAGCTGGAAGAAAACTGCAACTTTTCAAACGAAAAGGCAAAACGCGAACTGGGCTTTTCGCCGCGTCCCGCCGCAGAAACCATTCGCGACACCGTGCTTTGGCACCGGAAAAAGCTGAGAGGAGAAGTGTGACATGAAATACGTATTGTTCACAGGCGCAACCGGCGACCTGGGCCGCTGCTGTGTGGAAGCAATTGCAAATCTGGGCGACTGGACGGTTTTTGCCGGCGGCACCAACGAAGCAAAGCTGGAAGAACTGGGCAAGATCGAGCGCGTGATCCCGCTGAAGCTGGATGTCACAAGCGAAGAAAGCATCCGCGCTGCCTATGATGCGGTCCGCCGCACAACCTTCCGGCTGCAGGCGATCGTCAATTTTGCCGGCATCCACACCTTCACCTCCATGGTGGAAGGCAGCTGCGTGGAAGAGATCAAAAAAATGCTGAACGTCAACGTTTTGGGCATGGTCCGGGTCAACAAACAGTTTTTTGAAATGGTGCGCATCGGGCGCGGCCGGATCATCAACTGTTCGTCGGAAAGCGGCTGGATGACGCCGCAGCCGTTCAACGGTCCCTATACCATGACGAAGTATGCTGTGGAAGCCTATAACGATTCGCTGCGGCGCGAGCTGATGTATCTGGACATTCCGGTGGTCAAGCTGCAGCCCGGTTCGTTCAAAACGCAGCTGACCGAAAAGATCTTCCGTGATTTCGATCATGTCATTCAGACCACAAACTATTTCAAAAAAGTGCTGACCACCATGCGCCCCATGATGACGATGGAGCTGGGGCTGGACCACGACCCGAACAAGCTGGCAAAGAAGCTGATCCGGGCGCTCACGGCCAAAACGCCGCTGACGAAGTATAAGGTGTGCACCGGAAAGCTGCTGATGACGCTGGAGCTTTTGCCGGATAAAGCCGTGGATCTCGTATATAAACTGCTTGTAAACTGAAAAAAGCCGCCGGAGAGTTCTCCCCTCTCCGGCGGTAGTTTTGTTTAATCCGAGAGAATATCGAACGAGGACGGATCGTCGGGTTCGGCGTAATCCTTGCTCGCCATCTTTTCGGCAAGCTGCGACTTGGTCATCAGCACCTTGCGGGGCTTGCTGCCCTCACTGGGGCCGACGACGCCGCGCTGTTCGAGTTCGTCCATGATCCGCGCCGCGCGGGCGTAGCCGAGACGCAGCTTGCGCTGCAGCAGCGTCGTAGACGCCTGCTGCGTTTCCACAACGACCTCGATCGCCGCGTCGATCATCACGTCGCCGCCGTCGGAAGCGTCTTCCCCGGCGGAAGCAAGCGCGTTCTTCTTCTTTTCGGCGGTTGCGAGCTGATTGATCGCTTCGCTGATTTCGTCGTCGTATTCCACCTCGGCCTGCGCCTTGATGAAGTCGACGATGCTTTCAATTTCCTCTTCCGACACATAGGCGCCCTGGATACGGACGGGCTTGTTGTTGCCGATGGGGCTGAAGAGCATGTCGCCGTTGCCGAGCAGCTTTTCCGCGCCGACCGCGTCAAGGATCGTACGCGAGTCGACCTGGCTCGACACCGAAAGCGACAGACGCGAGGGAATGTTCGCCTTGATGATACCCGTGATGACGTCGAC
>CAMZEG010000105.1 GCA_947305635.1 uncultured Clostridia bacterium
GTTCGCCCTTTTCGCGGCGGTTATGTTCAAAATAGCTCGTCATGGGCTTTTTGATCTCGAAATGATTGAGCAGCTTCAGCGTCACGCGCGTGTCCTCGGCGGCGATAAAATCGACCGACGCGAGGGTTTCAATTGCGCGGGGCGACAGGTCGCCGAGGTTGCCGATCGGCGTGCCGACAATATAGAGTGTTCCGGGCATAGGCAATCTCTCCCGTCATTTGGAATGTGATATTATTGCAATAGGAGCGGGGCTTCGACCTTGAGGCCGGGGTTGCCGCCGCGTTTTGCTTCGACCAGCACAAGGAACGGCGCCGCTTGCGCGTTCTGCGCGGCGAATTGCAGCCGCTTCGGTTCCAGCCGGTGTGCGCGTAAGGCGCACAGCACGTCGGTCAGCCGCTCCGGCTTTTGGCAAAGGCAGAACCGCCCGCCGTTTTTCAAAAGCCACGCCGCCGCTGCGACGGCGTCCTGCAGCGTGCAGGTCGTTTCGTGCTTTGCCTGCCTGTCACTGTCGGCTTGGCTCTGCTTGCCCGTCCCCGCGGCGTAATACGGCGGGTTCATCGCGATAAGGTCAAACGACCCTGCCGGCAGCAACTGGTGCTTTTCGCGCAGATCGGCATGGACGACCGTCACGCGGTCTTCGAGACCGTTGAGCGCGAGGGTCCGCAGCAGCTGATCGCAGGCGGCATCCTGCAGGTCGACGGCGGTAATCGGGCCGCACTCCTTCCGGCACCACAGCAGCGGCAGAATGCCGCAGCCCGTGCCGAGGTCGCAGGCGGTCTCGTGCTGTTTCGGGGCGGAAAACGCCGCGAGCAGCAGTGAATCGGTCGTAAACGTATACGCCGGCGAGACGATCAGCTGCAGGGTTTCGTCAAGCTGTTCGAGATGTTCATCCGGCAAAAGCGTAATCATACCCTCACCTCAATCAAACTGCGTCGGGCGCAACGGATCGTCCAGAGCGGCAAAGCACAGCGCAATCTGTGCTTCATTGCATTTTGCTTCGCTCAAAGGCGGCAGCGCATCGCGCGAAAAGAAAGCGCTCGCCGTTGTTTCAATGTTCTCAGTAAACTGACCGCCAACAGCTTCGCAAAGATAAAACAGCTTCACCACGCCATAAGGGTAGGGCGGCTTATTATGTTTATTCCTATCCTGTGCGGCAATCAGGCGAATCGGTATCACATCGACTCCGGCTTCTTCTTTCGCTTCCTTCACAACATTTTCCACTGGCGAAAGATTGAATTCACACCAACCTCCTGGCAACGACCAAAGGCCGTCTTTTTCCTGAACAAGCAGGATTTTGCCGTCGTTGAAAATGGCAGCTCGGGTGTCAACCTTCGGTGTCTGATAACCCGTATCACTGCAAAACAGTTCCGTAATTTTCTTCTGTGGCAAATCGATGCGTTCAGCGAGCATCTCGGCGGCAATCGTTCGAATCTGCTGATAGCGCTCCCGGTCAAAAACGTCTTTCCCGTAGTACAGTCCCGCCTGCGCAAGACTTTGCAGCTCTGTCGCCCAACGAAGTATCAGATCTTCCATAGGAACCTCCCGCATCAGAAATCGAACAGGCTGATCTGTCTGGTTTCGGGCATGCCCTTGAACGCGCCGACGAGCCGCAGCGCGTCGATCACGGCAGAGGAAGCGCCGCTCTTTGCCGCGTAATCGTCGACGGAAACAAAGGTCTCGCCGCTCTTTCGCGCGTCGGCAAGGGCGATCGCCGCGTTTCCGCCGACGCCGGACAGCGCTGAAAACGGCATACGGATCTTGCCGTCCTCGATCTGATAGGTCGTCGCTTCGGACTTATAGATATCCACGGGCAGGAATTCGATGCCGCGGGCCATCATTTCGTTGACGACCTGCAGACCGGGATACATGTTCTGCTCCTTCGGCGGGGCTTCCTTGCCCTTCGCCTTGATCTCCTGCATCAGCCGTTTGACGGCCCCGCGTCCTTCCAGAACGGCGGCCGCGTCGATATCGTCGCCGCGGACAGTCATGTAGGCGGCGTAGTATTCCAGCGGCTTATAGATTTTATACCAGCCGAGCCGCAGCGCCGCGCTGACATAGGCGGCCGCGTGCGCTTTCGGGAACATGTACTGGATCTTCATGCACGAATCGATGTACCACTGTTCGACGCCGTGCTCCTTCATCGCCTGCTTGTGTTCCTCCGTGAGCAGCTTTGTCGCCTTGCCCTTGCGGACGATCTCCATGATCTTGAACGCCATGCTCGGCTCCACGCCCTTGTGCATCAGATAGACCATGATGCTGTCGCGGGTACCGATGACGTTGGAAATATCGCACACGCCCCTGCGGATCAGCTCCTGCGCGTTGTCGAGCCACACGCCGGTGCCGTGGGAAAGGCCGGAGACCTGCAGCAAATCGGAGAAGTTCTTCGGCTTCGCGTCGAGCAGCATCTGGATCACGAACGGCGTGCCCATTTCGGGGATCGACAGCGTGCCCGTCGGGCAGTCGATGTCCTCCGCCGTCACGCCGAGCGGCGCGGGCGATTCCATCAACTCGTAGATCTTCGGGTCGCAGATATCGGTATCCATCGCGGGGATGCCCGTCAGATCCTCGAGATGCTTATACAGCGTCGGCACATCGTGGCCGAGGTTGTCGAGCTTGAGGATCGTGTCGTGCAGCGCGTGGAAGTCGAAGTGGGTCGTGATCATGCCCTTGTTCGCGTCGTCCGCCGGATGCTGGACGGGGGTGAAGTCCTCCGCGTCGAACTTGTTCGGGACAACGACCATGCCGCCCGGGTGCTGGCCGGTCGTACGCTTGATCCCGGTACAGCCGAGCGTCAGCCGGTCCTCTTCGGCGCGGGAGACGGTTCTGCCGCGCTCTTCGAGGTACTTTTTCACGAAGCCGTAGGCGGTCTTGTCGGCGACGGTCGCGATCGTGCCCGCCTTGAACACATGCTCGATGCCGAACAGCTCTTCGGTATAACGGTGGGCGAAGAACTGGTATTCGCCGGAGAAGTTGAGGTCGATATCGGGGCTCTTGTCGCCCTTGAAGCCGAGGAAGGTTTCGAACGGAATATCGTGGCCGTCGCGTTCCAGCTTCGCGCCGCAGACCGGGCAGTCCTTCGGCGGCAGGTCGTAACCGGAGCCGACTTCGCCGTTGAGGAAGAATTCCGTGTGGCGGCACTTTGGACAGCGGTAGTGGGGCGCGAGCGGGTTGACCTCCGAGATACCGGCGGCGTTCGCGACATAGGACGAGCCGACAGAGCCACGCGAGCCGACGAGATAGCCGTGATCGACGGAGTTTTTGACCAGCTTTTGCGCGATCATGTAAAGCACGCCGAAGCCGTGGCGGATGATGGAATCCAGCTCCCGTGTCAGGCGCTGCGCCACATAGTCCGGCACCGGGTCGCCGTACAGTTCCTTCGTACGGTCCCAGCAGATGCGTTTCAGTTCGTCGTCCGCGCCGTCCAGGCTCGGCGGGAAGTTGCCGCTCGGAATCGGGCGGATATCCTCGATCATGTCCGCGATCAGGTTCGGGTTCGTGACGACGACCTCTTTCGCCGTCTCTTCGCCGAGATAGGCGAACTCCGCAAGCATGTCCTTCGTGTTGCGGAAGAACAGCGGCGCCTGCTGGTCGGCGTCGGGATAGCCCTGCCCCGCCATCAGGATCGCGCGGTAGATCGCGTCTTCAGGGTCGATAAAGTGGACGTCGCAGGTGGCGACGGTCTTTTTGCCGAGGGCGTCCGCGAGATGGACGACCTTTTTGTTCATCCGCTGGATATCCTCCACGCTGTTGACGTCGGGGAAAAGCTCCGAGCGGATCATATAGGCGTTGTTGCCGCAGGGCTGGATCTCGAGGTAGTCGTAGAACGACGCGATCCGCATCAGCTCTTCGTCGCTCTTGCCCGTCGCGATCGCGCGGTAGACTTCGCCCGCTTCGCACGCCGAGCCAATGATCAGACCCTCGCGGTGCTTGACCAGTTCGCTCTTCGGGATGATCGGACGGCGGTGGAAGTATTTGAGGTTCGACGCGGAAATGAGCTGATAGAGATTTTTCAGGCCGGTGTTGTTGCGCGCAAGGATGATCATATGGTAATAGCGCGCCTTCTTGTCCTTTTTCCAATCGTCAAACGAGAGTTCGGTGTCGTCGATATAGTAGTTCTCCACGCCGAGGATGACCTTGATCTTGCCGCCCGCGGCGCCGACGGCTTCGGGATAGGCCTGCACCACGCCGTGATCCGTGATCGCGATCGCCTTATGGCCCCACGCGATGGCGCGTTTGACCAGCACGGCGGGGTCGGTCATGCCGTCCATCATGGACATCTTGGTATGCAGGTGCAGCTCGACGCGCTTTTCTTCGGCGTCGTCGACCGGCGGAATCTTTTCCACAAGCGAAATCGCCCGCGGGGCGATTACGTTTTCGCCGGAGAATTTATCGAAGGTGAGGTCGCCGCGCAGCAGCACCGTCACGCCGTTCTTCAGCTTGGAAAGCAACTGGTCGCAGTTTTCCTTGCGCTCAAAGATCTTGCAGGAATAGGCGTAGGTGTTGTCGGAGATGTTGAACGTGATGATAACGGAGCGCTTGTCGCGCGTCTCGCGCGAATCGAAGCCGAAGATCGTGCCCCAGACGACGCAGGAGCCGTCCTCGGGCGTCACGGTGTCAAGCGGCTTCGGGTCTTTTGAAATCCGGTTGCCGTAGATCGGCTTTGCCGTGTCGAGATACAGCGGGATGCCCTCGACGATCCGGTGGGTCTTTTCCTTCGGGGCCGTCTGGCGCACCTCGCGCGGGTCCAGTCCCTTGGCGCGGAAGTTGTCGTCCTCCGCGGTGCGGATCATCGAGACGACGGCGTCGTCCGTCACCTCCGGGTCGCGGCCCTCAAAATACACCGTCACCGGGCGGGAGAAGCGGCGCATCACGAGCCGCTCGATCTCGCGGTCGCATTCGCAGCTTTTGAGCACCTCGGCGCCGCCGTGCTGCAAAACGATGATCAGATCGTTGCCGTGCAGGGTGCAGGTCGCGTCCTTGAAAAAGCCGTTGGTCGCGGCGATCTTGCGGTTGACTTCGGCGACAAGCGTGCCGAAATAGGCTTCGCTGAAGCTTTCCGGCGGCATTTTCACTTCGGTTTCGACCGCCGCAAGGTTCAGCGCCTCGCGCAGCGCCGCCGCGACCGCCTCCACGTCCGCGCCGCGGACGAGATGCGGGAACGACAACAAGAGCCGCATTGTCCGGCTCTCCTGCTCGATCTGCACCTGCTCGACCAGCGTGCCGGCCGGCAGGCGTGTGATGGCTTCGTCCGGGATCTGCCCGAACAGCGATAAAAAGTCACAACTCATGCTATGTATATCCTTTTCGTTTGTTTCACAATTGTTCGATCTCTTTCATCAGCGCGTCCAAAAGCTGCGCTTCCTCCACCTTGCGGAGAATTTCGCCCTTTTTGAACAGCAGGCCGCAGCCGTCGCCGCCCGCGATTCCGATATCCGCTTCCTTCGCTTCGCCGGGACCGTTGACCACGCAGCCCATGACGGCCACGGTGATCGGCTTGCGGACCGTCCGCAGCCGCTGCTCCACCTCGTTCGCGAGCGCGATCAGATCGATCTTCGTGCGCCCGCAGGTCGGGCAGGAGACGAGCGTCGGCCGGTCGGGCAAAAGCCCGACGGCGGCAAGAATGTCATAGCCCGCTTCGACCTCTTTCACCGGGTCGGCGGTCAGAGACACGCGGATCGTGTCGCCGATCCCCTGCGTGAGCAGAGCGCCGATTCCGACGGCGGATTTCACAAGGCCCATCCGCTGGGTGCCGGACTCCGTGACGCCGAGGTGCAGCGGGTAGCCGCACCGTTCGGCGACAAGTTTGTAGGCTTCGATCATGTTACTGACGTTCGACGATTTGATCGAGATCACGATATCGTTGAAGTCGTACTTTTCCAAAAGCCGGACGTGGTACATCGCGCTTTCCGCCATGGCCATCGGCGTCGGCGCGCCGTATTTCGCCAAAATTTCTTTTTCGACGGAGCCGGAGTTGACCCCGATGCGGATCGGCACGCCCTTGAGACGGCACTTGTCGGCGACAGCTTTGACGTTTTCGTCCTTGCCGATATTGCCCGGGTTGATGCGCACCTTGTCGACGCCTGCGTCGACGCAGGCGAGGGCGATTCTGTAATCAAAATGAATGTCCGCGACGACCGGCACGGTCAGCGCTTCTTTCAGCGCGGCAATCGTGGGTACGGCGGCAAGATCGGGCACCGCGGCGCGGATCAGCTGACAGCCCGCCGCTTCGAGCGCTTTCGCCTGCGCGACGTTGCCGGCGATATCGTGCGCCTCGACGTTCAGCATCGACTGCACCGTGACGGGCGCATCGGAGCCGATGACGAGATTGCCGACTTTGACTTGTTTTGTTTTGCGTCGTTCGATCATAACTCAGTTCAATTCCTTTTTCATATAACTCGGTTGATACTCCGCATATCCGTGTTTGGGATAAAACGCATAAGATTCAAACCACTGTTCCTTCGGCAAACCGAGATGCACCCGAACGGCGGTTTTGCCTTTCTGCTTCATAAATGCTTCCGCTGTTTCCAACAGCGCAGTTCCGACTCCCTGCCGTTTTCTGTCGCACTTCACATACAGGCGGTGCAGCCATGCTTCCGTTGTATCAGGAATGGAACTGTATCCGACACAGCCGACCACGCGGTCGGTTTCATCAATCGCAAGCCAGAACATATCGCCCGCGTTCATATAATTCGCTTTCACGTCGAGCAGATCTTCATTCAGGCGCGGCACTCTGCCGAGCGCGTCCTTTGCCTGTAACACCATGAAGATCATATCGTCCCGATAGCGTTCCGCATAAGGAAGTATCGTCATTTTCATTCTCCGTGTATTTCTTACAGCTCTTTTTCAAACCGGTGTCCCGTGTTCGCGTAGATGAGTCCGGCGACAATCACAACAAGGAACAGCACGATACCCGCCCAAAGCAGGGCTTTCGTGTGGAACACCTCACTGGACGCCGCGACCAGCCAGCACGCGGCGAGCGCGAACATCAGCTTGGCCATAAAGCGGCACAGCTTCTTTTCGTCCGTTTTCATTTTCTCCTCTGCCAACGCGGTGTTGTAGCCGGAGATCAGATTTGCGCCCTTGCCACGCAGAAACACAATGCCCAGGACGACAAAGAGCGCCGCAACAGACAGATGAATCACCAGCGGCATTTTTTCTCACTTCACTTTCTTCGGCTTCGGCGCGGGCAGTTCGTCGGCGACCGCGCGAAACGCCGCGCACAGCCGGTCGCGGTCGTCCACGTCGTCAACGAGGAGCATCGCC
>CAMZEG010000106.1 GCA_947305635.1 uncultured Clostridia bacterium
ATCAGCGCGATATGGCCGCTCTCCCCCGCCGCCGCGTCAACCGCGGCAAAATGGGCCGAGATATTCGCGTGGGTGTCGAACGAGTCGATCACGTTGAAGTCCTTCGCGAGCATCGGCGTCATCTTCGGCAGATCGGTGGCACTGCCGCCGCAGATGATCAGCACGTCGATCGCGTCCTTATATTGCTCCACGGTATCCGCCGCGTAAACGGGCACGCCAGTCAGGGTTTTGACTGTTGCCGGGTCGCGCCGGGTAAAGACGGCGACCAGCTCGGCGTCGTCGTTCTGGCGGACGGCGCATTCCACGCCGCGTCCGAGGTTTCCGTAGCCGTAAATTGCAAGTTTCATAGAAGATCGCACCTTTCGCTCTTTATCGAATTAAAGTGATTATAAATCTTTATGAAGGATTTGTCAAGAAGAAAGTCGTTCATTGTGAGGGACCAGGGACTGAGGGATTGAGGGATTGAGGTGGACAGCCGCGCCAAACCATTTGCCGTTACCGGTTCGAGTTACCAGCGCGGTTACCAGCGGTTCAAACTCTTTTTATTATTTCTTTCCAACTCTTTTTTTAAAAATCTTGGTTAGCTGGTAACTAAATAGCTATAAGCCCAGACGTGGTGCGGGTTTTCGGAGTTACCAGCGAGTTACCAGCGAGTTACCAGCGGTTACCAGCGCAATTCCACATTCCAAATTCAAAATTCCACATTGAAAAAGCGCCCCGCAGGGCGCTTTTTTATCATCCGAGTTTCGATTCGAACCACGCGCGAATCAGGGCGAAGAGCTGGCGGAACATCCGCGCCAGACGCTGGAAGTAGCCCATGTTCCAATCCTCGTTGGTGTTCATGTTCTCCGTCGTCAGCGGCGACATGGTCTGCGTCGCGTGGTCGAAGAACAGATACTGCGGATAGGCTTCATCGTCCCAAACCGTCATATAGCCGTCGTATTCGTAGATCGCCTCGAACAGCGCCGTGATCGAATCCGGCATGTCGCGGTGATCCACGTTTTTGATATACCAGGTATGGTCGGGCAGCAGGCAGGTCGACGCGTCTATCTGCTTGTCGGTCGAGACGTAGCGCTTGTCGGCGAGAGAGTCGATATACGACTGCGAGAGCGTGCCGTCGATCGGGCCGCAGGTCGCGTCCGGCGACGCGGAATACACGCTCGTGAGCATGTCGGACTGCGCGTTGACCATGTCGTTGGTCGGGAGCATCGGGATCCCGTATTTCAGCACGATCTGGACCTTGCCGCCCGCGTCGACCAGATCCTGCAGAATCTGCTTCGAGGGTACCAAAACGTTATAATGGAAGTTGTCGATCTTTTCGATGAGGCCCGCGTAGGTCTCCTCCTGTCCGTTGAAGATCGCCGCCTTCGCCTCTTCGTAATCATCGTCGCCGACAAGGCTCCAGAACGACGGCATGCTGCCGTACATCTTGACGAGGATGCGCGGATAGATATCGCGCCAGACCTTGTCATAGATATGCTCCAGCGTCTTCGCCGTCAGCGTCAGACCGCCGGTCTTCACCATCGTGGCGACGACGTCTTTCAGGAGATTATAGAGGTCGGCGTTCTCTTCGCCCAGCTTGCCGCTGTTGACGTAGTAATCGAGGAAGCGGGAGATCCCCTTGGTGTCCAGATCGATCTTGCCGGCGAACAGACGGCTGACCGCCTCCATGCCGTAAAAGCTGCCGCAATAGATGATGACCGTTTCGATATCGGCCATGCCGAACTCTTTCAAATAGGCCAGCACCACGCTCGCGCCGATGCTGCGGCCTATCAGGTTGACCTTTTCGCAGCCGGTGGAGAATTTGATCTTTCCAATCAGATCGTGGACATATTCGGCGGTGGCGCAGGGATCGAGCCGCCAGTCGTAGGCGAGCACATAGCTGTTCATACCGAACACACCGTCCTTGTTCCGGCGGTTCGACGTGCTGGTCGTCCAGACGGTGCCGCTGCCGTCGGAGACTTCGCCGTTTTCGTCGAGCGCCAGCTTTTCAAACAGCGGCACGATCGCGTCGACAAACCGATCTTCCCATTCGTCCCACTGGTTGAGGGTCAGGCCCTTGAGCAGCGGGCCGATCAGCGACTTGGCCGCGTCGCCGATATAGCCGTCCGGCACCTCGATCTCATCGAGCCGCTCACTGTTGATGTTGCCTTTTTCGGCGGCGATCCAGTCGCCCTGCCCCTGAATATAGATCGTGGGCAGCGTGGTGTAATAGCCTTCCCCCAGCACGGCGGACGCCGGCACAAACAGGGAGAAAAGCAAAACGGCGGTCAGGAGGACTGCGATCCCCCCACGGGATACAAAACGCTTCATAAACGGGACCTTCAGGCACATCTTGTGCCCTTCCTTTCGATTGATGGTACAATTATACAAGATGCTCCGCTTTCTGTCAAGGAAAAATGAGCACAAAGAAGCTGCGCGGGATTACCGGTAACTGTCTGCGTCGGCGGTTTCAATCAGCAGATGATCCGCCCCCATGTCATAGTACAGCGTCAGCGCGCCCGCGGGCACTTCATAGACGCGGAAGACGTCGCGGATGTCGTCCGCAAGCGTGGTCAGTTCCGCCGTCTTGTCGTTGAACCGCCGCAGCAGCTCCGGCGCAAACGCGGCGGTGCTCTCCCGTTCGAACACCGCGGTATAGAGAATCCCGGCTTCGACCAGATCCTGGAAGATATGGCTGCCGAAGCTCAGCTCGGGGATATAGCCCGCTTTCGATTCGGACACCTCGGCGATCACGGAGAATTCGCTGATATCGGAAAAGCCCGACGGCACGCCCAGCTCCGGCGATGAAGTGCAGATCCGCCCCGGCGTCAGCAGCAGCAGGGCTTTGTTCTGCCCGCGGTAGTGCCAGTTCACTTTGGAAAGCGCGTCCTTGATCTCGAACTTTCTGCGGTAGGGCAGCTGATAATAGAGGATGGGGTCGATATACACGACGGCGTCCAGCGTGAGCGTTCTGGAAAAGCCCATGGAAACGCCCTTGGTCTCCAGCAAAACCGCTCCTTTGTCAACGGCGTCCGGCACGGTGATCTTGTCGCCCTCCGCCGAAACCTGCAGCGGACGGCACTGCAGCAGGTCGATCACATAGCTCCCGTCGGGCGCGAAGTTGATCGTGTACTCCGTGTCGACCGGGTATTCGTACCGGCTCTGGATCAGGCTGAGGGTGTCGCGCAGATCCGCCATCAGCTGTTCGTTTTTGGTCAGCCCGTCGCAGGTGACGAAGAGCACGTCCTGCCGGTCGCCGCGGTCGCGCAGATACCGCTCGGTCTCGTAATTGTGGGAATATAACAGTCTGCGCAGATGCGGCGGGATCGCCCCACTGATCTTCATCGCGTCGAAGCCTTCGACGTCGTTCGTCTGCGCGCTGATGGCGTCGACGATCCGCTGCGAAAACTGCTGGCGGTCCGTTTCGTTCGTGCTGAGCACCTTCGTCGGCGCGTCGAGCGACACCAGCCGCGGATAGGAGCCGGTGCGGCGGTCGACCGCCGCGGTACCAAGACCCATCACGAGGCGCAGCATTCCGGATTTCGGCTGCTTTTCGCCCATGCGGTAGGGGCTCGACGAATAGCCGACGCCCGCCGCGCACGGCATGAAGAAGCCCGCGTAGCGCGAGCCGGAGACGCGCTGGACAAGGATCGCCATCTGCTCGTCGCGTTTGTCCAGCCCGCGGCGCTTTCGGTAATCCAGCGCGGACATGCTCATCGTGCTGGCATAGACCGTTTTCACGGCCTGCTCAAACGCCTGCAGGCGCTCTTCCGGCGCGCCCTCGCTGCCGCAGAAGACCGATTCGTATTTCCCCGCGAAGGCGTTGCCGAAGCCGTCCTCGAGGATGGAGCTGGACCGCACGATGATCGGGTCGCTGCCGTAGTAATCGAGGATGCGGCTGAACTCCGCTTCAATCTTGGTGGAAAACTTTCCCTCCATGATCTTTTGCTCGAACTCTTTTGCAAGCGTGAAGTAGCCTTCCTCGGTCCGCTGCCGGAGCCGCAGATCCCAGAAGCCGTTGTCGACGATATAGGAATAGAAGACGTCCGAGCCGATATAGAAGGAGTCGTGCGGCTCGAACCGCGAAAAGATATCGGGCCGGCGGTTTTCGACGATCTTGCGCGAAAGCAGCATGCCGCAGGCCTTGCCGCCGATCATGCCGGTGCCCACCATGCGCGCATGGATCTCGAAATAGTCCTCGGGCGTGAAGTTTTGCTTGATCAGCGCGCGCATTTTTTCGTCGCGCGTCAGCATGATGTTGCAGATTTCGGCGCACTGGTCGGTGACGTCGATCCCGTTTTCGTGCAGCAGCTTTGTGCGGTTGAAAAAGCGTTCCCAGCTGTCGATGTTCTGGTCGACCGCCTGGTGCGCCTCCTTGTTGAGCACGCCGTAAAAGCGGCTGATCTCGGTGCCGTCCGAAAGGACGGTGAAGCTGTTTGTCTCGCGGTTGAGACGGTAGGGCTGGAACATCGTCTGCGAATAGCGGTTCCAGACCTTCATCGGGCGGACATAGACGTCCTTCTCGTCTTTATAGACGTCGAGAAACAGCTGCGTGGTGTCGCGGATGGTCGCAATCGCGTCGAAGGAATGGCGCCCGCGGATGAGCGGGAAGAACGCGACGGTGTCGAGGATGAACAGAAACGGGCAGGTCAGATGAAAGAAGTTGCCCATCATCAGATCGGTCGACCAGGCCTCCTCCAGCTCGGAGAGGCAGTCGAAAACATAGAAGGCGTCGCGCCCCTCGCGCTCGATCAGGTTGTGGATATCCACAGTGAAGGTCTCGAACCGGTGCGACAGCTCGACATGCTCGATCTTCAGCCCCTCTCGCGGGGTGAGGATCGGTTCGTGCTCCGCAAAGCGGATATAGATGAGGTTCCTGCCGTCCGCGATCGCCTGCTCGGCAAAGCGCTGCGCGACATAGCGGAACTCGTCGAGCGACGGCACCTGCCAGACGACGTTGTCGCCGAGCCGGATATACTGCAGCGCCTCGTCCATCATCGGAATGCCGGATTTTGTTTTTTCAAAGGCTGCCATAGTCATGCCTCCTGCGCGCGTGATGCAAAAAGAGCAAAGACGTCATTTGTGACATCTTTGCCGCAAGGTTTGTCGGTTCAGTTCGCCACATACAGCTGGCGGTAGGGGTTGCTGCTGTCCGGCACCACAACGGTGAACGGGGCGTCCAAAAGCGCCGTTTCGTCCGTGCCGAAGAGTTCGCAGTACGTCCGCAGATACGGCAGAATGTCGTCCATATCCTCTTTTGTCGCCGCGCGGACGTGCACCTGCTTCGGGAAGCGGATCTCGCTGCAGTCGCCGCGCAGAATCACCTTGCCGCCGTGCATCCCGGTACACGGGAAGTTGCTGACAACGGGTTTACCGTCGTCGTGCAGTCCGAGCACAAGGATCACGCCCCCGGCCTGATATTCGCCGAGGAAGCTGCCCGCCCGGCCGCCGATCACCAGCGCCGGAATCTTGTCCTGATAGGCTTTCATATGGATGCCGGCGCGATAGCCCGCGTTGCCTTCCACAAAGATCGCGCCGCCCCGCATCGCGTAGCCGACGGCGTCGCCGACGCTGCCGTGGATGACGATCCGCCCGGCGTTCATCGTGTCGCCGACGGCGTCCTGCGCGTTGCCGAAGACCGTGATCTCCGCGCCGTTGAGGTAGGCGCCGAGCGCGTTGCCCGGGACGCCTTCGATCGCGAGCGTTTTGCCCGCCATCCCGGCGGCCAGAAAGCGCTGGCCGCAGCAGTGCGTGAGCGTACACGGCCCGCCGCTTTCCCGCAGCAGGGCGTTGATTGTTTTGAAATCGCGATTGGTTGCGTCAATGCGTTCCATCAGACTGCACCTCCGAATTTCTGTTTGCGTATCTGCGACGAGAACGCGGCTGTCGTCGGCGTCTGCTTCAGCCGGTCGAAGTCCACCGTATCCAGCGGCGTTTTCTCGCGGATCAGGGACGTATAGATCCCCGCGCGAGCCACGTCGCCGATCAGCATAAAGCCGGTCAGCACCCCGTCTTTCGTGAACAGGCGCTTGAGATGGGCGTCGTCGCACTCTTCGTAGCAGTCGCCGCCCGGTTCATGGGAGCGGTCGCACCCGGCGCTGAGCGCGTGCAGCCCGAAAAAGCCGATCGCGTTCATCGGGATCGCGTTGTCGAAGACGCTGTCCCCGCCCGCCATGTTGATCCCGGCGCAGCGGCCCTGCAGATTGGCGTTCGGCAAAACCGCCAGCACGCGGCTGAGTCCGGCCGAAATGTCATAGCCCTGCGTACAGTCGCCCGCGGCGTAAACGTCCGGCAGCGAGGTGCGCATGCGTTCGTCCACAACGATTCCGCGCTCCACATTGCCGCCGCAGTCTTTGACGAGCGCTGTGTTGGCGCGTACGCCGACCGCGAGCACGAGCACGTCGAACGGCACCGTTTCGCCGCTTTTCATGTAAGCGGTATCCGCGTCGAACCGCGCGGCGGTGTCGCCCAGCAGAAAGCGCATGCCCTGCGCTTCGAGATGCGCCTGCATCCTTGCGGCGCAGACGTCGTCGAGAATGCTCGACAGCACGCGGGGCGCAAGGTCGCAGACCGTCACGCTTTTCACCCGCGCAAAGATGCCCTCGGCGCATTTGAGGCCGATGAGGCCCGCGCCGACGATCAGTACGCGGCTGTCTTCTGTCAGCGCCTCTTCGAGCGCGAGCGCGTCGTCCAGCGTCAGGAAGGTGTACTTGTTTTTCACAAGGTCGAGGCCTTCCATCGGCGGGACGAACGGAGACGACCCGGTCGCGACGCAGATTGTTTCATATTCGAGTACGAGCCCGTCGGCGAGCGTGACTGTTTTTCCGTTCGGGCCCAGCCGCACAGCCGTCGCGCCGTAGAGCACGGTGCAGCCGTTGGCTTCGTAGAAATCGTCCGGGCGGTACCCGATCCGCTGCAGGTCGGTTTTGCCCTCGAGATAATAGGAGATCAGCGGACGGCAGTAGACCGGGCGCGGTTCCGCGGAAACGACCGTGATCGGCGTCTTCTTGTCGACGGTGCGGATCCCCTCGATGCAGCTTGCCGCGGCGGTTCCGTTGCCGATGATGACATAGGGTTTCATGCGAGCGCCTCCCTTTCCTCATAGACGATGGCGCGGTTGGGACAGCCCTTGACGCAGGCCGGCTCGCCGCTGCTGTTTTTGAGACAGAGCTCGCATTTCTGCATCACGCCGTTTTCGTTCGGCGCGAGCGCCCCGTAGGGGCAGACCAGCACGCAGGTCAGACAGCCGAC
>CAMZEG010000107.1 GCA_947305635.1 uncultured Clostridia bacterium
GCAGGCGGTGCTCCGTCGGCGCGGTGAAGTCGAAGCGGGAAATCGCGGTCGCGTCCGAATGGAAGAAGTACTTGCGCGAGGAAAGATAGGTCGGCTGGACGTAGTAGGACGCGTAGGATTCAAACTTTCTCTTTTTGTCGTCCCGCTTCGCGTGCAAAGCGATCTTTACCACCTTGCGCACGATCTGCATGGCGTTGATATGCTCGCTCACCCAGACGTCGCTCTTATGGCCGCGCAGGTTGAATTCGCTGAAGGTTTCGCCCGTGCCGTAAACTGCTTCGTCCCATTCGGCGGGCACACGCAGCCAGAGCCGATCGTATATACCAAGGCCGATCGGCGTGACCTTGATCCGGTCGCCGCCGTACTGCGTTTCGATCTTCAGCTTGCCTTCGTCCAGAATCAGCAGCGCGCCGCCGTCTTTGAGCACCAGATCCACGACGAACAGCGGCCGGCGGCCGATCACCTTTTCCTTCAGCACGAAGCTGCCGCGGCTCATTGTATAGTTCGCCTCGATATTGGCGACCTCGGCGATCCGCGCGCCCTCCGTCAGCGAAAAAAGGGTCTCATCGCCACGCACAACGCGAAAGCATTTGTTGTCCAACTTGAACGTAATCATTTCTCGCACCTCCCGTGAGAAGCTGTCTGTTTTATTATAATCGAGAAGTTCCCAAAAGTCAATTGAAAACGGCGGCGGTTTCTGCTATAATGCTTGCAAGAACACTTCGGAGGCTTCCCCTATGTCTGACGAACTTACGCTGCGTCCCGTGGGCGTGTACCATTGCGATTTCAAGGAAAAATTCGGTCTCCCGCGCCAAAGCGGCCTCGCGCCCGCGCTGCAGGGGTATATCGAGTTTTTTCCCGCGTTCCAAAACCTAGATTACCTGCGCGGGATTGAGGGCTATTCCCATCTCTGGCTGCTGTGGCACTTTTCCGAAGCGGGGCCGTCCGACTCGCCCACCGTCCGCCCGCCGAAGCTCGGCGGCAACACCCGTGTCGGCGTTTTCGCGTCGCGCTCGCCCTACCGGCCGAACCCGATCGGCCTGTCGTGTGTCAAATTCGAGGGAATCGGCAAAACGAAAAGCGGCGCGCGCTGCCTTCTGGTTTCCGGCGGCGATCTCGCGGACGGGACGCCCGTGTTCGATATTAAGCCCTACCTCGCCTATACCGACGCGCACCCGGAAGCGGCCAGCGGTTTTGCCAAAACCGAAGGCACGCTGCAGGTCAACTTCCCGCCGTCTTTGCTCGAAAAGATCCCGCAAGCGCTGCGGCCCGCGCTGCTGCAGTCGCTGTCGCTCGACCCGCGTCCCGGCTATCAGGACGATCCCGACCGCGTCTACTTTTTGCGCTGCGCCGATCTTGACGTCGGCTTCACGGCTTCGGACGGCACGCTGCGCGTGGTTGAAGTCAGGCGCGCAGACGCCGTGTCCGGTTGATTTCGGCGCGTGGATATGCTATACTCAAAAGAACAGAGGTGATGACGGTTGACGCAGGTGTTTTTGTTTTCGCTGAACGCGGTCGTTCCGATTTTGCTGCTCGTTTTGCTCGGCTGGGTGCTGCGAAAGCTGCGTTTCGCGGACGATACGTTTTTCAAGACGGCAAACAAGCTCGTGTTCCGCGTGTTTTTGCCGCTGCTGCTGTTTTGCAATATCTATGAGATCGACTCCCTGCAGGACGTCAACTGGGGCGCGGTCGCCTATATCGCGGCTGCCATTCTGGCGCTGTACGCCATCGGCGTGCTGTGCGCCTGGCTCTTCGTCCCCGACCGGCTGCAGAAGGGCCCGATCATCCAGTGCGTTTACCGTTCCAACGCCGCCATTCTCGGCATCCCCCTTGCCGAAGCGCTCGGAGGAACGCAGGCGGTGGCGTTTACCGCCGTCGCAACCGCGGAAACGGTTTTGCTGTTCAACACCCTCGCAGTGATCTGCCTGTCGCGCTACGCGGGCGAAGAGAAACCGCCGGTCAGACAGACCCTGCTGCGCACGCTCAAAAACCCGCTGATCATCGGCGTCATCGTCGGCATCGTCACCGTCGCCATCCGGATGCTGCTGCCGAAGAACGATTCGGGCGAAGCGGTGTTCCTGCTCTCGCGCGACTGCCCGTTCTTCTTTACGGCGCTGACCACCGCGGCAAAGGTCGCCACCCCGCTGGCGCTTGTCGTGCTCGGCGCGCGGTTCGATTTCGCGGCGATCCATGCACTGCGCAAACAGATTACGCTCGGCGTCGTCATGCGCCTTGTGTTCGCCCCGCTGTTCGCCATCGGCGGCGCCGTGCTGCGGTCGCTTTCCGGGCTGGTGCGGTTTACCGCGGCGGAATATCCCGCGCTGGTCGGCATCTTCGCTTCCCCGATCGCGGTTTCCAGCGCCGTCATGATCGGCGAGATCGGCGGCGACGACCAGCTCGGCGCGCAGCTTGTGGTCTGGACGTCCGTCTGCTCGGTGCTGACGATTTTTGCCACCGTCTTTCTGATGCGCTATTTCGCTATTCTCTGACCCCAAAAGGAGGTTCATTATGGAACAGAAAAAACTGGTTCAGTCCGCCGCAATTGCCGCCGGCGCGGGCGCTGCCGCCGCCGCGCTCACCGTAGCGGGCGTCAAGATGAAAAAGAAGGAGTTCTGCCCCGTCTGCACAATCAAGAAGGCGGCGCATAAGTTCCGTCTCGATCAGCGCGTGACGCAGCCCTACAACAACGGCGTCGCGCTGACGCCCCCGATGGGCTGGTCGAGCTGGAACCTCTTCGCGACGCATATCAGCGAAGATCTCATCAAGGAGATCGCCGACGCGATGGACAAAAGCGGCCTCAGGGACGCGGGCTACGTCTATGTCAACATCGACGACTGCTGGCAAAGCTCCGAGCGCGACGCAAACGGCCACCTGCAGTGCGACAAGGCGACCTTCCCGAGCGGCATCCCCGCGCTTGCCAAGTACGTCAACGACCGCGGACTCAAGCTCGGCATCTACTCTTCCAACGGCAAGCTGACGTGCGAGGACTACCCCGGTTCTCTGCGGCACGAGGCGATTGACGCCGACACTTTCGCAAGCTGGGGCATCGAATATTTCAAGTACGACTTTTGCCACAACGTCCCGATCAGCGAAAAAGCGCCGCGTATCCGCGAAGTGGAGCTTGCGCAAAACGGCAGCCGCGTCACCTACGGGCTCGACAAAATGCAGCTGTCCGGCCGCGCGAGGATCGTCAAGGACGACGCGATCGGCCAATCGTTCGTCGCGGGGCTCGATTCCCGCGCCGGGTCGTTTTCGGTCAGCACGGACGCGCTCGCCGCGGGCGAGTACGTTTTGACGCTGCTTGTCGCGAAGGCGGACGACGCCGAGCGCTTTGTGCGCGTCACGGTCAACGGCAAAGAGGAATACCACGTCTACTGCGCGAAGGGCCGCATGCCGCTGCACGGCGAACGGCGCGTCCAGACCACGGTCCGCTTGCAGGACGGGGTCAACACCCTCGTCTTCGACAACCCGGTCGGTTCACGCTTCGACAGCGCGGCGGTGCAATACAAGCTGATGGGCCGCGAGCTCAAGCGCGCCACAAAAGAATATGCCGAACAACACGGCGTTCCGGAAAAGCCGATCGTCTATTCGATCTGCGAATGGGGTTTCAACCGGCCGTGGCAGTGGGGCGCGGAAGCGGGCAACCTCTGGCGCACGACGGGCGACATCAAGCCGGTCTGGGCGTCGATCCTCGCGCTGTATGAGTTCACCGTCCGGCTTTGGAAGCACGCCTGCGTCGGCGGCTGGAACGACCCGGACATGCTCGAGGTCGGCAACGGCAAGCTGACCCACGAGGAGAACCGCAGCCACTTTTCGCTGTGGTGCATGATGAACGCGCCGCTGATCCTCGGCAACAATGTGCGCGCCTTCGTCAGGGACGACGGCACGGTCGACACGCAGAACAAGGTCTGGCAGATCCTCACGAACAAGGACATGATCGCGATCAACCAGGACCCGCTGGGCGTCCCCTGCCGCCGCGTGAAAGCGGGGCTTGTCGACGTACTCTTGAAGCCGCTTTCCGACGCGCGGATCGCGGTCTGCGTCTTCAACAAGACGGGCCGCGAAACGACCACCGCGCTCGACTGCGCCAAGCTCGCAAACGAGGGGTTTGTCAACCTCCCGCAAAAAGAGCGTTACACCGTCCGCGACGTCTGGAACGGCGAGACAAAAGAAAGCGACGGCAAACTCAGTGCCGTCTGCGCGCCGCATGGCGTGAAGGTGTATGTGATTGCGTAAGCCGCCAAAGAGCAGTTCTGAGTGGCTAGTGGCTAGTGCCTAGTGCCTAGTGCCTAGTGGCCAGTGACCGCTCACTGACAGCGAACTGCTAACCGCTGACAGCTAACAAAAAAGCCGCCCACACGGGGCGGCTTTTTGTTATCGCTTGAAGATGCCGATGATTCTATGGAAGAAGCCGGTGAGCTTGTCGAAGAAGTTGCCGTTGTGGATCTTCCCGCAGACCTTGCAGTGGTCTCCGCCGGTCATCTGCGTACCGCAGGCGTCGCAGTGGCCGTCGTTGTCGGCGTCGGCGTGGTCGATTGCGGGCGTTTCGGTTGTGTCACGGCTGAGTTCCGCGCTGCAGGCAAAGCAGTAAACCACGGTGTCGTAGCTGCCGCCCGCCGTACAGGTGGCGGCCGTTTCGTTTTCGGTTACGGGTTCACCGGGCGTGTGGGGAAGCTTCGGCAGCATGGGCGGCTCCGTCAGCGGTTTGGTTGCCGCTTCATCTTCAAAGATGCCGTTGCAGGCGCTGCAGGTCCAACAGGAGCCAACGCCCTCCTTGTCGCAGGTGGGAGACACCTCGCGGATCCGCATCGTCGCGTGGGGCTTCTGCGCGATCTCGACGGTCTTCGTCTGGACATAGAATGCCTTGTTGACGAAGCCCTCGGAGGTGTAGGTCACCTGCCCCGGATTGGTGCAGGTCGCTTCGACCATCTTTTGGAATGTGCCGACGGTTTCCTTCGCCGAAACGTCGCCGCAACGGGTGCAGGTCAGGGACGCCGTCACGGTGCTGTTGTCGCTCGCCCACTCGTAGGTGGGCTTATAGTCATGGCCGAGAGCCGGCTCCGGATCGGTTTTGATCGTATAGCCGCAGCGCGAGCAGACAAACGGCGCATAGCCGCCTTCTTCGCAGGTGGGCGCAACGTAGGGCTGGATCTGCATGTCATGGGCTTCTGGATCCGGTTCGCCCTCATAGACAGTTTCGCGGGACAATTCTTCGCCGCAGAGGGTACAATAGGTTACGGATTCGTAGCTTGCGGCGGTTTTGCAGGTGGCTGGCTGTTCGTTTTCACGGACAGGTTCTCCGGGGTTATGGGCGTCGGGGTTTGGTGCGCCCTCATAGACAGTTTCGCGGGAAAGTTCTTCGCCACAAAGGGTGCAAAAGATTACAGTCTCATAACTTGCGGCGGTTTTGCAGGTGGCTTGCTGTTCGTTTTCACGGACAGGTTCGCATTCAACGGATTCATGCTGATAGTTAAAGTGGAAAGTTGCTTGGGTCAAGTTGCCATTGACATCACCGATAGAAACAGCTTCCCATTCTTCTGCTGATGCTTCATAATAAACATCCTTAAGAGCACATGGATAAAAAGCATAACTACCAATAGTCGAAACGCTCTTGGAAATCAAAATACTTGTTAAGCTGTTACAACCAAAAAACGCAGAATTATTGATAGTAGTCACGCTTTCGCCAATCATCACGTTAACTAAATCAGTACAACCATAGAAGGCTTCTATATCAATAGTTTCAACGTTAAAGGGTATAATTAGACTTTTTAAAGTAGAGCAAGAAGAAAAAGCTCCCCTACCAATACTTTTTACACTGTTTCCAAGCTTCAAGCTCTCCAAAAGCCGACAAGTTGAAAATGCATAATCGCCAACAGACAATAGTGTATTCCCAACTGTTACACTCATAAGATTGGAGCAATTTGTGAATGCAGACGTTCCAATACTTGTCACACCGTTATTGATTTGCACCGATTTAATCTCTGTTTTGTTTTGAAAAGCGTAATCGTCTATTGCGCCTTCACCGCTAATCGTCAGCGCGCCTGTGTCCGCATCAAAGCTCCACGTCACGCCATCGCCGCAGGAGCCCGTCGGCGCTAAGGTGTCTTTCGCTTGTGCCCCCAGCGACACACCGACGCAAAGCAGCACCGCCGCCAGCAGCACGGCAAGCGTGCGTTTCATCGTTTTCATGTGTATTCCTCCTATATCAAATGATGTTATTTACATTCAAAATGTATCATATTTCGCGGGAAAATGCAAGAGTTAAGGAAGAAAAGGTGGAAAGCCCCTTTCGTCAGCCCTATCGGGCTGCCACTTCCCCCAGAGGGGGCAGCTTTTTGGAACCTCTACGCGTCGCGGCACCTGTTGGCGCCCCCTTTGGGGGAGCTGGCGCGAAGCGCCTGAGGGGGTTCGTTCACGCCGCCGCGCACTTTGCCCACGAAAAAAGCCGCCCACACAGGGCGGCTTTTGCATTTGAGGAATTATTCCGCGTCGGCCGGGGCGGCTTCTTCAGCAGCCTCTTCGGCAGCTTCGAGCACTTCGGCGGCTGCTTCCGCAGCTTCTGCCGGAGCGGCTTCGGCTTCTTCGACGATCGCTTCCGCGACAGCCTCTTCAGCCTCTTCGATCACTTCGGCGTCCGCAATGACGGCGGCAGCTTCTTCCGCGGCTTCAGCGGGAGCGGCTTCGGCTTCTTCGATAATCGCTTCCGCGACAGCCTCTTCAGCCTCTTCGATCACTTCGGCGTCCGCAATGGCGGCGGCAGCTTCTTCTGCCGGTTCCGCGGGCGCTGCTTCGGCGGCTTCCACGATCGCTTCGGCAACCGCTTCTTCCGCGTCGGCAATATCCTGCTCGTCTTCCGCGTCGGCTTCGTCGCTGAAGTCGATACCGTTGGTCGGCTCAAGCAGCGCACGGATGGAAAGGCTCACGCGCTTCTTTTCGAAGTCGATATCGGTGATCTTCACGGTGACAACGTCGCCCACATGCAGCACTTCAGCCGGAGACGCGATGCGGCGGTCGGCAATCTGCGAAATGTGGATCAGACCGTCGATACCGTCAATGACGTTGGCGAATGCGCCAAACGCGGTCAGACCGACCACAGTCGCTTCGCAAACAGTGCCAACGGGATAATCGCGCTTCAGGATCTCCCACGGATTGTCTTCCACGCGCTTGTAGCCCAGGGAGATGCGCTTGTTCTCTT
>CAMZEG010000108.1 GCA_947305635.1 uncultured Clostridia bacterium
GCGGTCAACCGCTATTTCGGCCGCAACTTTGCGACGGACAGCGACAAGAGCTTCGGCGGCGATCTGTTCGACGATGAAGTGATCACCACGTTTGTGAAAGAAACGGTCTCCCTGCTCGCCGTGACCCATGCCATCGACCTGCCCGCCGACAAAATCGAAGCTTTGATCGAAAAGCTCGCGCCGATGGTCGTGCCCGATCTGCTGATGACCTCCTACGGCACCTGCCCGTCCTACTGGGCCATGGTCCGCGACGACGACTATGAGGACGCCAAAAAGCTGGCCGGCCTGACCGACAACCCGGACTACGCCGCGTTTGTCGCGCTCATTGATGACTATCACTACAATGTGCAGCAGAAGGCCGACGAGATCCTGAAGGGTCTGCAGGACGACGGCATCCAGACCGGTCTTCTGGTCAAATACGGATCCGAGACGCTCCCCTTCATCCAGGACTGCAACGAACTGAGCGACAACACCACGCTGGTGAAAGACGCCTCGTTCGGCGCCACCACCTCAAAGATTCAGGAAACCCTGCCTGACGCCTATATTGCGGCCGCCGAAGCCGAAGGCAAAGGCGCGTTCATTTCGCCCGACAAGCAGATCGACGCTTCCACCGGTCTGTTCCCCGAAACGACATGGTACATGAAGTATTTTGAGCACACCAAATGGGGCGGCCCGGTCGACACCTTCATCGTGGAGTTCATCCGTTCAAGCGGCACCATGCGTCCCGGTGAAAACGGCGCCATGCCGCGCTTCATGGTCGCTGATATGGAGGATTATTCCGTACAGGAAATGACCGACGAGAACGCTAACAGCCAGTCGAACTACTACACGACCGACAAGCTGTCCACGCTGTTCAGCTTTTTGACCGCGTTCATCCCGTTTTTGAAGAAAGCCATCGACTGGGTGAAAGCAAAGCTCGGTATCTGACATTATAGATTCAGGCAGCCTGCGGGCTGCCTTTTCTTTTTCCCTTTCCTTCTCCCCTCAGTCCCTTGTCCCTTAATCCCTTAATCCCTCAGTCCCTTCTCCCCTCCCCTTGACTTTTCCCCAAAATTGTGGTAAGCTTGACACAACCGAATAGCAAAGACACGGTTTGAAAAGTTGTGAGCTGAGTAAGGAGCGGTCACGGCCGCTGAGGGAATCCGGTTCGAATCCGGAGCAACCGCCATTCCTGTGTTTGAACAAGCGCCCGCAATGGCGTTTTCTGCGTTTGTTCATCAGTCAGGCACCTGCCGTTGTCTTTCGGGTTCACATTTGGGCGTGAAGCGTGCAACCGAAACGCAACTTGTTTGCGTTTGGCTGCGCGCTTTAATAATACCTCAAAGGAGAGATTGCCATGAAAAAACTCGTATCTATCCTGCTTGTCTGCCTGCTGCTCTGCACGGCGGTGCCGTTCTGCGGCTTTGCCGCGGACGACGCCTTGAAAGTCGTCATCTCGCTTGAGGGTTTCACCCTCGGCCAGGGCTACTATGTGGAACCGACCGAATACACGGTGGACCAGATCAACAAACTCGTTGAAAAAGACAACCTTGGAACCTTTACGGAGGACACCCTCACAGCCGGCGCCGTCACGATCGCCATGCTTAATGACAAAAACCTGTCCCGTGAAATTAAAAACAGCCCCTGGGACGGAAAAGACTATTTCTATCTCGGCCAGGTTAACGACATCGATACCGGCAAGGTTGCCTTCCCCTCTGTCGTTACGGAGAACGGCGGCCCCTCGAACACGGATTATGTCCCGAACACCGATAAAAACCTTGGTGAATTTGACTACATGTCATATTCCGGCTGGATGATCACCGTGAACGACAGCTTTATCGGTTCTTCCGCGTGGGATTGCGTGCTGAAAAATGACACCGCCAATACCGCCTATGGCAACACCTACGTCATCCGCTGGCAGTTTACGCTCGGTGAATATAACGGGCTGGACATGAACCGTGTTCTCGGCTATCCCGGCTGGGACGGCAGCGATCCGTACTTTCCACACGTAAACAAAGATCAGGCGATGATCGCCTACGCCGAAAGCAGCAACCCCCGCGCGAAGGCCAAGGCGAAACCCGTGCTCGAAAAGCTGGACGCCACACAGGCGGAAGTTGACGGCGTGATCGAGCCGCTCGGCAAGGCGGAGACCGTCTGGGACCGCATCCTCAACTTCTTTGACCGGATCGTCGCGTTCTTCAAGAATCTGTTCAAGATCGGCTGATGAAACGACGCATTTTCGCTCTGCTGCTGACGCTGCTTTGCGGGCTTTCTCTGCCCGCGGCAGCGCTGGCGGCGGCGCCCGCTTATGAGACGGCGCTGACTGCTTCGCTGGACCGGCTCGCCGAAGAGAACACAACGGTGGAGCCGTCCTCGATCGGCGGCGACTGGACCGTGTTCACCCTCGCACGCGCGGGACGCTGGACCGCAGACACCCCTACAGTCGCGGCGTATTACGACCGGGTGGTCCGCTCGGTGGACGAGGCGGCGTCCAAAACCGTCCGGCAGGACGGCGCGATGCACGACCTCAAATCGACCGACAACGCGCGCACGATTCTGGCGCTGACCGCGCTCGGCAAAGATCCCCGCCATGTGGGGGTCTGGGATTTGTTGCGCCCGTATGAGGACTTCAGCTGGATCAAGAAGCAAAGCTACAACGCCATCGCCTATGCTCTGCTCGCGCTCGACAGCGGCGGCTACGAGACCGCAGACCCCACGATCCGCAGCCAGTGCGTCGACTATCTGGTGCAGACGCAGTTTGACGACGGCGGCTGGTCCATCTGGGGAGAAAAGGGCGACGTGGATATCACGGCGATCGTTTTGCAGGGACTCGCGCCCTACCGCGCCGACCCGGCGGTCGAAGCCGCGGGCGACGCCGGCTTTGCGTTTTTATCCGCCGCCCAGAAGGAGAACGGCTATTTTGCCACCATCGGCACGGAAAACACCGAAAGCGCCGCGCAGGTCGTGCTGGCCTGCTGCGCGTGGGGAATCGACGCCGCCGCGGACGCGCGGCTGCAAAAGACCGGCGTGACGCCGGTCGACTGCCTGCTGCAGGCCTACCGTCCGGACGCGCGCGCCTTTGTCCATACGCCGGACAGCAAGAAGACCAACATTCAGGCCACCGAGCAGGCGACCTACGCCCTG
The DNA here is from genome assembly GCA_947305635.1 of uncultured Clostridia bacterium. GTDB lineage: Bacteria > Bacillota > Clostridia > Oscillospirales > Acutalibacteraceae > UBA6857. The sequence continues at coordinate 3,124 of CAMZEG010000108.1, forward strand.
CTCGCCTATGACCGGCTGCTGAAGAGCCTGCCCTTCCTGTTCGACTGTACGAGCGTCACCCCGGCGCCGGAAGTACCGACGACGGAGCCAACCACCACAGAACCGACGACCGAATTGACAACCGAGCCGACGACCGCGCCGACAACGACACAAGCCACAACCGAACCGACCACGGAAACGACGACGGCTGAGACAACGACGGAAGCAACGACGAAACCGACCACTACTACCGCTGCGGCGACCACGACAACGACTGCCCCGCGGGAGGAAGCGACGCCGCACACCGGAGAGACGTCGTTCGCGCTGCCCGCCGCGCTGACGTTGCTCGCGGCCTGCGCCGCGCTTGTGCTTTGGAAAAAGCGGGAGGTGCGCCATGCTGCGTAAGGGATGCGCGCTACTTTGCGTGCTGCTGTGTCTCGTTCTCTGCGCCTGCGGACAGACCCCGTCACCGGCGGTGACAACGACGACGGCGCCGACGACCGCGGAAACGACGACGGCAATTACGACGACCGAAACCACGACCGCGCCGACCACGACCGCGCCCACTGAGACGACGACAACGACGGCGGCGCCCACTACAACGGCCGCGCCGACGACAAAGGCGACAACGGCGGCGACCACCGCGGCGACCACGACCGTGCCGACCACGAAAGCAACCACGGCGGCGACCACCACGACGACCCGCCCCGCGGCCACGACCGCGCCGACCACCGCCCGCGCCGCGACGCGTCCCGCGACAACAACAGCCGCACCGACGACGAAGGCGACCACCGCGCCGACGACCACGCAGCCGCAGACGCTGACCTGCACGCTGGCGATCGACTGCAAAACGCTGCTGAACCACCTCGACGAACTCGAGGAGGGGAAGCGCGCGCTCGTCCCGCAAAACGGGGTGCTGCTGTCCGCGCGCAGCGTGAGCTTCACAGCGGGCGAAAGCGTCTTCGACGTGCTCAAACGCACCTGCCGCGCAAACGGGATTCAGATGGAGTTTTCCATCGCGCCGCTCTATCACACCGCCTATATCGAGGGCATCGGCAACCTCTATGAATTCGACGGCGGCCCGGCCTCCGGCTGGATGTACAGCGTCAACGGCGTTTTCCCGAACTACGGCTGCGCCGACTATACGCTGCAAAGCGGCGACGTCATCGCCTGGCGCTACACCTGCAACCTCGGCGGCGACATCGGCGGCCGCAATAATTATTCCTGATACACCGAAAGGAGCAGACCCATGGAACGGATGCGCGCAATCGACCGTCTACATCCGGGCGTGAGCCTGCTCTTTTTTGTGTGCGCCGTCGGCGGAACGCTCCTTCTGGAGCACCCGCTGCTGCGGCTGTGTTCGCTTTGCGGCGCCCTTTGCTGCCATTTGGCGCTCTGCCCCGGGCAATCAAAGCGGTTTTTGCTGAAAGGCGCGCTGCCGCTTTGCGCGTTCGCGGCGCTGCTCAACCCGCTGTTCAACCACCGCGGGGCGCATATCCTCTTCTACTTCCCCTGGGGCAACCCCTGTACCGGCGAAAGCCTTCTTTACGGCGTCATGAGCGCGTGTCTGCTGCTTAGTGTGCTGCTTTGGTTTCGCTGCTACGCGGCGGTGATGACGCGCGAAAAAGGGCTGTTTCTCTTTTCCCGCGCTGCGCCCTCGCTGACGCTGCTGCTGCGGCTGTGCTTCCGGTTTCTGCCGGCGTTCCGCCGCGCGCTGGAGCGCACCCGCGACGCCCAGACCGGCCTGCTCGGCCCGCCGAGGACAAAGCGGGAGGCGCTGCGCCGCGCGTTTGCGGCGTTCCGGGTCCGGCTGCGGGCCGCGCTGACCGACGCCGTCGAAGTGTCCGACGCGATGCGCAGCCGCGGCTACGGGCTGCCCGGCCGCACGGTCTATGACCGCTTTTCGCTGCACCGCCGCGACAGGCTGTGCCTTTTGGCGCTCGCGGCGCTGTCGTTGCCGGTGTTCGGTGCGTACGCCGCGGGGCTGCTCAAATTCTCGTATTTCCCGTCGCCGCACGGCGCGGCGGTTTCCCCGTTCGCGCTGTTCTGCGCGGCGCTGTTCGGGCTTTTATGTTTCTTTCCCCTCATTCTGCAGCGATCGGAGGTGTCGGCATGGCGTACCTGACAATGGAACACGTTTCGTTCCTATATCCGGACACGGAACAGCCCGCGTTGCGGGACGTGTCGCTGGCGCTCGAACGCGGCGATTTCGCCGTGCTTTGCGGCAGCTCCGGCGGCGGCAAAACAACGCTGCTGCGCCTGTTGAAGCCGCAGCTGCGGCCAAACGGCACCCAAGGCGGCACGATCCGTTTTGACGGCAGACCGCCCGAAGCGCTGTCGCCGCGCGACGCGAGCGCGCAGATCGGCTTTGTCGCGCAGGACCCGCAGACGCAGCTGGTGTCCGACCAGGTGCTGCATGAACTCGCGTTCGGCGGGGAAAGCCTCGGCCTTTCGCCGGAGGAGCTGCGCCGCCGTGTGGCGGAGACCGCCGCCTATTTCGGCATCACCGACTGGCTGCACCGCGACGTGGCGTCTCTTTCCGGCGGGGAACAGCAGTTGCTGGTGCTCGCGTCGGTCATGCTGACGCGGCCGTCGCTGCTTTTGCTCGACGAGCCGACGTCGCAGCTCGACCCGCACGCCGCAACCGTGTTTCTGGGGTGGCTGCAGACGATCCGCCGCGACTTCGGCACCACGATTCTGTTATGTGAACAGCGCCTTGAGGACGTGCTGCCGCTTTGCGACCGCGTCCTTGTACTCGAAGACGGCGCCATGGCCGCGTCCGGCACGCCGCGCGAAACGATCCGGCAGCTGCTGGACTGCCACGCTCCGTTCTTTGCCGCAATGCCCGCGGCGGCCCGCCTCTGGGCGGCGCTCGACGGGACGGGAATTCCTCCCTGCAGCGTCGCGGAAGGCCGTGCATTGTTGGAAACCTATCTGGATACCCATACGCCGCTGCCCCCGGCGGAAGAAAAATTGCCTGACCGCGGGGAACCCGTGCTGGAGCTGACCGAGGTGTCGTTCGGCTACGGAGAAACCGCGCCGGACGTCCTGCGCGATCTGTCTCTGACGGCGCACAAAGGCGAGGTGCTGTGCCTTTTGGGCGCGAACGGCAGCGGCAAAACGACGCTGCTGCAGGTGATCGCCGGGCTTCGCGCCCCGCAGCGCGGCGATCTGCTTTGCCGCGGCAAAACGGCGCTGCTCCTGCAGCAGCCGGCGGACCTCTTTTGGGAAGAGTCCGTCCGCGCGGAGCTGCTGTCCGTCTGCGCAAGCGAGGACGCCTGCCGCGCGATGCTGCGGCGGTTCCGGCTGGAAGGCTTGGAAGACCGGCACCCGGCCTCTCTTTCCGGCGGCGAAGCGCAGCGGCTTGCGATTGCGAAGCTGCTTTTGACAAAGCCGGACATTCTGCTGCTCGACGAGCCGACCAAGGGACTCGACGCCGTCCGCAAGGCGGCGCTCGGCCAGCTGCTGAAAGATTGCTGCAAGAATGGGATGTGCGTTGTGGTCGTCAGCCACGACGTCGCGTTCTGCGCCGCCTGGGCGGACCGCTGTGCCCTGCTGTTCGACGGGGCGCTGCCTGAACCGCAAGTGCCGCGCGTCTTCTTTGCGGAGAACCGGCTGTTTACCACGGCGACGGCGCGGATCACCCGCGGCCTGCTTTCCGGCTGCGTCACCACGGACGACGTGCTCACCGCATTCGGCAAAGCGCCGCCCGAAGCTGTGACTGCAACAGAGGCGACGACTGAAACAGCGCCCGTTTCGCCCTCCACCGAACCCAATATGCGGCCGGGCCGGCTGCGCCGGATTTTGGGCGCAGGGAGCCTTTGCGGCGCGGCGGTCTGCTTCTTCTTCGCTGCGAAGACGATCGGCCTGCAGACGTTTTTTGACACGGGACAGCGCGTCTCGCTTTCGCCCGCGCAGTGGGCGTGGTGCGGCGGGGTCGCCGTTTGTCTCCTGCTCGCGGTCATTTTCCTCAAAAACGCGGACGCCTTTTCCGTGCGACTCAATCGGACCGCGCCGCGCGGGCAGACGGTGTTTTCCGCCGTCTGGCTGCTGCTTGTGCTGCCCGCCGCGCTTTTCATC
>CAMZEG010000109.1 GCA_947305635.1 uncultured Clostridia bacterium
GCCGTCCCTTCCGAGACAGCTTTGCCATTCTATCACATCACCTCCCCTTTGTCAAGTTCTTTTTTCAACTTTTTTATTCTTTTTTTGCATGATCGCGCTCTTTCGTATACGCATCCGGGTGTTTTTGTGTTTCCCTTTCAAAAGCACACCATATATAGTGTCCCTCTTGCTTTTTCACTTTAAAGTTCTATATGCAGAAAACAAGAACCGCGGCGGATTTTCCGTCACGGTTCTATATTATTATAGTATATTGCGGCTGCTGTCTGCGTCTGCGCGGCGCCAACCGTCCCCCTTTCGGGAACAGCGGCCGCCCGCGTCCCGTCACGGAACGACGCTTCCAACTCACACGTCGTAGAAGCCGAGCACCGCGATGCCGGCCATGACGGCCACGATACACGCGTACTGCGCTTTGGTCAGCTTTTCCTTCAGGAAGATGCGCGAGAGGATCATCGAGACGATACTGTAGCACGCGACCATCGGTGCGGCGACGATTGCCTCGTCGCTCATGGCGTAGACGTAGGTGAACTGGCCGACAGTCTCGAAGACGGCTGCGACGGTGCGGACGCCCTGCCGGCGGATCGGCATTTTCTCCTTTTTGACGAACCGCATGAAGCAGAAGAGCAGCACGGCGGCGATCAGGAAGGTCAACTCGTACGACGTGTTGGCGACCGCCTCAAGGGTGTCTTCTGTCACCCCGCGCAGCGGCGTCGCGGTCCAGTCGTCGAGATAGTAGGCGTCGAAGAAGGTGCCGAGCGCGTCGAGCACGCAGTAGATAATCGGCATGAAGAACGCGATAAAGCCGATCCGGTACTTTTCGTCGCCCGCCGCGCGCAGACGGTCCGCCTGCTTCTTTTCGATCACGCCGAGCAGGAAGATGGCGACGTAGATCACCGCCACGGCGACGATCAGCGGCCAGTCCATCGTCTGATGCAGAAAGACGGCGCAGAGAATACAGACGACCGCGCCGGAGGTGTTCTGGACCGGAGACGAAAGCGACAGTTCCAGATAGCGCAGGCCGAAATAGCCGACGGTCATCGACAGAATGTACATCAGCGAGACCGGCAGATACAGCAGCAGGTTGACCGGCTGATAGCCGATGTGGCCGAAGAGCAGCGTATACGCCGCGTGCAGGCCCATCACGACGCCGACCATGACGGAGGTTTTCAGATGGCTGTAACGGTCCGCTTCATCCGCCCCTTTTTTATAGAACAGATCGGCGGCACCCCAGGCGAGCATGGTAATCAGAGAAAAGGCAAACCAGTTCAAGGGTATCATTCCTTTCCATGATTTCGGGATTAAAATTGAAAAAAGGCTGCCGCAAAGGCAGCCTTCCGATAATTTTGTTTATTTGACGTTGAAGATCGCGAACGCAACTTCGAAGATCCGGTCGAACACTTCGGAGATCTTCTGGATAACGGACTGGAAGATATCCTTGATGCGGGTCTGGGTCTGTTCGGAGAACACGGGCTGCAGATTGGTTTCCGGCGCGTCGCCCTTGCCGCTGCACCACTGGCAGCCGCAGGTCTTACCGCAGGTGCAGTCATAGAAACCGGTGCAGTTCGCGCAGCAGAAGCTGTTCTTCACGCCGTTTTCGTCCTTCGCGCAGGCAACGACCTTGCTCATGTCAAGATTCTGACAGTTCAGGCAGCAGGTGCAGGTGCCGGGCGTCGCGGAATGCGGTTTCCCGCAGTTGCCGCGGCAAACGGTCAGGTCCTCATCATTAGCGAACACAGCAAAGCCGACCGCAAATGTCGCGAACAGCAACAGAACGGCAAGCAGAACGGATAATGTTTTTTTCATATTATAAGCCTCCTTGAAACTTTTCAGCGCTTTCATTATAAAGGAAAAAATAGCAATTGTCAATAGCAGATTTATCAACAGATTGTTAAGAAAACGCCAATTGTGACAAAAGTATTATAAAATCATTCCGGCGCTCCCGACAAAAAAATGAGCCGCCGCAGCAGCTCATTTTTTTGCTTGGTTTCGCTTACGCAGCGACGGTGGTGCCTTCAACGGGGGCGTCCGCCGCGGGCTCCGTGGTGCCTTCATCGGCGTCGCCGGTGTTGATCATACCGGCAACGGAGTTGACGAGATCCATAAAGATCTTGTCGCCGTCGATGATGCCGAGCGCGTCGCCGACCTTGATGAAGGCTTTCGCAAGCTTCAGGAAGATCTTCGCGATCTTGAGACCGGCTTTCGCGGTGCCGACCGGCATGTTTTCGATGCTGCCGTCACCGATCAGAAGCTTGATGATGGAATCGAGCGCAGCGTTGGAATTCTCTTCCGCGGCGGCAGTTGTATCTTCGGGGTCGCCTTCGGCGGCAAATGCAACGGTCACGACCGAGAACATCATCAGCACGGCAAGCAGCAGAGCAATCAGTTTCTTCATAATGGTTTACCTCCTTGGATTTGGTAGTTTCAGTATAGTCTGTTTTGTTTCATTTGTCAATACGCCCGCGCGCAAGTCAAAAGAAAATTCATTTCTTTGCAATATCCCGCAAAAAAAAACGGCCGCAAAAAGCGGCCGCAGGGGTTGCCGGTTAAAGGATCGAGCCGGTTTTCAGCGCGAGCTTGATGCCGAGCTTGGCAAGGACCTTTGTCAGAACGACCACCAGACGGTTGATCAGGTTGGTCAGCCAGGCCGGGGTCTCATCCTTGTCCTGACTGTTCTCTGACTGCGCTTCGTCAGAAGCAGCGGTGTCGGTCACGACGGTGTCACCGCCTTCCGCAAACGCGACAAAACCGACCGCCATCACGGAGAACAGCAGCGTCACGGCAAGCAATACCGCAAGTACCTTTTTCATTCCGGATACACTCCTTTCCGTTACAGGATACTTGTATCATACATAAAAAACGCCGCCTTGTCAAGCAAAGCGGCAGGAATCCAAACAATAGGAACCAATCAGATGCCTTCGATCTCCAGCGCCATCTGATGCAGGCGGTCGAGCACTTCTTTCTTTTCGTCCGCGGGCAGCAGACGGTAGCACATCAGAAGGAGCTTTTCGTCCCGTTCGCGCGACTCATTCGCGTCGCGGAAGGAGGAGAGTACAAGGCGGCCGTTCGAAACACGGGCACCCATCGCGGCGGGGTCTTCTTCCACGCCCATCAGGCAGCCGATCGTCATGTTATAGATGCGCGAAAGCTTATACAGCGTATCGGGCGACGGGGTCGTCGCGCCGGTTTCGTAATAGGTGTAGGTCGTGCGGTCCACGCCGAGCACGTCGGCAATATTCTTTTGTGTCAGGCCGTGTTCCTTACGGATCTCACGCAGGCGTTGAGCGAGCATGCGGTTTTCACTCCTTTTTCTTTCGGGGCCACTATACTACCACGAAGTTTGTCAAAAAGCAAGGCTTTTTGTCGAAAACGGCAAAACGCGTCAGACGCCGGGTTCCTGCGCATCGAAGAACGCGCGGATTGCGACGGCGTTCGATTGCGAGATGCCCGGGACGGCGCTGAGCGCTTCTTCGGTTGCCGCGCGGATTTTTTTCAACGAGCCGAACGCCTTCAAAAGCACCTTCGCCTTCTTTTCGCCGATCCCCGGAATGCGCACCAACGTGGTCGACACCGTGCCGCGGGTATGCTTTTCCTTATGGTACGCGATCGAGAAGCGGTGCACCTCCTCCTGAATGGAGGAAACGAGGGTGAACACCCGCCGTCCGTCGCGGATCTCGATCTCCTCCCCGCCCGTCGCGATCGCGCGGGTGCGGTGCTTGCTGTCCTTCACCATACCGAAGACGGGGATATCGAGTCCCATCGCGTCGATGATCGGTTTGACGGCATTGACCTGCCCCTGTCCGCCGTCAAGCAGAATCAGGTCCGGCAGCCGGCCGAAGCCCTCGCCGCTCCCCTGCTCTTCCATATAGCGGTTGAGCCGGCGCGAGAGCACCTCGCGCATGGAGCCGTAGTCGTCCTGCCCGTCAAAGCCTTTGACGGCGAAGCGGCGGTAGGCGCTTTTGAGCGGACGCGCGTCGCGGAACACGACCATCCCGCAGACGTTGTCCGCGCCGGCGGTGTGGGAGATGTCGTAGGCCTCGATATAGACCGGCAGCCGCGGCAGACCGAGCGTCTTGGCGAGTTCGTCAAGGACGGTCGTCTGCGTCCCCTTGCGTCCGGCGTAATCGCCAAGCTTCTGGGCCGCGTTGGCAAGGCACATCTGGATGAGGCGGTGCCCGTCGCCGATCTGCGGAACCGTGAGTTCCACCTTTTTTTGCCGCTTTTCTTCCAAGAAGCGGACCAGGTCGTCGCGGTCGGCGACGTCCCCGTCGATCAGGATCTTCGGCGGAATATCCCGCTGCATCCCGTAATAGGAAAGCAGCAGCTGCGCGCGGGTCTCCGGCAGCTGCGCCGTGAAGTCAAAGATAAAGTGTTCCGTTGCGCAAAGCAGCCCTTCGCGAAAACGCAGCACGGCAAGGCAGCCCTTGTCGCCCTGCCGGACGACGGCAAAGACGTCCTGGTGCTTGTTCTGGCTGGTCACGACCTTCTGGCGGTTCGCGATCCGTTCCATCGCGCGGATCCGGTCGCGCAGCTTTGCCGCCTTTTCGAACTCGAGGTTCTCCGAGGCGCGTTCCATCTCCTCCTGCATCGCGCGGACCGGCGCCTTGCTGCCGCCCTTGAGAAAGGCGACGGCGGCAGAGACGCTCTCGTTATAGTCGCTTTCGCTGATCTTGCCCGCGCAGGGCGCGCTGCAGCGCGAAAGGAAATAGTTGAGGCACGGGCGCTGGCTTTTGACGTCGCGCGGGAAGACCTTGCCGCAGGTCGGCAGTTGAAAAATCTCCTTCGCCTGCTCCACGGCCTGGGTGACGGAATAGTTTCCGGTGTAGGGGCCGAGGTATTCCGCGTCGTCCTCGTCCTTGCGAAAGCATGCGGTGATGTTGCCCCAGGGGTTCGGCTTGATCTTGATATAGCTGTAACCCTTGTCGTCCTTTAAGAGAATGTTGTATTTCGGCTTGTTCTGCTTGATCAGCGAGCATTCAAGGACGAGCGCCTCGAACTCGCTGTCGGTCATGATATAGTCGAAGTCGCGGACGTTCTCCACCATTTTGCGCACCTTGGCGGTGTGAGTATTCTGGGAGCCGAAGTACTGGCTGACCCGGTTTTTGAGCGCCTTCGCTTTGCCGATATAGATGATCTTGCCCGTGCTGTCCTTCATCAGATAGACGCCGGGCGTCAGCGGCAGGCGCATCGCTTTTTCCCGCAGCGTTCTGAGATCCGGGTTTTCCATGGCGGCGCCTCCTTTGATGATTCTGGGATGATGCGGGTCAGACCGCCTTGCCGCTCACGGCTTCGCTGAGCGCGGACGCGAGCCGTTTGCCGCCGTATTCCTTGACGGCGCGAACCTTGAACGAATAGGTTGTCCCCGCCTTGACATAGAGCGTCAGCCGGTTGGACGTCGCCTCGGCGATCTTTTCGTATTTCTTACTGCCGTTTTCGGCGCGGTAAATCAGATAGCTGTCCGCGCGCGAATTCTTGGTCCATTTGAGCGTCAGCTTGCCCTTGTCCGGCGTCACAGTCAGATGCTTGACGACGGCGGGCTTGGTCACGGCGGCCGTAGCGCTTGCCGCGCCGATCAGCGAACCGCCGCTGACGCTGCAGTAGGCTTTGACAAGATAGGTGAACACCTTGCTGTCGGAAATGCCGCTGTCGGTGAATTGATTCGTCGGCACGGTGCGCAGCCAGGTGTAGCTGCCGTCCGCCTTGCGGCGGTAGACGTGGTAGCCCGTCGCGTACGGAACCTTTGTCCAGACGAGGGTCACGCTGTGTTCCGCCAGCGCTTTCGTATACTGGCGCAGATTCTGCGGCGCGGTCGGGTTCACCGTCACGCTGCAGGAGACGGAAAGGCCCGCCTTCGAATCCTTCGCGGTCACGGTCGCTTTACCGCAGGAGACGGCGAGCAGGTTGCCGACCGAATCGGTCTCCACGACCTGCGGGTCGCTGCTGGTAAAGACGATCGTTCCCTTGAACGCGCAGTAGGGGCTTACGGTCACGCGCAGCGCGCCGGTACCGCCGGGCAGGAGCGTCTTTTCCGTGGTGTCCGCCTGCATCGACGTGATGCGGATGTCCTCCGGCTTCTGGACGCGGAACTTCTCCGCTTCGCCTGTCAGCACCCACGATTCCGCATGCTTGCTGTAGGATTCCACCTCCGCATAGTATGCGCCGACTTTGTTCAGCGTAAACGCCGCCGTGGTGGCTGTCGTCTTCGTTTTCTCGGTGACCTGATCGTTTTCGTCATAGAGGAAGACTTTATAATAATCCGCTGCCTTGACGGCAGACCATGTCAGCTTGAACGACGTGTTGACCGGCTGGACGTCGCAGAAATCCTTGAACTGCGGCGCGTTGACCGACCCGCTGACATAGGCGCAGTAATCGAGCGCGACCCAGCCCTCATAGGTGCTGTAGGCCGTCTTGCCCCAAAGGTAGCCGTTGTTGACCTTTTTGTCCGTCACGACAAAAGTGATGCCCGCGGGCAGCTGGGTCTCCACCGGGGAATCGGTGCTGGTGCGGCGGCGCATGTTCATCACGGCCTTTGTCACCCACGTTTCGTCGCGTTTCACATGCGTGCTGAGATAGCCCTCCGTATCGTCCACCATGGACTGGAAGAAGTTGAGATTCCTGTTTTTGAGGCGGTTCTTCGGGTCGTGCAGCACATAGGAAAAGCTCGGCATCTCGTCGAGGTCCATCGTGCCCCAGCGGATCTGGCACAGCGGGTACCAGTTGCAGTCGACAAAGCTGATGACGTTGCCCTTGACGCCCGTCACGCAAAGGGAATGGCGGTTGCCGCGGTAGCGGATCACGTCGCCCACGCGCAGCTTGCTCGCGTCGAGCGTTGTGCTCATCTCCCATTCGCGCGGGTTGCTGCCGACGATGTCATAGGCCGCCTTGAACGCGAAGCCCATGCACTGAATCGCCTGCAAAAAGCTGTTGCAGGTGCAGGCGCCCTCCTGCCAGCTGCAGCCGATATGGTTCGGGCAGGGCGAATCGGTGACGCCGTCGGGGTTGTTGATCGGCGAGCCGACGTGGTTCCAATAGGCTTTATGGGGAAACTTTTTCATCAGGTCCAGCAGCACCTGCGGCGTTTCGGCCGCAGCGGAGGCCAGCACAAAGCCGGGCTGCAGCACGGACAGCAGCAGCACCAGCGTCAGCAGCAAAAGCAGCAGTCTTTTCATCTTCATCATGTT
>CAMZEG010000110.1 GCA_947305635.1 uncultured Clostridia bacterium
TATTCTTAAACGCCGCGCTTCCTCTGGTGAAGGTTCTTGCAACGGAGGTTCCCTCCCTTGCCAAAAAGTTTGAGCACGCCCACGCCGTGATCCAGGTCAGTTGTCTGAACCCCGAAGAACCGGAGGGCAAATCCGGCATGCATTTCGTCGTCAATTCCGGCGAATGGCTGGTTCACACCTGTCTGACGAAGGATCCGCACATCGAACTCGAGTTCAAGAGCGTGGAAAAGCTGAACGCGTTCTTCAAAGGCAATATCACCCTCGACGCGATTCCGAAGATCCGCGGTCTCAAGTATGCCAAGACGCTCGTTTCGTTCGTGATGGTACTGCTCAAAATGGCGAACGTGCTCGGCGCGACCGAAGCGCCCGAGAGCGAAGACGACCAGAGACTGCTGGTCAAGTGCATGTTCTATCTCTTGACGAGCGGCATCAGCCAGCTCAACAAGATGGGTCACCCGGATATCCACGACTGGACGCTGAAGTCTCCCGACCGCGTCTACGCGCTGGCGGTCAACGACCATCCCGAAGTGGCGGCCTACATCCGCATCAAGGCGGGCAAATCCCGTGCCGGCCGCGGCGAATACAAACGCGCAATGCCGTTCTTCACGCTGCGCTTTGATTCGTTCCCGAGCGCGCTGGGCATCCTGCTCGGCACGGCGGACATGCTCGAATCCGTGAAAAGCGGCAAGCTGATCATGGACGGCGGCCCGGAATTCGGCGCGCAGCTGGGTAATTTCCTGCTGCTCATCGGCGATCTGGCGAAGTAATCTTTTCAAAAAACAAAGGCGGCCGCGGCCGCCTTTGTTTTTTAGTGCACAGTGCGCAGTGCACAGACGCGGGGGAAAATGCGCATGCTGACAGCGATCGCCCGCGTTTTGTAAATGGTAACACGTTTGGTTTATGTCGCGTAGGGGCGACCCTATGTGGTCGCCCGAAAAAGTTCAGATTCATAACTGCTTGGCTGCGCGGGTCGCCACATGGGGCGACCCCTACGCGGCAAGGTTTCATGTTTCGGCAAATAGCTACCTCACGGCAAGGTACAGCTTCCTTGCCCTCCCCGAAGGCGGGGAGGGGGGCAGAGCGCACAAGCGCACTGACAGGGGAGGGTTGAACCTTGCCACGGCAAATCGTTATCGGCATAAGACCACGGGCGACCACGCAGGGTCGCCCCTACGCGACAAAAGCCATTCGTCACCTCTGTAAAACCAACGGGTCTTGCGCTTTTATGTCACGCCCCCTCAGTCGCCTGCGGCGACAGACGCTGTTTCCGCGCTCATTCCACATTCCACACTCCGCATTCCAAATTCAACTGCACACTCCACACTGCACACTCAATCCCTCAATCCCTCAGTCCCTCAATCCCTCAATCCCTCATTCCCTCATTCCCTCCAAAATTCCGTCCATTTTTCCTTAAAACTTTTTACACTTTTTTAGCAAAAAGACTTTTCATTTGCGGAAATCCATGGTATAATATCATGGTATATGGGGGACTTTGTCTGCGTCCCCACAAGATAAGGTTCTTACTTCGAAAGATTCAGATAGGGACCGCCCGCGGCGAGACGCTGCCGGCGGAAGAGAAAGAGGAGATTTTTTTGGAAAAGCTTGTGATCCACGGCGGAAACAGGCTGACGGGTGAAGTCGAGATCAGCGGCGCGAAAAACGCCGCCGTCGCGATTATCCCGGCCGCGCTTTTGGCGCAGGACGTTTGCCGCTTTGAAAATATTCCGAATATCAGCGACGTGATCACCATGCTGCGGATTCTCTCGAGCATGGGGGCGCAGGTGCGCTATCTCAATAAACACACCGTCGAAATCGACACCAAACACATCACGTCCTATATCGTACCGCACGAAATGACGCGCAAGCTGCGCGCGTCCTACTACCTGATCGGCGCCCTTTTGGGCCGGTTCAACCGCGCGAAGGTCTCGCTGCCCGGCGGCTGCAACTTCGGCGTGCGCCCGATTGATCTGCATATCAAGGGCTTCGAGATGCTCGGCGCGACGGTCTCCGTTGAAAACGCGATGATCAACGCGACGGCGGACTATCTGACCGGCAGCCCGATCTATATGGACAAGGTCTCGGTCGGCGCGACGATCAACATCATGCTCTCCGCCGTCAAGGCGCGCGGCCTGACGATCATCGAAAACGCCGCGAAGGAGCCGCATATCGTCGACCTCGCCAACTTCCTCAACGCCATGGGTGCGGACGTCCGCGGCGCGGGCACCGACGTGATCAAGATCCACGGCGTGCAAAACCTGCACGGCTGCACCTATTCGATTATCCCCGACCAGATCGAGGCCGGCACCTATATGGTCGCCGCGGCCGCGACGGGCGGCGACGTGCTGATCAAGAACGTCATCCCGAAGCATCTGGAATCCATCACCGCGAAGCTGCAGGAATGCGGCGTCAAGGTGGAGGAATACGACGACGCGGTCCGCGTGGTCAGCACCGGGAGCTTCCGCCGCTGCAATATCAAGACGATGCCGCATCCGGGCTTCCCGACCGATATGCAGCCGCAGATGAGCGTGCTGCTGACCGTCGCGAACGGCACCTCGCTCGTCAGCGAGGGCGTCTGGGACAACCGGTTCCGCTATGTCGACCAGCTGATCCGCATGGGCGCGAACATCCAGGTGGACGGCACGATCGCGGTCTTCCAGGGCGTTTCGGCTCTGACGGGCGCGCCGGTCCGTGCGGACGATCTGCGCGCGGGCGCCGCCATGATCATCGCGGGTCTGATGGCGCACGGGACGACGGAGATCGAAAACGTGATCTATATCGACCGCGGCTACGAGGACTACGTCGAAAAGCTGCGCGACCTCGGCGCGGACATCTACCGCAAGGAATTCACCGACGACACGCCCCAGAGCGGCGCGGTCGGCTGAGCAAAAACGAAATCAAAAGTGCCTTGTTGCAAGCAATGAGGCACTTTTTTTAGAAGGTAATCGTACTATGGCAAGATTCTGTTCCCTTTTTTCCTCCTCCTCGGGCAACGCGACCTATATCGGCTCCGGCAAAACGGGGATCCTCATCGACGCCGGCGTCAGCGCGAAGCGCATCCGTCTTGCGCTGCAGGAGCGGGACGTCGACCCCGGCACGATCCGGGCGATCTTCGTGACCCACGAGCACGCCGACCATATCAAGGGCATCCGCGTGCTCGCGTCGCAGCTCAAGGTCCCGGTCTACGCCACGCGCGGCACGCTGCGCGGGATGGCGGAATGCGGCGCGACGGACGGGGATTTCCCGTGTGAGGCGATCGAAATCGGCGAAGAGACGGCGGTCGGCGACCTGCTTGTGCGCGCGTTCCCGACGCCGCACGATTCCAACGAAAGCTGCGGCTTCACGGTGGAGCTGCCCGACGAGAGAAAAGCCGCCGTCGCGACGGACATCGGCCATATGACGAACGAGGTCATGCGCGGGATTCTCGGCTGCGACCTTGTGATGCTGGAATCGAACCACGATATCGGGATGCTCGAAAACGGGCCGTACCCGTATTTCCTCAAACGGCGCATTCTTTCCGATTACGGCCACCTTTGCAACGATGCGTGCGCCGACGTCGCCGTTCAGCTTGTGGAGCACGGGACGACGCGGCTGTTCCTCGGCCATTTGAGCGCCGAAAACAACATCCCCCAGCTGGCGTACCAGACGACCTATGCCGCGCTGCAGCAGGCGGGCGCGACCCTCGGGCGCGATTACACGCTGCAGGTCAACCCGCGGGAAAACGGCGAAGGGCTGATTCTATTCTGAGGTGAGACGATGCAGCAAATCACGATTCTTTGCGTCGGGCGGCTGAAGGAAGCCTACCTTGCCGACGCGTGCGCGGAATACCAGAAGCGGCTGCAGACGCTTTGCAAACTGCAGATCATCGAGATTCCGGCCTGGAAACTGCCGGACGACCCGGCCCCGGCGCAGATTATGCAGGCGCTCGAAAAAGAGGGCGCAGCGATCTTGGAAAAGATCCCGCAAAACGCGGCGGTGATCGCGCTGTGCGTCGAAGGCAAACAGCAAAGCAGCGAGGCGTTCAGCCGCATGCTTCAGGATTACGCCACGGCGGGGAAAGACAAGGTCTGCTTCCTCATCGGCGGGTCGCACGGGCTTTGTGATGCGGTGAAGCGCCGCGCGGACAAACGCCTTTCCGTCAGCGAGATGACGTTTCCCCACCAGCTGTTCCGCGTGATGCTCTTAGAGCAGATCTACCGCGCGAAGCAGATTGAGCGGGGAAGTAAGTATCATAAGTAATTCGGAATTCGGAATGCGGAATTCGGAATTGCGGTCGCGGGTTCATTGTGTGGCCGATCACACCGTTGTTTCCGCGAAAGCGATGCCGATATGACGACAAAGCTGCAATTGTATCCGCTGCACCGATTCCCGATTCCGTTGTTTCACCCGCCAAAACACAAAGCAATCTGTGAATATGTTTCTGATGCTTAATTTTTGGCGCATTGCGCGCAGCGCAGCGCCCCATAATTCCGAATTCCGCATTCCGAATTCCGAATTAAAACGACCTCCGGAGGTTTTGCTATGACAGACTTTTCAACCACCACCCTCGGCATCGAGTTCGGCTCCACGCGGGTCAAGGCGGTGCTGATCGACCGCGGCTTTCATGTTCTCGCCGAAGGCGTCTACGATTGGGAAAACAGCTTTGACGGCGGCTACTGGACCTATTCGCACGACGAGATCCTCACCGCGCTGCAGCAGTCGTTCGCGTCGCTGCAGTCGCAGGTGCTTTCGCGCTACGGCGCGCCGCTGACGAAGGTCGGCGCGATCGGCGTCTCCGCGATGATGCACGGGTATATCGCGCTCGATGACAGCGACCGCTTCCTCGTCCCGTTCCGCACCTGGCGCAACACGACGACCGGGGACGCGGCAAAGGCGCTCACCGAACGCTTTTCGTTCAACATCCCCGAACGCTGGAGCATCGCCCACCTCTATCAGGCGATTTTGAACGGTGAGCCGCATGTCGGCGACATCCGCGCACTGACGACGCTCGCGGGGTACCTGCATTACCGGCTGACCGGCGAACGCGTTGTCGGCGTCGGCGAGGCGGCCGGGATGTTCCCGATCGATTCCGCGGCCTGCGATTACGACGAAGCCAAACTTACTTCGTTCGACGCTCTCGTCGCGGACAAGGGCTTCCCCTGGACGCTGCGCGGGATTCTCCCCGCAGTCAAAGCGGCGGGACAGGCGGCCGGTACGCTGACCGCGGCGGGCGCGCTTTTGCTGGACCCGACCGGCACCTTGCAGCCGGGGATCCCGTTCTGCCCGCCGGAGGGCGACGCGGGGACCGGCATGGTCGCGACGAACAGCGTCCGTCCGCGCACCGGCAACGTCTCCGCCGGGACAAGCGTCTTCGCGATGGTCGTGCTCGAACGGCCGCTCAGCAGGGTCTACCCCGAAATCGACATGGTCACGACGCCGGACGGCGCGCCCGTCGCGATGGTGCACTGCAACAACTGCACCGCCGATATCGACGCGTGGGCGAATCTGCTTTTGGATTTCGCGCGGACGGCGGGGCTGCCGCTGACGAAGGGAGCGGCCTTCGCCGCGCTCTACAACGCCGCGCTGCAGGGGGACGATGACGCGGGCGGCCTTGTGTCGTTCAACTATCTGTCCGGCGAATCGATCACCGGGGTGAAGGACGGCGTGCCGCTGCTGGTGCGCCCGCGCGGCAGCGTTCTCAGCTTCGCGAACTTCGCGCGCAATCTCCTGTTTTCCGCGCTGTCGACCCTGCGCATCGGGATGGAGCTGCTTTGGAAAGAGCAGGTCGCGATCGACTGCCTCTACGGGCACGGCGGCTTTTTCAAACAGGCCGAAGCCGGCAGCCGGATGATGGCGGCGGCGACGGGCAGTCCGGTCACGGTGATGCGGACCGCGGACGTCGGCGGCCCGTGGGGCATGGCGATCCTCGCGATGTATCTGCTGGACGGCGGGACGATCTCTTTGCCGGACTACCTCGCGCAGCGCGTCTTCGCGCAAACGGAAAAGACGACCACCGCGCCGCAGGAAGCGGACACGGCGGGATTCAAACAGTATCTTGAACGCTACAAGGCGGCTTTGCCGCTTGAAAAAACGGCGGAAGCGCTGCTTTACGGGGAGGAATAACCGATGCTGGAACAACTGAAAAAACAGGTGCTGGAAGCAAATCTCCTGCTGCCGCAGTACAACCTTGTGACGTTCACCTGGGGCAACGTCTCGGCGATCGATCGGTCAACGAACCTCGTCGTGATCAAGCCGTCGGGCGTGTCCTACGAGACGATGACCGCGGATGACATGGTGGTCGTCGACCTCGACGGCAACGTCGTCGAAGGGGCGCTCAACCCCTCCTCCGACACGCCGACCCACTTGGAATTGTACAAGGCGTACCCCGCAATCGGCGGCGTGGTGCACACCCATTCGCGCTGGGCGACGACCTTTGCGCAGGCGGGGATGCCGATCCCGGCACTCGGGACGACCCACGCGGACGACTTTTACGGCGATATCCCCGTGTCGCGCAAGATGACGCCGGAAGAGATTGCGGGCGCATATGAAAAGGAGACCGGCACGGTGATCCTCGAAACCGTCGGAGACAAAGCAATGGACGTTCCGGCGGTGCTCGTGCACTCCCACGGCCCCTTCTGCTGGGGGAAGGACGCGATGGCGGCGGTGCACAGCGCCGTCGTGCTCGAAGAGGTCGCGTTCATGGCGTGGCACGCGCTGCAGCTGAACCCCAATCTCGGGCGGATGCAGCAGGAGCTGTTGGACAAGCACTTCCTCAGAAAGCACGGCAAGAACGCGTATTATGGACAAAAGTGAAAAAAGCCGCCTGCGGGCGGCTTTTTTAGTTCACAGTGGTTAGTGGCTAGTTCGCGCAAAAGGTATGCACAGAAACAAAGCTGTCGCCGCGCACGCAGCGACGCGGTATATCGTTCGCCGCTGCAATCGGTTTTTCCCGCGCACTAGGCACTGTGGTCACTAGCCACTGACAGAAGCCGCCTGTGGGCGGCTTTTTTAGTTCAAAGCGGTTAGTGGTTAGTGGCTAGTTCGCGCAAAAGGTATGCACAGAAACAAAGCTGTCGCCG
>CAMZEG010000111.1 GCA_947305635.1 uncultured Clostridia bacterium
ACGTCGAACACGCACAGCGGACGCGCGTTGCCGATATGGATAAAGTTATAGACCGTCGGGCCGCAGGCGTAGATTTTGAATTCGCCCTCTTTGAGCGGGATCAGGTCTTCCTTCTGTCTTGTCAGCGTGTTGAAAACTTTCATATGGAAACACTCCTTTTACTCTTGTTAAATCACCCAGAAATTCACGTCGTTCAGCGGCACTTCCGCTTCTTCCGCCCGTTTGCGCAGCCGCGGGCAGGCGAGGGTCTGGTCTTCGATCTCGTCTTCAAGCTGGTTCACCCTTGCCCGAAGGCCGCGCAGCTCCAGCTCCACCGGGTCGGCGACATGGATCTGGTCGAGACGGTCGACGCGGATGCCGTCCTGCTTGACGATCCGGGCTGGGATGCCGACGGCGGTGCAGTTCGGCGGAATCTCCGAAAGCACGATCGAACCCGCGGCGACGTTGGAATTGTCGCCGACGGTGAACGGGCCCAATATTTTCGCGCCCGCGCCGACCATGACGTTGTTGCCTAAGGTCGGGTGGCGTTTGCCGTGGTCCTTGCCGGTGCCGCCGAGCGTGACGCCCTGATAGAGAAGGCAGTCGTCGCCGATGACGGCGGTCTCGCCGATCACGACGCCGGTGCCGTGGTCGATCGCGAAGCGGCGGCCGATCGTCGCGCCGGGGTGGATCTCGATGTTGGTCTTGCGGACGCAGCGCTGCGAGATCAGCCGGGCGAGGAAAAACAGCTTGTGGGTATAGCACCAGTGCGCGCGGCGGTACATCCGCACGGCACGGAAGCCGGGGTATAAAAAGAAGATTTCAAGACTGCTGCGCGCCGCCGGATCTCGGTCCTTGAAGCACTGCAGATCTTCTCTGAGTCGGTCAAACATAGCTTTCCTCCCAATAAAAAACGCGCCCATGCGTCCGGTTCGGACACAGAGGCGTGATCACGCGGTTCCACTCTGATTTCTCTCTCATGCAGTTGCCTGCGCCGGTAACGGCGGCTGCCCGTCCGCGGATACTCGTCTCGGATACTCGTCTTTCCCCGCGGCAGCTCGAAAGCGCACTTCAACGCCCGCTGCGCAGAACACTCTCAACACCCGTGTCCCTCTCTGTGCGTCGCTTTCGGCGTTTACTCTTCTTTGTCAAAGCCTTTGTGATATGATACCTTATTATTATATGCGAACGCGCCCGGTTTGTCAAGCATAACCGTCGCGCGCCCCGCCTTTTGACAACGGCTGCCATATTATGGTATAATAGTCGCAGCAACAACAGGGGGGCGAAAGGATGAAAACTCGAACGCGGATCGCGGCGCTGGCGCTGTGTCTTTGTCTGCTGCTTTCCGGCTGCGGGCGGTTTTTCGCGCGCGTTAGGCCCGCTTCCCTGCCGGCGGCGCTGTCGGCCGCGACCGGCGAACACGGCTGCGCCCGTCCCCGGGAAGAGATGACCCGCGTCTCCCGCGCGGAGATGACCGTTCTGTATTACGACGAACAAAGCCGCAGCATCGCCGTCTATGACGCGAACGCCGGGACGCTCTGGCGCGCGCTGCCCGAAGAGGCAAACGCCGCCGCCGCGATGCTGACGCTCACCGTCCTCGCGGACGGGCAGATTCTGACGCTCAACACCCAGGACGACTGCGACACGGCAAAGACCGCGGTGACGCAGACGGACGACGGCGTCCTTTTGCGCTACCGGTTCCGAAAAACGCTCGAAAGCGGCGAAACGTTGGCCTTTTCCCTGCCGCTGGAAGTCACCGTGACCGAGGGCTGCATGCGCGTCAGCGTCGACTGCGCGGCGCTGAAAGAAGAAAAGCTCCCACGCGGCGTGAAGCTGCTGGCGCTTTCGGTGCTGCCGTTCTTCGGCGCGCAGACCGACGCGGGAAACGACGACTTTCTGCTGCTGCCCGACGGCTGCGGCAGCGTGATCCGCACGGAACCGACGCCGCAAACCTTTGAGCCGATCGCGATCCCGGCCTATACGCCGGACGAAAACGGGGCCGCGGCCCGCGTTGCCGCCTTCGGGCAAAGAAGCGGGAACGCCGGCTTTGTCGCGCTCGCCGAACAGGGAGACGCGCTGTTGACTGTCCACGCGGAAAAGCGGACGAAAGACGGCGGCGTCAACCGCGTCTACCCGACCTTCACATTGACCGAAACCAAGGAGAACGCCCGCGGCGTGCTCTACTGCGCAAAAAAGACGACCGACGCGGCGTTGACGCTGTCCTACCGCTTTCTGGCGGGCGAGACCGCCACGGCGATGGGCATGGCCGCCGCGTGCCGCGAGCTGCTGATCCGCAACGGGACGCTCGATTTGCTCACCCCGATGCGCGGCGACGCTTCTCTGCCGTTCTTTTTGAGCCTGATCGGCGCGGCTGCGGTCGCGACCGCCGACAACGCGGGCGGCACGTTGCGTACGCTGACCGACTTCACCCAGGCGCAGGAACTGCTGCAGTACCTGCGCAGCAAGGGGATCGGCAATATCCGCCTGCGCTACCGCGGACTGCTGCTCGGCGCGCTCGCCCAGCGCAGCTTCCGCCTGTCTTCGACGGTTTCCGGCGGCAGCACGTTCGCGTCGTTCCTTGCCGCGGTGCAGCCGCTCGGCGTGACGGTCTATCCCGAAGCGCGGCTGTTGACAAGCGAAGCGGGGACGCTTCCCAAAACGGCGCGCGACCTCTTCGGTAAACGGCAGACGGCGAACGAAACGCTTTTACAGACGCCGTCCGTGCGCGCGGCGGCGCGGCTCTCGCTTTGCGCGTTCGATAAACTGGACGGCCGGACGCACGATCTGCTGCTCGCGCTGCGCAAGCTCGGCGCGGACCGGGTCTGTATCCCCGACGCGGCCGGGTCGCTGACGGTGGACGTCTCTTCCAAAACCGCGCCCGACGCGCAAAAGACGCGCGATTTGATCGCTTCGCAGCTGTCCAAGCTGGCGGCGGAGCGCGATCTGCTGCTCGACGGTGCGAACCTCTTCGCGCTCAAATACGCGTCCGGCGTCCTGTCGGTGCCGACCGGCGCGGTCTATACCAACACGCTGACGACCGCCGTGCCGTTCTTACAGGCGATTTTACACGGCTATACGTTTTACAGCGGCACGCCGATGAACCTCGCAAGCGACCCGCAGGAGGCGCTGCTTGTTGCCGCGCAGTGCGGCGCGGCGCCCTATTACGAATGGTACGCCGCCGATTTCGGCACTGCCGAGCAGCCCGACCCGATGAGCTATGTGCAGACGATCGCGCAGGCGCAGCAGAGCTTTCAGACGCTGCAGACCCTCTTCGATGGCCTGTGCGACAAGCCGATCACGGCGTTCGAGACGATCCGCGACGGCGTCACCTGCACGACCTACGGCACCGACCGGGTGTATGTCAACTTTACCGACGCGGCCGTGACGGCCGGCGGAGTGACCATCCCAGCCCGGGGCGTGCTTCGCGTGGCTGCCTGACGGCGAAATAGAGTGCACAGTGCACAGTGCACAATGCGCAGTGCACAGAGAATAGAAAAAAGAGTGCGGGAAACGGCCTGCGCTCTTTTCTTTTGCGTTTCTCTTGGGTGGGTTGCATCCATACCCGTTTTGTTTTTCGGCGTCTTTGAATGCCGGCAGGCCCGTGAATACCGTCTGCATATGCATAACGGGCGGCAAAAATGAATATTCCGCATCCGCCCCTGTGGAAAAGCCGGGGCGGCAAGCCCGAATCTTTACAAAATGACCGCCGGAATATTCGTGTTTCGAAATAACTTGTGGAAAATGTTGGCTTTTTCACATTTTTCACGGAGTTTTCCACATAGGCAAGAAAAAAGCTTTACAAAAGCAGCGTTCCCGGAAAGGTATAACCTTTACAGGAACGCTGTCGGATTCTATCGGGATTTTTGAAAAAGCGCGTAAATATGCGTATATCAGCCTGTCAAAATGCCGCGCTTTTGCAGCGCGTGATAGAGGTCGCCGAACTGCGCGGTCGTGAGCGCCTCGGCGCGGACCGCCGGGGGCAGGCCGCAGTCTTCCAGGGCGGCGAGAACGGTCTCCTTCGAACAGGGCAGCGCGGCGCTGACGGCGTTGCAAAGCGTCTTGCGCTTTTGCGAAAACGCGGCCTTCACCAGCCGGAAGAAACGTTCGTCGCTGTCAACATCGACGGCGGGGGCGGGACGCATCGTCAGCTTGATCACGGCGGAATCGACCTGCGGAGAAGGGTAGAACGAGCCTTTCGAAACGTCGAAGAGGCGGCGCGCTTCGGCGTAGTAGTCCGCCATCACGGTCAGCGCGCCCGCGGTCTTGCTGCCGGGAGAAGCGCAAAGGCGCAGCGCGACCTCCTTTTGCACCATCACGGTGACCGCGCCGATCGGAAGAGAGCTTTCCAGCAGCCGCAGAATCACGGGCGACGTGATATAATAGGGGAGGTTCGCGCAGACGACGACCCGCATGCCGGAAAAGTGTTCCGCAAAGAGGGCGGGCAGATCCGTCTCGAGAATATCCGCGTTGACGACCGTCACGTTATCGAACGCCTGCATCGTCTCATCCAGCACGGGCAGCAGCCGCTTGTCGAGCTCCACGCTGACGACCTTCTTCGCCCGCAAGGCGAGCTCCTTGGTCAAAACGCCGAGCCCGGGGCCGATCTCCAGCACGCCCGAGTCCTTGTCGGCGCCGCAGCTTTCCGCCATCTGGGGGCAGACGGCGGGGTTGACCAGAAAGTTCTGGCCCAGCGCTTTGGAAAACGAAAAGCCGTGCCGCGTGAGCACCTCGCGGATGACGGCGAGATCCGTCAGTTCGGCCAATGGAACCGACCTCCTTCAAAAAAAGACTGAAAGAACTTGCAAATCCGAACAGGATTCGGTATAATGAATGTACAATCTGATTCTATTATAATCGAGGGGAAGCAATATGTCAATTCTTGTCACGGGCGGCGCCGGCTATATCGGCTCCCACACCTGTATCGAACTCATGCACGCCGGCTATGACGTCGTCGTGATCGACAACTTCTACAACTCCAAGCGCGAAGCCCTGCGCCGGATCGCGGAACTCGCGGGAAAAGAGTTCGCCTTCTATGAATGCGACATCCGCGACGCGGACGGACTGGACGCGATCTTCAAAGCGGAGAAGATCGACGCGGTGATCCACTTCGCCGGGCTGAAAGCCGTCGGCGAATCCTGCCGCAAGCCGCTCGAATACTACGACAACAACGTCAACGGGACGCTCGTGCTCTGTGACGTGATGCGCAAAAACGGCTGCAAGAAGATCGTCTTCTCCTCCTCCGCGACGGTCTACGGGATGAACAACCAGTCCCCGCTCAAGGAGACCATGCCCACCGGCGGGACGACGAACCCCTACGGCACGACGAAGTTCATGATCGAGCTGATCCTGCAGGATCTGCAGGCCGCGGATGAGGAATGGTCGGTCAGCCTGCTGCGTTACTTCAACCCGATCGGCGCCCACAAGAGCGGCCGGATTGGCGAGGATCCGAACGGCATTCCGAACAACCTGATGCCCTTCATCACGCAGGTCGCGATCGGCAAGCGCGAACAGCTCTCGGTCTTCGGCGACGATTACGACACCCCCGACGGCACCGGCGTGCGCGACTACATCCATGTAGTGGATCTCGCCCTCGGCCATGTCAAGGCGGTGGAGCGCGCCCTCAGTAAGACGGGCGTCGACATCTTCAACCTCGGCACCGGCGTCGGCTACAGCGTGCTCGACGTGGTTCACGCCTTTGAAAAGGCGAGCGGCGTCGCGATCCCCTATGTGATCGCCCCGCGCCGCCCGGGCGACATCGCCGTCTGCTACAGCGACCCGACCCGCGCGAAAGAGGTGCTCGGCTGGACCGCCGAACGCGGCATCGAGGAGATGTGCGAAGACTCCTGGCGCTGGCAGAGCCAGAACCCGAACGGATATCCGGAAGACTAAAAAAACGCCCTGCGGGGCGTTTTTTTAGTGTGCAGTGTGCAGTTTGCAGTGTGCAGTGACGCGGGGCAAGCAGCAAGTTATACTCCATGCAATCGCCCGCGGAACGGCACAACCATCTTGCCTTCCTCGCTGGCGGGGAAGGGGGACCGCGTCCGCAGGGCGTGGTGGATGAGGTGGAATGCGGGTCGCCTTGGCGACCCCACCGGCCACTAACCGCTACCCACCAGCCACTAACCACTGGCCACTGAAAAAGCCGCCCCGCAGGGCGGCTTTGCTGTCGACTGTCGACTGAATTAATACATGCCTCCGGCCTGCGCCATCGCGGCAGCCTGCGCGGCGTCCGCCTGCGGGTCGGGGATATCGGCGACGAGGGATTCCGTGGTCAGCACCATGCCGGCGACGGAAGCGGCGTTCTCGAGCGCGGAGCGCGTGACCTTCGTCGGGTCGAGGATGCCCGCCGTCGCCATGTCGACGTAGGCCTCCTTCGCGAAGTCGAAGCCGTAGCCCGTCTTGCCGGAGGAGATGATCGTGTTGATGATGACCGAGCCTTCCAGACCCGCGTTCGCGGCGATCTGGCGGACCGGCTCTTCAATCGCCTTGCGCACGATGCGCATGCCGGTCTTTTCGTCCGGATCTTCGGCTTTGTCCAGCAGGGCGTCCAGCGCGGGAATCGCGTTGAGCAGCGCCACGCCGCCGCCGGCGACACAGCCTTCCTCGATCGCGGCCTTCGTCGCGGCGAGGGCGTCTTCGATCCGAAGCTTCTTTTCCTTCATCTCGGTTTCGGTCGCGGCGCCGACACGGATGACGGCCACGCCGCCCGCGAGTTTGGCAAGCCGTTCCTGCAGCTTTTCGCGGTCGAACTCCGAGGTGGTGTTTTCAATCTGCGCCTTGATCTGGTTGACGCGGGACTTGATCTCGTCCTTGTTGCCCGCGCCGTCGACGATGATGGTGTTCTCCTTCGTGACCTTGACCTGCCGCGCGGAGCCGAGCATGTCGACCGACGCTTCCTTGAGGTCGAGACCGAGATCGCTTGTGATGACCTGGCCGCCCGTGAGGATCGCGATATCCTGCAGCATCTCCTTGCGGCGGTCGCCGAAGCCGGGGGCCTTGA
>CAMZEG010000112.1 GCA_947305635.1 uncultured Clostridia bacterium
CGCAAGAAATGCAGTCACCGTTGATGGAATATGCCATGTAAGAGCACCTCCTTGTATTTTTTCGGTATCATTGTAGCATAAAACGACGGAAAATCAAGCCCTTTTTTTGAATCCGAGAAAAATTAGCATAGGCTTACTCGCGACGCGTTTTGACCCCCTTCGACAAAACTACGGCGCTTTTTTTCGTCTTTTCAAAGGAAATCTGTCGGAACGCTTGACGAACGGACCGCTTTCGGATAGAATAATCAAGACAGTCAAGCGCAGGAGATGATAGGATGGAACAGCTGAATCCAAAAGCGTTTACCCTCTTTGCCCACGACAACCGCAAGGACGCTTATAAAATGCTCGACGGCAATCCGCGCACCAGATGGGTGGGCGGGCTGACGCCGGGCTACGTTGATGTTACGTTTTGCCGCACGGTACACCTGCGGCGGCTGGAGCTCGACACGCAGAAGAACAGCTACTGTATCTTCACCGTGTACGCGAGCGCGGACGGCGTTTCGTTTTCGCCGCTTGTTTCGCAGACGGACGAGACCGACAGCGGCAGCTACGGCTTCGACTGCGACGCGCTGTGCTGCAAATTGCGCGTCTTCATCCAGTACGATTCCGCGTCCCCGCGCGCACGCATCCGCGCACTGCGCCTCTTCGGCGAAGAGACGAAAACGCCCGCGCCGGTGCCGGAAGAACCGGTCGTCTGCCGCTTTGAAGAGAGCGAGTATGCCCGCCCGATCACAGAAAAAGATACGCTGGACGAGCTGCGCGCGCTGGTCGGCCGTGTCATCGGCGAAGACTGGCAGGACCGCTTCACGTTCGAACTGACGGACGACACGGAAGAATCGTTCGTCCTGTCCGATGAAGGGGAGACCCTGCATATCGCCGCGAACTCCGGCGTCAACGCCGCCTGCGGCCTCGGCTATTATCTCAAACATTACTGCAACGTCCACATCTCACAGGTCGGCTGCAGCCGGACGATGCCGTCTTCTTTGCCGAAGCTCGGAGAACCGCTGCGCATGACGACGCCGTTCCGGGTGCGCTACGCCTATAACTACTGCGCGCTGTCCTACACAATGGCCTTCTGGGGCGAAGAGGAATGGCAGCGGGAACTGGACTGGCTCGCGCTGCAGGGCGTCAACGTCATCCTTGACATCACGGCGCTCGAAGAGGTCTGGCGGCGCTTCCTTACAAAGCTCGGCTACACGAACGATGAGGCCCGCGCCTTTGTGACCGGCCCCGCGTATTACGCGTGGTTCAACATGGCGAACATCTACGGGACCGGCGGTCCCGTCCCGATGCAGTACTTCATCGACCGGACGAACCTTGCCCGCCGCAACCACCGCTTTATGAATACGCTCGGCATGATGCCGGTGCTGCAGGGCTATTCCGGCATGGTGCCGGTCGACGTCAAAGACCGCGTGCCGCAGGCGTCCGTGATTTTACAGGGCCTTTGGAACGGGATGGACCGTCCCGCGATGCTCAAAACCGACACCGCCGTCTACTGCGATCTCGCAAAGCTGTTCTATGAAGCGCAGCGCGAGGTCTTCGGCCCCGTGACCCATTACTACGCCACCGACCCGTTCCACGAGGGCGGCCGCAGCGGACGGCTGGATATCCGCCGCGTCAGCGGAAAGATCCTCGACTGCATGCTCGACATGGACGAAGACGCGGTCTGGATCATTCAGGCGTGGGGAGAGAATCCGTCCCGCGCGCTGATCGAAGGCCTTGCCCCGAAAAAGGAGCACGCGCTCGTGCTCGACCTTTACGCGGAGAAAAAGCCGCGCTGGGAAACCTACCTCGGCAATGAGTTTCTTGAAACGCCGTGGGTTTACGGCATGCTCAACAACTTCGGCGGCCGCATGGGCCTGCACGGCCATCTGCGCACGATCGCGAAGGAGATTGCCCGCGCCGCGAACAAGGCGCACTGCATGCAGGGCGTCGGCATCACGCCCGAAGCGACGTTCTCCAACCCGATCATCTTCGACCTGTTCTTTGAGACGATCTGGACGAAGACGGGCAAAATCGAGCCGATCGACCTTGATCAGTGGCTGCGCGGCTACGCCGAACGCCGCTACGGCAGCTGCCCAGACAGCATGTACGAGGCACTGCAGCTGTTGAACGACACGGTCTACAACCCCGAACTCAACGAGCACGGCGAGGGCGCGCCGGAATCCGTCGTCAACGGACGGCCCGCGCTGCACCCGCATTCGCCCTCCTCCTGGGGCAACGACGTTGTGGCCTATGACAAGGCGACGCTGGAACGCGCGGTCACGCTGTTCACCAAGGACATCGACCGCTTTTTGCCGTATGAGGGCTACCGCTTCGACCTGGTCGACCTGCTCAAGCAGATCACGTCCAACACGGCGCAGGAATACCAGCGCAATCTCGCCGCCGCGTACGAGGCGAAGGACGTGATCGCGTTCCGCAAATGGGCGGACAAGTTCCTGAAGCTGATCGAGGACACCGATACGCTGCTCGCCGCCGAGCCGACCTTCACGCTCGGCAACTGGATCAACAAGGCGAAGGCCCGCGCGAAAGACTACGACGACTTTACCAAAATGCTGTTCGAGTTCAACGCCCGCGCGCTGATCACAACCTGGGCGGGCTCGCGTCAGGCGGCGGACAAGGGCGGCCTGCGCGATTATTCCAACAAGCAGTGGGCGGGACTGACAAAGGATTTCTACGCCCCGCGCTGGGCGCGCTGGCTCAAGGACCGCACCGACAAGCTCGAGGGCAGACGCGTCAAGGAGCCCGACTGGTTCCGCTTTGAAAACCGCTGGACCTGGGAAACCAAGGCCTACAGCGCCGAAAAAGCCGACCTCGATTTGAAAAAAGCGGCGAAGACCGTTTTGCGGCGGTACGGCGTCGATTCCGCGGCGCAGTGATTTTCCCGAAAACGGTTGTCATTTCGCAAAGAATAGAGTATAATAAATGATACTACAGGAAAAGATGGAGAGGGCTACGATGTTTGAACAGCTTGCGGTCGACAGAAAGACCGCCGCGGCGATCGACGAGGCCGTACAGCGCGGCCGTCTGCCGCACGCGCTGATTTTGGAGGGCGGAGATGAGGCGACACGGCTTGCCGCCGCGCAGGAGATCGCCTGCGCTCTCGTCTGCGAAAGCGCGGATCGTAAGCCCTGCGGCGTTTGCCCGAAGTGCCGCAAGGCGCTCTCCGGCAGTCACCCCGACCTCTATTTGATCGAGCCGGAAAAGGAGGGCGCGCCCATCAAGGTCGATGCCATCCGCGCCCTCAAATCGCACGCGACGCTGCGCCCGAACGACGGCGACAGAAGCGTCTTTCATATCCGCGAAGCCCAGCTGATGAATGTGCAGGCGCAAAACGCGCTTTTGAAAATCCTTGAAGAACCCGCGCCGCATGTCAGCATTCTTCTGACCTGTCCGTCGAAGGCGGCTCTGCTCGAAACGATCCGCTCGCGCGCGACGGCCTTTGCGCTTTCCAACGAGACGGCGACCGACACGACGGACGAAACCGCCCCGCAGACGGCGAAGGATATGCTCAAAACGCTCTGTGAGGGGAGCGAACTCGACCTGCTCGTGCTGCTCGCCCCGCTGCAAAAGGACCGCCCGCTGTTTCGCGCGGCGCTGTCCGCCGTCCGCCCGCTGCTGCGCGACGCGCTCGTCGCCGGCGAAGACCTCCCCGCGATGACGCAGGAGGAAGAAACCGCGCTGCTCTTGCGGCGCAGACTGACCCAGAAACAACTGCTCGATCTCATGGACGCCGCGCAAAGCTGCGCCGACGCGCTCGACCGCAACGCGAACCTCAACCTCGTGCTGACATATTACTGCAGCCGCTGCAGCGAGATCAAGCTTTCCTGATAACGACCGAGACGAAAGGAATGAAACAGATGGCGACAATTGTTGGCGTTCGATTCAAGGAAGTCGGCAAAATCTATTACTTCGACCCGAACGGACTGGACCCGAAGCCGCGCGACCCGGTGATCGTCGAGACCGCCCGCGGAACGGAATACGGCGAGGTGGCGTTCGGCCTGCGCGAAGTGCCCGAAGAGGAGATCACCTCTCCGCTCAAGCGTGTGCTGCGGCTCGCGAACGAACACGACCTGAAGGTATTGGAAGAAAACCGGGAAAAAGAAAAAGCCGCCTATGCCGTCGGCGTCAAAAAGATCCGGGAACACAAACTGGACATGAAGCTTGTCTCGGTGGAATACACCTTCGACCGCAGCAAGATTCTCTTTTACTTCACGGCGGACAACCGCGTCGATTTCCGCGAGCTGGTCAAGGACCTCGCGTCGGTGTTCCGCACCCGGATCGAGCTGCGGCAGATCGGCGTGCGCGACGAAAGCAAGATCGTCGGCGGTCTCGGCGTCTGCGGCAGACCGTTTTGCTGCAAGAGCTTCCTCGGCGATTTCCAGCCGGTGTCGGTCAAAATGGCGAAGGAGCAGAACCTTTCGCTGTCCCCGACGAAGATCAGCGGCACCTGCGGCCGGTTGATGTGCTGCCTCAAATATGAGCAGGACGCCTACGACCATCTGCTGCGTGTGACGCCGAAGAACGGCGCCGTTGTGGAAACCCCGGAGGGCAGAGGCGTCGTGGTGGATTTCAACCTGCTGACCGGCATCCTCAAGGTCCGGCTCGACAAACGCCCCGAAGCTGCGCCGCTGGTCATCTCCCGCAAGCAGGTGAAGCTTGTCAAGGACAGCAAAATTCAGGTGGACAATAAAGAACTTGAGGCTTTAAAAGAGATCGAATAAACAAGGCGAAAGAACAAGTATTACCCAACCAATGAGGAAAACAGGATGCAGCTAATCTCGGCATCCTGTTTTTGTTTGATCAAAAGGCATAAAAGATCAGAGCGCAGGTTCTTTCCTGCGCTCTGTCTGGCTAATCAGTATTTGTTTTTCTTTTAGGTCTTCGCGAAATGCGGCAGTCCTTTTATACAAGCAACGTCTTCTCAAACGCGTCGTGCACCGCATGGCCGATCGTTCCGCCCTTTGCGGCGTCGCCCACAACGACAACCTTGACGCCCTTTTCTTCGAGCTGCTTTTGCAGCGCGTTGTTCGGCCGGACGCCCATCGCGAGGACGACGCAGTCGAACGGCAAAAAGCTGCGGCGCTTGGTCTTCTGATCCTGTACGACGATATGATCCTCGCAGACGCTGCAAAGCGCCGTGTTCAGCATAAACTTTGTGCCGTAGGGATTGATGCGGGACAGGGAATCGTCGACAAACTGGAACCACGCGCCCGGCGCGATGTCCTTCGCCATCTCGATGACCGTGACGTCGTTGCCCGCTTCGTTGAGCGCTTCGGTGGTCTCAAGGCCGGTCAGGCCGCTGCCGATGACGGCGACCTTTTTGCCGGTCAGCTGTACTTCGCCTTTGAGAATCTGCGGCGCGGTGTAGACGTGATCCTGACCGAGGCCGGGGATCGAGCGCGGACGCAGCGGCGTGCCGCCCGCGGCGAGAACGACCGCGTCCGGCTTTTCCTTGGCGAGCGCGTCGGCGTCGGCGGTTTTATTGAACTCGAACGTCACGCCGAGATCCTTCGCTTCGCGCGAAAGATCCTCGATGCACCAGTGCAGCTTGTCCTTATGCGGACCCGCGGCGGCGATATTGACCTGACCGCCCGGCTCGCTTTCCTTTTCCCAGACCTTGACGGCAAAGCCGCGTCTGGCGAGCGTGATGGCAGAAGAAAGACCCGCGGGACCCGCGCCGACGACGATGACGGATTTGCCCTTGCCGACCTGCGGCATTTCGGCGTATTCCTTTTCGATGCCGACGGCGACGTTCAGCGCGCATTCGCCGGTCTTGCCGACGGTGGCGTTTTCAATGAACGACTTGATGCAGTGCAGACAGCCGATACAGCGGCGGATTTGTTCGGGGTGACCCTCCTGCGCCTTCTTGGCCCATTCGGGGTCGCAGATGAAGTTGCGCGCGGAGCCGACGAAATCCTGATAGCCTTCCGCAATCTGGCGTTCGGCCTGTTCGGGGGAGCGGATGAAGTTCGCGGCGATGACGGGGATCGAAACGGTCTCTTTGATCGCCTTCGCGAGATAGGCGCGCCAGCCGGGTTCGAACGACGTCGGTTCCAGCCAGTAGTTGTAGGTATCATAGCAGGCGGAAGAGACGTCAATCGCGTCCACGCCGAGTTCTTCGAGCTTTTTGGCGATCTGCTTGCCGGTTTCCAGGTCATAGCCCTTGCCGGGCTGACCGATCCGGTCGTACATTTCGTCCGCGCAAAGGCGCACGATCAGCGGGTAGTCCTTGCCGCACTGCGCCTTGATTCCTTCGATGATCTCGGTGATGAAGCGCATGCGGTTGATGAACGAGCCGCCGTATTCGTCGGTGCGCAGGTTGGTGTTTGGGCTCAAAAACTGCTGGAGAATATAGCCGTGGGTCGCGTGCAGCTCCACCGCGTCGACGCCGGCTTTTTTGCAGCGCACGGCGGCGGCGATGAAATCGTCGCGCAGCTTCTGCACCGCGCGGTGGCTCATCGCGTGAATACGCGTGGCGCCGTGGGCGCTCAGCTCGCAGTCGGACGGCGCCTCCTGGGACATGCAGATCTTCTTTTGCTCCATGCCCATCAGCAGCGGGGTCGCCTTGAACATCAGGTCCATCACGCCGGGGAACTTGCGCTGAATCGGAATGACCAGCGGCAGCGAGTTGATCGCGCTGGCGTAGCCCTGACGGCCCGGGTGGTGCAGCTGGATGCAAAGCTTCGCGCCCGCCGCGTGAATCCGCTCGACCATTCGGTGCATCGGTTCGATCTGCCAGTCGTTCGCCATCGAAAGCTGGGTGAACGTGGAGGTCGCCGCCATGTCGTTGACGCGGCAGATGCCCGGAATGATCAGGCCCACGCCGCCCTTGGCGCGCGCTTCATAATAGCGGATGAGTTTTTCCGTG
>CAMZEG010000113.1 GCA_947305635.1 uncultured Clostridia bacterium
CGCTACGCGATGGTCAACGTCCAGAACTACCAGGTCGTCGTCACCGGCGAAACGATCGCGGAGTGCATGGAAGCCTATGTGCAAAAGCTCAAGCAGAACAATATCAAGATCGACGTCGACATCGACGAGATCAAGGAAGCGACCGACAACAACGATCCGGACAACCCGACGCCCGACGTCCAGCCGGTCGAAACGGCCAAGACGATCACCGGCAAGCTGACCGATATCCGCACGGCGGTCCTCGGCGGCGAATCCGTCTACTTCCTGCAGGTGGAAGGCAGCAAGAAGTACTTCCGCATCGCGGCGTCGCAGGCGGAAAACGTGGTCATTCTCAACGCGGGCGACGAAGTGACGATCACCTACGAAAAGGCGAGCGGCCAGATTCTCGAAGCGACCGAAGTGAAATAACAAAAACGGATGAGGGCACCCTATGCGGGGTGCCCTTTTTCTCTTGCACTGCGGCGCAGATTGTGATACAATAGAAAACAACAAACCAAGGGAGGTGCGCGGATGCGGCGGTACGACTTTGTGCTGTGGGACTGGAACGGTACGCTGCTGGACGACCTGGAGCTGAATCTGTCGATCGAAAACGAGCTGCTGCGCCGCCGGGGGCTGTTTGAGCGCGCCGACCGGGACTACTATCTCGCGCATTTCTCCTTCCCGATCATCGACTTTTACCGGTCGCTCGGCTTCGATTTTACAAAAGAGGACTACGCCGCGGTCGCCTGCGAATACGCCGACCTCTACGCGTCAAAACTCCATGAGGCGGCGCTCTTCGGCGACGCCGCGCCGGTGCTGGACGCGCTGGCAAAGGACGGCGTGCGGCAGGTCGTGATCTCCGCGACAGAGCATGATCTGCTGCAAAAGCAGGTCGCGTCCTACGGCCTGACCGGCCGCTTCGACGACGTGCTCGGCAGCGAAAACAACCTCGGCAAAAGCAAGGTCGCCGTCGCGCGCGACTGGCTGCGGCGGCAGCAGGCCGACCCGCGCCGGACGCTCTTTGTCGGCGACACGACCCACGACTTCGAGACGGCGCAGGCGATCGGCTGCGACTGCGTGCTCGTCTGCCGCGGCCACAACAGCCGCGAACGGTTGGAATCGACCGGCTGTCCCGTCTTCGACAATCTGCGCGGCGTGCTGCGTAACGTGCGCGGCGGCAAAACCGTGCTGATCGCGCCGGACTCCTTCAAGGGGACGCTTTCCGCGAACGAGGTCGCCGGAACGATCGCCGCGGTGCTGCGGCAGCGGGACCCGGCACTGACCGCGGTCTGTCTCCCAATCGCTGACGGAGGCGAGGGCACCGTGGACGCCTATCTCGAAATCTTCGGCGGCGAAAAACGATATACCACCGCCCGAAGCCCGCTCGGCCACCCAATCGAAGCGGCCTGGGCGCGCTTGCCCGACGGTACCGCCGTGATCGAAACGGCGGCGGCCAGCGGCATCGCGATCGAACAGCAAAACGACGCCCTTCGCGCGTCTTCCTTTGGAACAGGCGAACTCGTCCGCGCCGCGCTCGACTCCGGGTGCAAAACGATTTTGCTCGGCCTCGGCGGCTCCGCCATGACCGACGGCGGCACGGGCTTTCTTGCGGCGCTCGGCGCGCGCTTTCTTGACGAAGCGGGCGAACCGCTTTTGCCCGGCGGGGGCAGCCTGCCAAAGCTGGCGAGCATCGATTTGACGGAATTCGACCCGCGGCTGAAAGACTGTACGCTGCGGGTGCTGTGCGACGTGGAAAACCCGCTCTTCGGCCCGCGCGGCGCGGCGTATATCTACGCGCCGCAAAAAGGCGCGTCGGCGGAGGACGTGCGCCTGCTCGACACGGGGCTGCAAACGCTCGCGAAGGTCGCGCAAGCCGCGCTCGGCTTTGACGCTGCGCCTTCGCCCGGCGCCGGCGCGGCCGGCGGGATGGGCTTCGCGCTCAAGGCGTTCTGCGGCGCTTCTCTCGTCAGCGGGATCGACTGCCTGCTCGACGCGGCGGCCTTTGAAGAAAAGGCGAAAACCGCCGACCTCATCATCACGGGCGAAGGCAAAATGGACGCGCAAAGCCTGATGGGCAAGGCGCCCTTCGGCGTCGCGAAACGCGCCGGCGGCACGCCGGTGATTGCCGTGGTCGGTTTGCTGGACGCCGAAAAGAGCGCCGTCGCCGCCGCCGGGATCGCGGCGGTCTATGAAACGAACGACCGGCGTCTGCCGTTTGAAGAGATCAAAAACACCGCGCGCGCGGACCTGATCCGCGCCGCAAACCGCATAGAGCTTTAACCAAACCGACAGGAGAGATACAGCCATGATGAAAACGCTCGATCTGATCGTGCCCTGCTATAACGAAGAGGCGGTGCTGCCGCTGTTTTACGAGACGGTCCGCAAAACGGTTTCGTCGCTGCCGGGCTACCGCGCGACGCTGATCTTTGTCGACGACGGGAGCACCGACGGCACCTTGCGGGCGCTGAAAAGCTTTGCCGCGCGGGACGCGTCGGTCCGCTACCTTTCGTTTTCGCGCAACTTCGGCAAGGAGAGCGCCATGCTCGCCGGTCTGCGCGCGTCGCAAAGTGATCTTGTCGCGTTCCTCGACGCCGACCTGCAGCACGACCCCGCGCTATTGGGGCCGATGCTTGAAGCGCTCGAAGAGGGCTACGACGTCGCCGCGGCGAAACGGACCGACCGCGCGGGCGAAAATAAGCTCAAGAGCAAGCTGTCCGACGCGTTCTACCGCGCAGCGAACCGGATTACCGAAGTCGAGATCGATCCCGGCGCGCAGGATTTCCGCGTGATGAAGCGCAAAGTTGCGGACGCGATCCTCTCGCTCAGCGAACACCGCCGGTTCACGAAGGGCATGTTCGCCTTCGTCGGGTTCAAAACCAAGTGGTTCCCGCATGAGAACGCGGAACGCGCGGCGGGGGACACGAAATGGAACTATAAAAAGCTGCTTTCCTACGCCGCGGACGGGATCTTCGCCTATTCCGACCTCCCGCTGCGTCTGCCGCTGTACGGCGGGCTGAGCCTGCTGGCCGGGTCGGTTCTGTTCGCGCTCGTGCTGCTGATCGTCCGGCTGTGCGGCGTGCATGTGCCCGGCACGCTCGGCGTGCTGTTCGCGGTGCTGTTTCTCGCGGCGCTGATTCTGCTTTGCGTCGGCGTCTTCGGGGAATACCTCGCGCGGGTGTACGGCGAAGCGAAGGGACGCCCGCACTATATCGTCAGCGAAAGCAATCTGCCTTCCGCGCGCAAGCCGTAAGGAAACAAGGAGAGGAAAAGAGGAAGTGAAACGGATGAAGAGGGTCGTCGTTTGTCTGGCGCTGCTGGCGGCGCTGTCGCTTTCCGTCCATGCCGCGGACGGCACGCACAGCCATGACTTTGTACTCACGGCCGAAACCCCGGCGACCTGCACCGCGCAGGGCGCGAAGGTCTATACCTGCGAATGCGGCGAAACAAAAACCGAAACGATCCCCGCGCTCGGGCACGACTTTGCGCAGACCTGGACGGTGGACCGCGAGCCGACCTGCGACACGCCGGGTCTTAAAACGCGCCACTGCTCGCGCTGCGACGCGGTGACCGACCTGCTGTCGATCAAACAGACGAACCATGATTTTTTGATTACCACGATCGAACCGACCTGTACCACGGCCGGTTCGCGCCATCTCGTCTGCCAAAACTGCGGCAAGGAGATGGACGACAATATCGTGCCCGCGCTCGGCCACGCGCCGGGCCTCTGGGTGATCGAGCGCGAGGCGGCGTGCGAAACCGACGGCCTGCGCAGCCGCAGTTGTACGCGCTGCGGCGTCAAGCTGGAGACCGTCCCGATCCAGAAGACCGGCCACACCTGGAAAGACACGGTCGTCCCGCCGACCTGTACCGAAGCGGGCTATACGCTGCATACCTGCCGCGCCTGCGGCGCGACGAAGCAGGACCACCCCGTCAAGGCGACCGGCCACAGCCCCGCCGCCGACGGCGTCACAATCAAAGCGCCGACCTGCACCGAAAAGGGAGAACAGCGCGCGCGGTGCACGACCTGCGGCGAAACGGTGAGCGTTGCGGTGCCGGCGCTCGGCCACCGCTACAGCGATACGCCGACCGTCGACAAACAGCCCACCTGCACGGCGAAGGGCGAACAATCCTACCACTGTCTGCGCTGCGACGCGCGCCGGGACGTGACTTCGCTCGACCGGACGGCGCACAAACGGCAAAGTGTCGACCTCGCGGCAACCTGCACAAAGGGCGGCGCCAAAGGCCGCGTCGTCTGTGCGGTCTGCGGCAAGGAACTCGAATCCGGCACCGCGACGGCTGCGCTCGGTCACAATTACGTCCAGACGGCTTTTCAGACGGCGCCGACCTGTACCGCCGGCGGCAGCGCGATCATGCGCTGCACCCGCTGCGGCGCGGAAAAGCGGCAGACGCTTGCCGCGCTCGGTCACCAGTACGGTACGGCGTGGGTCGTGGACCGGGCGCCCACCTGCACGGCGCAGGGGGAAAAGTCCCACGTCTGCGTACGCTGCGGCAAACGCGCCGACGTCACGTCCATCCCGAAAAAGGAGCACCGCCTCGTCTATGACGTTGTGGTTGCCCCGACCTGCACCGAACCGGGCAAAAGCAGCGGCGCCCATTGCGGCGACTGCGGCAAGATCCTGGAAAGCGCCGGCGTGATCCCGGCGACGGGCCACGATTACAAGGTCGTGGAAGTCTATGAAGAACCGACCTGTACCAAAGCGGGCAGCGGTCGCGGCCGCTGTGCGGCCTGCGGCGCACAGGCGGACGTCGCGATTCCGGCGCGCGGCCACAGCTTCGAAACGAAGTGGACAATCGACAAACAGCCGACCTGCACCGCGCAGGGTGAACAGTCGCACCACTGTACCGTCTGCGGTAAGCGTAAGGACGTCACCACGCTTCCGCGCAAGGCGCACACCGTCGTGACCGACAAGGGTAGAGACGCGACCTGCACCCGCGACGGCAAAACCGCAGGCAGCCACTGCGCCGTCTGCGGCAAGGTGCTCGAGGCGCAGACCGTACTGAAAGCGCCGGGTCATAAGCTCAAAGCCGCCCGCACCCCGGCGACGCTGAAAACCAACGGCAAGATCGTCAAGACCTGCAAGCGCTGCGGGCAGGTCGTCTCAAAGGAAAAGATCTACCGCGTCAAATCGTGCAAGCTCGAAAAAGCGCGGTTTACCTTCGACGGCAAAAAGAAGACCCCGGCGCTCGTGATCCGCGACAAAAAGGGGAACCGCCTCAAGGAAAAGCGCGACTACACGCTGACTTACGACAAGGGCCGCAAACAGATCGGCTTTTACACCGTGACCGTTACGTTCCGTCGCAACTACGCGGGCGAAAAGACGCTGCGGTTCCGAATCGTCCCGCGCCGCCCCGTCGGGCTCGACGCGGCGCAGACGCCGACGCGCATCACCCTCTCGTGGGAGCCGGTCTCCGGCGCGACGGGCTACGCCGTCTATGAGCTGGTCGGCAGCAAGCGGCAAAAGCTTTGCGAGACCGAAAAGCTCTATGTCAAGCTGAACGACCGGGCGAGCGGACACAAATACACCTTCACGGTCGTCGCGCTGACAAAGACGCCGGACGGCGTGCTGCGCAGCGACGACAGCGCCCCGAAACTGACCGCGACAAAGCCCGCGCCGCTCTCTCTTTCCGCGACGCGCAGCGGCCAGCGCGCCGTACTGCGCTGGAACAACGCCGGCGACTGCGAGTACGAGATCTACTACGCCCCGAAGCGCAACGGCAAGCTCGTCTGCATCGGCACGACAAAAGGCACCTCGTTTACAACGGGCGTCTATCCGCACGGGCGCGCCTGCTTCAAGGTGAAGGCGGTCGTGCGCAGCGACACGGGCGTTTTGAGCACCCAAAGCTCCGACGTGCGGCAGCTTTGGCTCTGACAGAAGGCGCTTTCTTAAAAAATCTTTTGAAATTCGCCCTTTGTTGTTGACGATTGTCCGCCGAGGTGCTACAATAAAAATAGCGTCCGTCTCTGCTTTTCGGCGGCGGCGCGCGTTTTTCCAAGAAGAAACGGAGGAAACAAGATATGCAATATGATGTTGCCGTGATCGGCGCCGGCGTCTGCGGCGCGATGATCACACGCGAAATGTCGAAACTGGATCTCAAGGTCGTTTTGCTGGAAAAGTGCAACGACGTCGCCATGGGCACGTCGAAGGCCAACAGCGCGATCGTCCACGCCGGGTTCGACGCGGAGCCGGGCACGCTCAAAGCGCGCCTGAATGTGCAGGGCGCGTCATTGATGGCGTATTACTGCAACAAGCTGCATGTGCCGTATAAGAATATCGGATCGCTGGTCGTCGCCTACAGCTGGGACGACATGAAAACGCTCGACGAGCTGTTTGAACGCGGCTTTGCCAACGGCGTGCCGAATATGGATATCATCAGCCAGGAACGTCTGCGCGAGATGGAGCCCTATATCAGCGAAGAGGCGGTCGGCGCGCTCTGGGCGCCCACGGCCGGCATTGTCAGCCCGTATGAACTGACCATCGCCTGTGTGGAAAACGCCGTCCTCAACGGCGCGCGCGTCAAGCGCAACAGCGGCGTGTTCGATATCGAATACAAGGACGGGATGTTCGCCCTTTCCACCGCCAGCGGCGTGATCAAGGCGAAGTACGTCATCAACTGCGCCGGCGTGTTCGCCGACCAGATCGCGAAGATGATCGGCGACACCTCGTTCCGCATCATCCCGCGCAAGGGCGAATACTACCTGCTTGACAAGAACGAGCAGAAGATGGTCAACCATGTGCTGTTCCACTGCCCGTCCGCGATGGGCAAGGGCATTCTGATCACCCCGACGGTGCACGGCAACGTGCTGATGGGCCCGACGGCGATCGACCTCGACTTCGACAGCAAGCTCGACGTCGACACCACGATCGA
>CAMZEG010000114.1 GCA_947305635.1 uncultured Clostridia bacterium
CGCTGGTGATCAACGCCGCGGAGTGCGAGCCGTATATCACGGTGGACTACCGCGAATGCATTGAAAACAGCAAGAACATTCTGGACGGCGTCTATAAGCTCAAGGAGCTGCTGGAGATCAAGAACGTCGTGATCGCGATTGAGGACAACAAGCCCAAGGCGTTCAAGAACCTCAAGGAGATCGCCGATCTCGACAACGATATCGGCGACGAGGTCAAGCTGATGGTGCTCAAATCGAAGTACCCGCAGGGCGCGGAAAAGATGATGGTCCTTTCCGCCACGGGACGCCGCGTCCCGCCCGGCAAGCTGCCCGCGGACGTCGGCTGCATCGTGATGAACGTCGGCTCGGCCGCGTTCGTCGCCCGCTATCTTGCCACCGGCAAGCCGCTGATCAGCCGCTCCATCACCGTGGACGGCTCCGCGATCGCCGAGCCGAAGAACCTGCGCGTGCCGATCGGCACCAACATCCAGGATATCATCGACTACTGCGGCGGATTCAAGGAAGAGCCGCGCAAGATCATCTCCGGCGGCCCGATGATGGGCATCGCGATCTGCGACACCAACGCCCCGATCTGCAAGCAGAACAACGCCATTCTCGCGTTCGCCGACCGCAAGGGCACCGTCAAGCGCGAACGCGCCTGCATCCGCTGCGGCCGCTGCGTCGAGGTCTGCCCGATGGGTCTGATGCCGACGCTGATCGAACGCTACGCGCGCATCCGCGACGTGGACGGGCTGACCCGCAGCCACACGAACGTCTGCATGGAGTGCGGCTCGTGCGCCTACGCGTGCCCGTCCGGCAGACCGCTGGTGCAGTATATGCGCCTTGCCAAACAGGTGCTCAGAGAGGAGGGGACGAAATAATGGCAAAACGTCTGACAGTTTCCGCGTCGCCGCATGTGCGTTCGCACGAAACCACGACCGGGATCATGCTCGACGTGATCCTTGCGCTTGTGCCGGCGCTCGTGATGAGCGCGGTCTATTTCGGCACCCGCGCGCTGTGCCTGGCCGCCGTGACGGTCGGCACGGCTGTCCTCAGCGAATATCTCTCCCGCAAAATCATGAAGCGCGACAACACGCTCGGCGATCTGAGCGCCGTTGTCACCGGCCTGATCCTCGCGTTCAACCTCCCCGCGACTCTGCCTTTGTGGATGGCGGCGATCGGCTCCGTGATCGCGATCGTCATCGTCAAGCAGTTGTTCGGCGGCATCGGCCAGAACTTCGTCAACCCCGCGATTACGGCGCGCATCATCCTGATGATGTCGTTCCCGTCCGCGATGGCGAAATGGATCGTGCCGTTCTCCTCCGCCTGGTCGCCCGACGCGGTGACCGCGGCGACGCCGATGGCCGTTCTGGCGAACGTGACCGGCGGCGACGTTTCGGCGGTCGAAGGGCTGCCCTCGCTGGTCCAGATGCTGATCGGCGCCCACGGCGGCTCGATGGGCGAGGTCTGTTCGATCGCGCTGCTGTCCGGCGCGTTCTATCTGCTGCTGCGCCGCGTGATCTCCCCGGCGATCCCGTTCTCGTTCATCGGGACGGTCGCCGTCGTGATGCTGATCGCGGGCAAAGGCAATCTCCAGTTCCTGGCCTATGAGCTGCTCGGCGGCGGCCTGATCCTCGGCGCGTTCTTCATGGCGACCGACTACAGCACGTCTCCGATCAACCGCAAGGGCCGCATCATCTTCGGTATCGGCTGCGGCCTGATCACGGCGGTGATCCGCCTGTTCGGCTCGCTGCCCGAAGGCGTCTCGTTCTCCATCATTCTGATGAATATCCTCGTCCCGCACATTGAGCGTCTGACGACGTCCAAGCCGTTCGGTTACGAGAAACCCGAAAAGAAGAAAGAGGAGGCGGCAAAGGCATGAAAAACGGCAAGCTCAAAGCAATTCTCTTTCCGACGCTCGCGCTCTTCCTGATCTGCCTGATTGCGACGGCGCTGCTCGCGCTGACGAACGAAGCGACGGCGGCAAAGATCGACCGGAACGCGGCGGACGCCGCGATCGCGTCCCGCGCGGCGGTGCTCGCGAAAGTCGGCGACACGCCGGTCGCGTCCTACGGCGAAGACAAGACGGACGCCAAGAGCGGCCTTCTGATCACCGAGGGCTATGACGAAGCCGGCAACGTGATCGGCTATATCGTCACAGCCGCGGCAAAGGGCTACGGCGGCGACGTCAAGGTCATGGTTGGCTACGATCTGACCGCGACGATTGTGGGCTTCACGGTCCTCGATTGCAGCAACGAAACCCCGGGCCTCGGCCAGAACAGCAAAACGCCCGCGTTCCAGGAACGCTTCCTCGGCAAATCGGGCGAGTTGACGGTCGACAAGAATTCCAACGACGGACAAAACATTCAGGCAATCACCGCCGCCACGATCACCTCGAAGGCGGTTGTCAAAGCGGTCAACGCCGCGACCGAAGCGGTGAGCGCCCTGCTGGGAGGTGCGGACAATGGCTGAGAAAGAATCGCTTTTCAAAGAGTTTACCAAAGGCATCGTGATTGAAAACCCGGTGCTGCGGCTGGTGCTCGGCACCTGTCCGACGCTCGCGACAACGACCTCCGTGCGCTCCGCGCTCGGCATGGGTCTGGCGGCGTCGATCGTGCTGGTCTGCTCCAATGTCGTGATCTCCGCGCTGCGCAAGGTGATCCCCTCGAAGGTGCGTATCCCCGCGTATATCGTGGTCATCGCGTCGTTCGTGACGATCGTGCAGATGCTCGTCAAGGCGTTCACGCCGGAACTCGACGAACAGCTCGGCGTTTTCCTGCCGCTGATCGTCGTCAACTGCATCATTCTCGGCCGCGCGGAAGCCTTCGCCGGCAAGAACCCCGTGCTGGCCTCCGCGGTGGACGGCCTCGGCATGGGCATCGGCTTTACGGCGGCGCTGTTTTTGATGGGTACGGTGCGCGAAGTGCTCGGCGCAGGCTCGTTCCTCGGCCTGAGCATTCCCGTGCTTTCCCAAAACCCGATGCTGATCTTCATCCTGCCCCCGGGCGGCTTCTTCGTGTTCGGCATGCTGATGGCGTGCGTGAACAAGCTGGCCGAAAGCAGGGGCAAACCCCGCGCGCAGCTGCGCGGCTGCGACGCGTGCCCGATGGCCGCGACCTGCAAGCTGCATAACGAAGCCGCGCCCGAACAACCGGCAGAAGAGGAGGCGACGGCATAATGGAACTGACCAAAGGCTTAGTCGCGATTTTGCTGACGGCGATCCTGACGCAAAACTTCGTGCTCTCGAAATTCCTCGGCATCTGCCCGTTCCTCGGCGTGTCGAAAAAGCTCAATACGGCGGTCGGCATGAGCGCGGCGGTCATCTTCGTCATGGCGCTTGCCACGGCGGTGACCTATCCGATCAACCTCTTCCTTGAAAGCCGGAAGCTCGGCTATCTGCAGACGATCGTCTTCATCCTCGTGATCGCGGCGCTCGTCCAGCTTGTCGAGATCATCCTCAAAAAGTACATTCCGGCGCTTTACAGTGCGCTGGGCATCTATCTGC
Source organism: uncultured Clostridia bacterium (assembly GCA_947305635.1). GTDB lineage: Bacteria > Bacillota > Clostridia > Oscillospirales > Acutalibacteraceae > UBA6857. Next base: position 3,485 of record CAMZEG010000114.1, read on the forward strand.
CGCTGATCACGACCAACTGCGCCGTGCTGGGCGTCGTCATCCTCAACGTGGATAACGGCTACAACTTTGCCCAGTCGATGTTCAACTCCGTCGGCGCGGGCCTCGGCTTCATGCTGGCGATGGTGATGTTCGCCGGCGTGCGCGAGCGGATGGAATCGTGCGATATCCCGAAGTTTATGCGCGGCCTGCCGATCACGCTTGTGGCGGCGTCGCTCGTTTCCGTTTCCTTCCTCGGCTTTACGGGGATCGTGGAACACATTTTCGGCTAAGGAGGGCGAAGACATATGACACAGATTCTTGTCCCCGTCGTCCTTGTGGCGGCAATCGGTCTGATCGCGGGTCTCGGCCTTGCGGTCGCGTCGATCGTGTTCGCCGTCCCGAAGGATGAAAAAGCGGAAGCTGTCCGCGAAGTGCTCCCCGGCGCGAACTGCGGCGCTTGCGGCTATTCCGGCTGCGACGGCTACGCGGCGGCGCTTTCCAAAGGCGAAACGACCCAGTGCAACAAATGTACCCCCGGCGGCAACGACGTCGCGCAGCAGGTGGCGGCGATCCTCGGTCTCGAGGCCGGCGCCGTGACCCCGCAGGTGGCGGCGGTCATGTGCTGCGGCAACAGCGCGAACGTCGAAGAAAAGCTCGATTACAGCGGCGTGCGCTCGTGCAAGATCGCGACCCAGCTGTTCGGCGGACCGAAGACCTTCGTCCACGGCTGCATCGGCTTCGGCGACTGCGTGCGTGTGTGTCCGTATGAGGCGATCTTCATCTGCGACGGCGTGGCCCGGATCAACCCGGACAAATGCCGCGCGTGCAAGCTTTGCATCAACACCTGCCCGCGCCATCTGATCGACCTGTTCCCGCTCGATACCGTGAAAGCGGCGGTGCTCTGCGTCAACCACGACAAGGGCGCCCAGACCCGCAAACAGTGCAAGGCCGGCTGCATCGGCTGTATGAAATGCGTCAAAGCCTGCGAGCACGAAGCGGTCACGGTGGAAAACTTCTGCGCAAAGGTCGACTACGACAAATGCGTCGGCTGCGGCAAGTGCCACGAGGCGTGTCCGATCGGCTGTATCGATCTGTATGAGATCCGCAAGCATTTCTGAAAAAAGCCTTGCTTTTTGCAAAAAGATATGATAAAGTAATAGTGTATAATTCTGTGCGTTTTTGCACATTGATAGCAGGAGGTTTTTCCATGAAAAACATCAGACGGATCCTCGGCGTGCTGCTGACGCTCGCCATGCTCTTCACCATGCTTTCCGCCGCATGGTCGGTTTCCGCGGCCGGCTACAAGACCGGCGACACGGTTTTGTTCGGCACCTTCCCGCAGTCCGAAGTGACCGACACCAAGCTGATGGGCAAGCTTGCCGATGTGCAGAAGCACTGGAACAGCGCCGGCTACTACAGCGGCACCGGCAGCTGGGACGACGGCAAAATGACCGCGTCCGACTACATGCAGTACGCCGACTTTGTCTATGAGGGCAAGGCGTACCGCGCCATTCAGTTCACGAAGTACCGTCCGTCGCAGTCCGGCGGCGAAGCCAGCCCGACCAGCGGCAACGGCTCCGGCTACGCGACCGACTTCATCTACTACTTCAACTTCGATCCGATCGAGTGGATCGTGCTCGACGCGGCGAACGGCCTTCTGATGAGCAAGAACGTGCTCGACGCGCAGCCGTACCAGATTCTTGTCAAAAAGAGCGGCAGCGATTATAAGACCGGCAGCAGCTACGCGAACAACTACGAAAAGAGTTCGCTGCGCGCCTATCTGACCGGCCCGTTCTATAAAGCCGCGTTCTCGCAGGACCAGAAAGCCAAGATCACCGCGAAGCCCTACTGCTGGGCGGCCTACAATTCCACCGCGGCGACTCCGACCGTGACCGACACCGTGACCGTGCTGTCCTATCAGGACTGCCAGAAGACCGCCTACGGCTTCGGCAGCTCGATCAATTCCGACACGACGCGCGTTGTGACCGGCTATTCGGATTACGCGAGATCGCAGGGCCTCAACACCGCCATTCTCGACTGGTGGCTGCGTACCCCGGATACCACGACCGGCCGCGCCAGCTACGTCGATAACACCGGCGCGCTGAACCACGCCGCGACGGTCAACCTGACCAACAAGGGCGTCCGCCCGGTGATTTCCGTCTCGGAGATCAAGGCGGATACGGTCGTCTCGCTTCTGAGCTGCCAGCACACCAACGGCACAACGCCGTTCCCGGCGGTGGCGGCGACCTGCGAAAAGGCCGGCCACACCTACTATGAGATCTGCAACGATTGCAGCGCCGTCTGCAAGGGCGAAAACAAAGTGCTCCCGGCGACCGGCCATGTCGACAAGTACATGCGCAGCAGCGGCGAACGCGGCTCCGACGGCTGGTGCGACGTCTGCGACGCGGAACTGACGCTCCATCTGGACAACTCCGGCAGCCTGCAGCTGAGCGGCCCGCTGCAAAACCTGATGGATATGATCCGCAAACTTGTGGCAAGAGTCGAATCCCTGTTCACCATGCTTTCGAAGGACGACGACAAGGAAGGCGAAACCGAACCCGTCACTGAAACGCCGAGCAACTCCGGCTCCACGACGGTCGACCTGTCGAGCACCGGCAACGCGCTGGACAGCTTTGCGAGCATCCTCGGCACGCTGATCGATTCCTTCCGCGGCATCAGCGACCAGAAGAGCGCGGAGAAGGAAGCCGACCGGAACGACTTTATGGAGTACTTGTCCAACTGGGCGAACAGCTGACATGGGCTGGCGTATTTCGCGAAGAACAAAAAGAAAAACAATCAATCTATAAGTCAACAGAGCGTAGGAAATAACCTGCGCTCTGTTCTTTTACGTCTTTTTGGATGGGCTTCGCCCATACCCGATTATTGTTTTTCTTTTTTCGACGTTTTTTCGCCCTCGGAAGTACAGTGTGCAGTTGAAATGTGGAATTTGGAATTAGAACAAGCCGTAAAACTGTTCCGACCACAGCGGATGCGGCGGCAGGCAAACCGGCATTGCGCGGGGGTGTACAATACGGTGTAGGAAACGGTCGAAGCTGTGCGTGGTCAGGGGTACGGCAGATCAACGGAACAATGCCGGCCGCCGGCAATGGGGGATGAGAGGTTCTTCAGCTGTAGGCAAATCGAAACGCCCACACGCGCAGTAGGGCTTGACAGAATACCGATCTTTTCAAGCGCGTGTGAACAGACGTTTCACATTTGCCGTACCCCGGGCTTTCTTTCTTTTTTCCGCCGACTTTTTCTTTCTTTCGCCCGAAAGAAAGAAAAACGGCCGTCTTGGTTGAGCCTTGATGGCGGCGGTGATGAGAGTGGTTGCAGCTGGCGCTGCAAACCACCGAGGCGTGATC
>CAMZEG010000115.1 GCA_947305635.1 uncultured Clostridia bacterium
TATGGATCCGGATCAGACAGTCCTCCTGCATCGCGACACCTCCCTTGCGCCGGACGGTCATGCCGACCTTTCCATATACTATAACATAATTGTGAACAAAAAGCAAGTGCCCGCGGCACAAAAACCTGCGCGCTTTTTGCGCTTGACGAAGCGGAAAATTCGGGGTATAATAAACCAACTGCAAAAAAGAAGGTGAAACCATGTTCCTTTGCTATAACGCGCCCGCGAACATGAGCTATTTCGGCTGGGAGAACGAGGCGCTGCCGCTGGGCAACGGACGTATCGGCGTCAAGGTGTTCGGCGATCCGCAGTGCGAGCTGCTCGCGCTCAACGAAAAGACGCTCTGGTCGGGCGGTCCCACAACGCCGCAGTTCCATTACGGAATCAAAAACGCGGACGGCGGCAAGACGTACCGCGCAATCCGCGACCTGCTGCTTTCCGGCGACATGAAACAGGCGCAGAGCGCCATGCCGCAGCTGCAGGGAGACGAAGACGGCTCCGGCAACTATCAGTCGTTCGGCTCGCTCTATCTGCGCTTTGACGAGATCGGCGGCGTTGACCATTATGTCCGCGACCTCGAACTGGATTCCGCGTCGGCGATGGTGAACTTCCGCGCCAACAAGGTCGTCTATTCGCGCCACTACTTTGTCAGCTATCCCGACAACGTTCTTGTCGGCCGGATCGAGGCGGCGCATCAGAAGTCGCAGAAGGAAGAGGAGGAAGGGGAGGAGACGCCGCCGCCGACCTTCTCGTTCGACGCCTACTTTGTCTCCGACCAGAAGGGCGTTTCCGTGTCGGAAAACGACACGATCACCGTCGAGGGCACCGTGCAGGCGAATATCGGTCTGGACGGCGAGCCCGGCGAAGACGCCAACGCCATGCGCTACGGCGGCGCGATCCGCTTTATCGCGCAGGACGGCACGGTCACCGCGACCGAAAACGGCGGCATCCGCGTCGAAAACACGAGCAGCGTCGTGCTGATCGCGTCGCTCGCGACGGATTACAAGAACAGCTTCCCCGTCTTCTCCGACGGGAGCGACCCGCTGCGCGACAAGGCGCTGCCCGCCGTTGAAGCGGCGGCGCAGAAGACCTTCGGCCAGCTCTACCGCGCCCATCTCGACGACTACCGTCCGCTGTACCAGTCGGTGCAGTTTTCGCTCGACGAAGAGCAGATCGCGCACCCCGTCGATTTCATGCTCAAACGCTTCGACAAAAAGGGCGAATATAAGCGCCAGCTGATCACGATGCTGTTCCAGTACGGGCGCTATCTGCTGCTCGCGTCCTCGCGCGAGGGGACGCTGCCCGCGAACCTGCAGGGCATCTGGAACGCGAAGAACAATCCGCCCTGGCGCGCGGACTATCATCTGAATATCAACCTCGAAATGAACTACTGGCCGGCGTATGTGACGGGCCTTGCCGCGGCGGCGGGTCCGATGCGCGATTACATTGCCTCGCTGCGCAAGCCCGGCCGCCTGATCGCGGCGCAGACGCTCGGCGTCGGCAGTGCGGATTCAACCGATTCGCCCGCGCTGGAGGAACCCACCGGCTGGGCGGCGTTTACCCAGAGCGGCCCGCTCGGCATGTGCGGCCCCGGCTCCGACTGGCACTGGGGCTGGGAGCCGACCAACGGCGCGTGGGCGGCGGCGCAGCTGTTCGACTGCTATGCGTTCGACCATGATCTCGACGCACTGAAAGAGACGGTCTATCCGACGATGGAGGAGGCCGCGCGGCTGTTCTCGCAGCTCTTGTGTGAGGACAAGCACAGCGGCAGACTGGTCATGGCGCCCGGCTGTTCGCCCGAACAGGGCCCCGCGACGGCGGGCTGCACCTACGACCAGACGATCCTCTGCGCGCTGTTTGACGCCGTGATCGAAGGCGCGGCGGCGCTCGACGAAAACGGCTGCGGCGATCTCGTCGACCACGCGCTGGTGGAAACGCTCAAGGTGCAGAAAGACCGCCTTTCTCCGCTGCAGATCAACCGCCACGGCCAGATCAAAGAGTGGTACGACGAGGACGACTTCCCGCGCTTCGGCAACCCCTACGGGATCGACAAGCTGCACCGCCACATCTCCCACCTGATCGGGCTGTACCCGTTCTCGCTGATCGACGAGACGACGCCGGGACTCCAGAAGGCGGCGAAAGCCTCCTTGCTTTCGCGCGGCGACAAGACTACCGGCTGGGCGCTGGCGCACCGCCTTTGCTGCGCGGCACGGCTAAAGGAAGGCGACCTTTGCGACAACCTGATCTCGCAGGTGCTCACCACCGCCGTGATGAAGAACCTCTTCGGCACCCATCCGCCGTTCCAGATCGACGGCAACTTCGGCTTTACAGCCGGCGTCGCGGAAATGCTGCTGCAAAGCCACAACGGCCTGATCCGGATTCTGCCCGCGCTGCCGAAGGACTGGCACAGCGGCTCCTATAGCGGCCTGCATGCCCGCGGCAACGTCACGGTCGGCGCCAGCTGGAAAAACGACCGGCTCAAAGAAGGCACGCTCTGCGCGCACGACGGCGGCAGAATCCGCCTGATCTATGACGGCAAGATCATCCTCGTACAGGATGAGACCGGCGCCGAGATCGAGACCGTCTTTGAAGATGGCGTCACGTCGTTCGACGCGAAGCCCGGCGCGGTCTATACGTTCTCCTGACAGGGGAGAGCAATACAATATATAAGGAGACACTGTCCGATGAAACGCAATCGCATTCTGGCCCTGCTGCTTTCTCTGGTCCTTTTGTGCGCGCTGACCGCGTGCGGCACGAAGTCCGCGACCGACCCGACAGGCACCACCGGAGAAACAACGGGCGATACACAGCCATCTCAAACCGAAGAAACAAAGGAGAACACAACAATGGAACACACGAAAGTCTTATTTACCATGGAAAACGGCGGCACGTTCACGATCGAGCTGTATCCCGAATACGCGCCGAAGACCGTTGAAAACTTCATCAAGCTTGTCGAAAGCGGCTACTATGCCGGCACGACCTTCCACCGCGTCTATCCCGGCTTCATGGCACAGGGAGGGGAGGGCGCCGACACGCCGTCCATCAAAGGCGAGTTCGCGTCCAACGGCTTTTCCCAGAACACGCTGTCGCACAAGCGCGGCGTCGTGTCGATGGCGCGGACAACCGTCAAGGACTCCGCGTCCAGCCAGTTCTTCATCTGCTATGACGACGTCTCCTATTCTCTTGACGGCGACTACGCGGCGTTCGGCAAGGTGATCGACGGCATGGAGACCGTGGACGCGTTCTGCGAGGTCGAGCGCGAATACAACGGGTTCGACCGCGTGCCCACTGCGCCGGTGGAGCCGATCGTGATCGCGTCGGCCGAAATCGTGAAGTAAAACTTTTTTCAAAAAATCGAAGAAAGCCCTTGACGAACGGGAAAGATTGTGATAGAATCTTTCTACCTCTGCGCAGGGCTTTCTTTTTGTGCTCAAAACAGAGGGAGGTCTACCGGCCTGCGGGCTGCGCACCCGGAGGTCAAAATAATCCGATTATGGAGGTGCCGATCATGCGAGTAAAGATTACATTATCTTGCACGGAGTGCAAACAGCGCAACTACAACACGATGAAAAACAAGAAAAACAACCCCGAACGTCTGGAGATGAACAAGTACTGCAGATTCTGCAAGAAGCACACGCTCCACAAAGAAACAAAGTAAGAACCGGGAGGTAAGAAACATGGCTGACAACGAAAACAAGATTGTCCCGGCTTCCGACGTTGAAGAGACCGCAACGGACGAAAAAGGCGCGGCGGCGAAAGTCGCAAAAGCTGCCAAAGGCAACAAGAAAAAGTCAGACAAACCATCCGGTGCACGTTCAGGCAAAATCAAAAAGTTCTTCAAGGATTTCCGCGGTGAAGTGAAAAAGATCGTCTGGCCGGACGCGAAGATGGTGCTCAAGAGCACCGGCGTCGTGCTGCTGGTCGTCGCGATTCTTTCCATCATCATCTACGGAATCGACCAGGGACTTTCCGCCGGTATTACCGGACTCAAAAAGCTTGCGACGAACGATACGACCGTTTCCGACACCGTTGACGAAGAAACCGGCGAAGAGACCGGCGAAGACGCCGATGCCGCTGACGAAGCTGACGCCGAAGACGAAGCTGACGCCGAGGCCGACGCTGACGCAGATGCAGACGCCGCAGCGGATGCGGACGCAGAAACGCCGGCAGACTAAACAGGCTTTTTGGAGGTGTCACGATGGCAGATAACGCCAGGTGGTTTGTTGTACACACCTATTCGGGCTATGAAAACAAAGTAGCCGAAAACATCAAGACCGCGGTGGAAAACCGCAAAATGGACGATCAGATCTTCGACGTCTTCTATCCGATGGAGGAAGTGGAGCAAGTCCGCAACGACAAGATGGAAGTGGTCAAACGCAAGAGCATTCCCGGCTATGTGTTTGTCAAGGTTGCGTGCACCTACCGGCGCCGCAGCGAATTCGAAGACGAAGAACTCGCCATGAGCGATGAGGCGTGGTACCTCATCCGCAACACAAGGGGCGTCACGGGCTTTGTCGGCCCGGGCAGCAAGCCCATCCCCCTGACCGAAGAGGAAGTTGCCAAGCTCGGCATCGAAAAGAAATCGGTCGAAGTCAATTATCAGGTCGGCGATCTGGTCAACATTCTGTCCGGCCCGTTCGACGGCAACAGCGGCATCGTCGATTCCATCGACCTGACAAAGAAGGTCGTTGTGGTCCTGATCTCCATGCTCGGGCGCGAAACGCCGGTCGAGCTGGAGCTCGATCAGGTCGAAAACGCGATCTGCTGAACAAACAACATTATTCTGGTATAATGACGGCTTTTGCCGGTTCATTATAGCGAGAGGGCGCGAGTCCTCTGTGGGAGATCCGAAAAAACAACGAATCGGATCGCCATCAACCACATCATTTTGGAGGTGCAATTAAAATGGCTCAAAAGGTAGTAGGCTTGATCAAGCTCCAGATTCCTGCAGGTAAGGCCACTCCGGCGCCGCCCGTCGGTCCGGCACTCGGTCAGCACGGCGTGAATATTATGGCATTCACGAAGGAATTCAATGAGCGCACAAAGAATGACATCGGTCTGATTATTCCGGTCGTCATCACGGTGTATGCCGACCACACGTTCTCGTTCGTGACGAAGACCCCGCCCGCGGCTGTCCTCATCAAGAAGGCCTGCGGTATCGAAAGCGGTTCCGGCGTGCCGAACAAGACCAAGGTCGCAACGATCACCACGGAACAGATCCGCAAGATCGCCGAACAGAAGATGCCCGATCTCAATGCTGCCACAATCGAAACCGCGATGAGCATGATCGCCGGCACCTGCCGCAGCATGGGCGTAGTTGTCGCAGATTGATTCGCCTTAAGCGATTCCATTGATTCCGGGTGGGAGGAAACAATTGTTCCGATGAACCACTCAACAGGAGGATGAAATTATGAAACATGGTAAAAAGTATGTCGAAGCTGCAAAGCTTTACGACAAAGCAACTCTTTATGATCCCGCGCAGGCGCTTGAGATCGCGATCAAGACCGCGACCGCGAAATTCGACGAAACGATCGAAGCGCACGTCCGTCTCGGCGTTGACTCCCGCCACGCAGATCAGCAGGTCCGCGGCGCCGTCGTGCTGCCGAACGGTACCGGTAAATCCGTCCGCGTCGCTGTTTTCGCAAAAGGCGATGACGCGAAAGCCGCCGAAGCCGCCGGTGCGGAAGTCGTCGGTGCGGAAGACCTCGTCGCCCGTATCCAGGGCGAAGGCTGGATGGAATTCGACGTTGCGATCGCAGCCCCCAACATGATGGGTCTTGTCGGTCGTCTCGGTAAAATCCTCGGCCCCCGCGGCTTGATGCCGTCGCCGAAGGCCGGTACGGTCACCCCGAACGTGGCGCAGGCCGTCACCGAAGCGAAAGCCGGTAAAATCGAATACCGTCTTGACAAAACCAACATCATCCACTGCCCGATCGGCAAGGCTTCGTTCGGTACCGAAAAGCTGAACGAAAACTTCACGACGCTGCTTGACGCCATCATCAAGGCCAAGCCGGCTGCCGCCAAGGGTCAGTACATCCGCTCCTGCGTCGTCGCTTCGACGATGGGCCCCGGCGTTCGCATCAACCCGAACAAGGTCGGCTCTGCCGCGCAGGCCGCTGAATAATTTTTCAAAAAGTACTTGACACGGGGCGACCCGTGCGGTATAATAGCAAAGCTGTCAGCCCGAAGACAGCAGGTGTTTCGACTGAAAGGCAATTTGCCGCCTGCCGAGGAATGAACGGCATAGTTAATGCGAATTGATTATGTTGTGCCTTTCCTTCGGTTCGAGGGAAAGGCACATTTCAGTTTAGACACCCGAAGGGCGAAATACTTACAGGAGGTGAATTCATTTGCCCAGTGCTAAAGTTTTGGAAAGCAAGCAGGCCGTCGTTGCGGCGCTCACCGAACGTCTGAAGAACGCCTGCGCCGGCGTCATCGTCGATTACAAAGGTATCACCGTTGCCGACGATACCGCGCTGCGTAAGGAACTGCGTGAAGCAGGCGTGGAATACACGGTTGTGAAGAATACGCTGCTGCGTCTTGCCATTGCTGCCACAGAGCTGAACGGTCTGGAAACCGTCCTTGACGGTACCACCGCCATCGCCACAAGTGCAGATGATTACGTCGCTGCTGCTCGCATTCTCAGCAAGTTTGCAGACACACACAAGGAATTCAACATCAA
>CAMZEG010000116.1 GCA_947305635.1 uncultured Clostridia bacterium
ATGGTAGCGGCAGTGGGATTTGAACCTACGACACTCCGGGTATGAACCGAATGCTCTAGCCAACTGAGCTATACCGCCACGTCCTGCGCGCCGCCTTGCTGCAGCGCTCGACTATTATATTATAACAAGGTCGGTTTGTCAATACATTTTTCAAAAAATTTTTTCGCGCCCGTTTGCACCGTTCTCAGGCGCTTTCCTTTCCGGCATTTTTGCAGTAATCCCGCATGCAGCACACGGCGCACTGCGGCCGCCGCGCAATACAGACCGCCCTGCCGTGCAGCACGCATCGGTGGCAGAAATCGTTGCTTTCCGCAGGGTCCAAAAGGTCCCGCAGCTGCAGCTCCACCTTCTTCGGATCCTTCGTGTCGACCAGGCCGAGCAGGTTCGTGATCCGGATCAGATGAGTATCGGCGACGACCGCCGGCTTGTGATAGACGTCGCCGACAATCAGGTTGGCCGTTTTCCTCCCAACGCCGGGCAGCGTCGTCAGCGCTTCGACTGTGTCGGGCACTGTGCCGCCGAAGTCGTCGCGGATCTTCTGCGCCATCCCGACGATGTCCTTCGCCTTCGCACGGAAAAAGCCGCAGGAATGGATGTAGGTTTCCACGTCCTCGACCTTCGCTGCGCAGAACGCGTCGAGATCGGGGTACGCCGCAAACAGCGCCGGGGTGACCAGATTGACCCGCGCGTCGGTGCACTGCGCGGACAGCCGCGTCGCGATCAGAAGCTGCAGCGGATCGCTGTATTCGAGCGAACAGATCGCGTCCGGATATTCGTTTTTCAGCGCTGCGACACAAGCCGCCGCCCGTTGACGCTTCGTCATGTAAAAACATCCTTTCTTTTTTCACGTTTTCCTCTTTTGTATGTGGAAAACCCTTGACAGTCTTTTTGAAAATATGGTACAATATAATGTAATTATCTTTTCTTATATCTGTATCTTTAATTTTGAGTTGTTCACTTTGTATATTATAATATATTCTTTCATAACTTGCAACCGGCATTTTGAAAAAATCAAGGAGGTCGATCATGGATTCTTTTTATGAGATTTGGGAAACGATCAAGGAGCTGCTGAAGACGCGCGTGACGGAAGTCGCCTATAACGTCTGGCTCAGCCCGCTGAAATTTGTCAGCTTTCAGGCGGACACCATCACGCTGTCTGTCAGCGATTTCAAGCGCAAGATCATCGCCGACAAGTTTTCGCACCTGATCGAAGAAGCCTGCAGCGAAACCTTCGGTTTTCCGGTCCGCGTCCAGTATGTCGCGCCGGACAATCCGACCGTGATGCAGACGGATGCGGACGGACAGCAGAACCCCGCCCTCGCCGCCGAAGACGAGACGGTCTACACGTTCGACAACTTCATCATCGGCCCGTCCAACCGCTTTGCCCACGCGGCGGCGCTGAACGTCGCGAACAATCCCGGCAAGGCCTATAACCCGCTGTTCATCTACGGCCATTCGGGTCTCGGCAAAACGCACCTGCTTTCCGCGATCATGCACGAGATCAAGAAACAGCGCCCGAACGAGGTGATCCTTTATACCAGCGGCGAACAGTTCACGAACGAGCTGATCTACCACCTCAAGGAGCACAACACGACGACCTTTCACGAAAAGTACCGCGGCTGCGACGTGCTGCTCGTCGACGATATCCAGTTCATTTCCAACAAGGAAACGACGCAGGAGGAATTCTTCCACACGTTTGAAACGCTGAAGAACGCCGGCAAACAGATCGTCCTGTCCTCCGACCGGCCGCCGCGCGAAATGCTGACGCTGGAAGAACGGCTGCGCACCCGCTTTGAGGGCGGTCTGATCGCGGATATTCAGCCGCCGTCGCTCGAAACGCGGATGGCGATTGTCAAAAAGAAGGCGGAGGAGCTGAACGTCGATCTCAACGACGAAGTCGTCGCCTTCATCGCGAACAACATCAAAAAGAACATCCGCCAGCTCGAAGGAACCGTGAAGAAGATCAAAGCCTATCAGGAGGTCGAGGGCACGCGCCCGAATATCGCGAACGCGAAAAAGGCGATCTCCGACATCATGGGCGACAACCCGCCGACCCCGGTCACGATTGAGAACATCATCAACGAAGTTTCGCGCACCTTCAACGTCAGCCCCGCGGATATCCGCTCGGAGAAACGCTCCGCCAACATTTCCCAGGCGCGGCAGGTCGCGATCTACATCATCCACGAAGTGACGAACCTCTCTCTGACCGCGATCGGCGCCGAATTCTCAAATAAGCACTATTCGACGATGATCTACGCGCTGCAGGAGATGGAAAAGAAACTGGAAACGAACATGTCTCTCAAAGCGACCGTCGACGACATTTTGAAAAACATCAACGACGCTTAGATTTTCCACAGTTTCTTTCACATTCCACGCTTTTCTTTCCACATATTCCATACCGAACAAACAATCGTGTGAAAACCGGTTCGTTCTTCACAAAGATTTCCAGCCGGAAAACGGAAAACTTTTTCCCCGTTTCTGTGGGTTTCTCCCGCTTTTCCATGTTTTCACGGCCCCTACTAAGACTACTGATATCTTTATTCTTTCTTTTCTTGCGAGGAGGCAAAAAAATGAAAATCGTCTGTGATACCGCAAAACTTGCAAAGCTGTGCATGAACGTGCAGCGCACCGTTTCCAACAAATCCACCATTCCGGCGATCGAAGGCATTCTGCTCAACGCGCTCGGCGACAGCCTGCGTCTGACGGGCTACGATCTGGAAGTCGGGACGGAGACCTATCTTGCCGCCGAAGTAGAAGACAGCGGCAGCATCATCCTCAACGCGCGCAACCTGTGCGATATTCTGCGCATGCTGCCGGACGAAACGGTTTCGATCGAAAGCGATGAGCGCAATATCTGCAAGATCAAGAGCGGCGACACCGAATATTCCATCATCGGCACGAGCGCGGACGAATATCCCGACCTGCCGACCGTCACCGGCGGTTTTCCGATCGTGATCCAGCAGGGTCTTTTAAAGGATATGATCCGCAAGACGATCTTTTCGGTTTCCACGAGCGAACGCAACCCCGTGCACTGCGGCGTGAAGTTCGAGATTTCCGAAGGCCGGATCGTGCTGGTCGCCGTCGACGGCGCCAGACTGGCGATCCGCCGCGAGGAGATCGATTACAGCGGCGACCCGGTCAGCTTTGTCGTGCCGGCAAAGACGCTCGGCGAGATTGTCAAGCTTAGCGAAGACGACGAGCAGATGTATTCGATTTCCGTCGGCAAGCGCCATATCTCGTTTGAGGTCGGCGAATACCGTATTATTTCCCGTTTGCTCGAAGGCAACTTCATCGATTACAAGGCGGCGATTCCCCTTTCCGCCGCGACGACCGTTCTGGCGCAGACGCGCCGCGTGATCGAATGCGTGGAACGCACGTCGCTGATCATCACCGACCGTTCCAGCCCGGTGCGTTGCATCGTTTCGCAGAACCGGCTGAAGTTCTCCTCCGTCACCTCGATCGGTACCGCGACCGACAAAATGGAAGCGGACGTCGTCGGTCAGGAGCTGGAAATCGGTTTCAACAGCAAGTTCATCCTCGACGCGCTGAAGGCGTGCGAGACCGAAGATATCAAGATTGAATTCAACAGCGCGAACCAGCCGATCCTGATTCTGCCGACCGCGGGCGAAAACTTCCTGTTCCTGGTCCTGCCGGTCCGCATCTGAACCGAAACGTCAACGAAAGAAGAACAGCCATGAAAGTGCATGTCAAAATTGCGCCGAAAACGCGAAAACAGCTGCAGATTCAGACGGAGTTTATCCGACTGGACTCGGCGCTCAAGCTTTCCAGCGCGGTATCGACCGGCGGAGAAGCAAAATTTGTGATTCAGGACGGCCTTGTCCGGGTCAACGGTATTGTTTGTCTCCAACGCGGGAAAAAGCTCAGAAACGGCGATTTTTTCGAGTTTCAGCGGCAGCAGTATGAGGTTGTGTCATGCGGGTAACGCAGCTGGAGCTTACGTCGTTCCGCAATATCGACGCCGCGGTGATCACGCCCTGCGGCGGCGTCAACATCATTTACGGCGACAACGCGCAGGGTAAAACCAATCTTCTGGAAAGCATCTGGCTGTTCACCGGCTGCCGCAGCTTCCGCGGCGCCAAGGACGCGGAATGCGTCAACTTCAACAGCGCGAAGGCGGCGCTCTCGCTCGATTACTACGGCGAAGGGCGGCAGCAGAATCTGCTTTTGTCGATTGAAAAGACGCGCAAATTCACGAAGAACGGGATCGTCCTTTCGTCGCCCGCCAAGGTGATGGGGTCGTTTCTGGCCGTTGTCTTTTCGCCGGTGCATTTGTCTCTCGTCAAGGACGGGCCGTATGAGCGGCGCAGGTTTTTGGACGTCGCGATCAGCCAGCTGAAACCGAAATACGCCGTCGCGCTCTCCGGCTACAACAAGGCGCTGGCGCAGCGCAACATTCTGTTGAAGGATCTCGCCTACCACAGCGAGCTGTATGACACGCTGGACGTCTGGGAGGAGCAGATCGCCTTTTACGCGGCGGAGCTCATCACGCAGCGCGTCGGCTATGTCAACCGCCTGCGCGAATTCACAACAGAGATCTACGGCGGAATCTCGAACCGCAAAGAAACGCTGGAACTGGCCTATGAGGAGGCCTGCGCCACCGGCGGGATCCAGAAAGAGGAGATCCGCGCCGGGATGCGCGATCTGCTGCGCGTCGCGCGCAAAACCGACCTCGTCACAGGCAGCACGTCCGTCGGGCCGCACCGAGACGACCTTTCGATTCAGATCAACGGTCTGTCCGCGCGTTCCTACGGCTCGCAGGGACAGCAGCGGTCCGCCGCGCTCGCGCTGAAGCTCGGCGAAGCGGCCGTGATCCGCAACTTTACGGGCGAACAACCCGTGGCGCTGCTGGACGACGTCATGAGCGAACTCGACACGTCCAGACAGAACTATATTCTCAACCACATCAGGGACTGGCAGGTCTTCATCACCTGCTGCGACCCCCATTCGGTCAAAAACCTGAAGTACGGACAGGCGATCCGTATGCAAAACGGAACCATCATTTAAAGAGGGACGGCGCATGTATCTGCATCTCGGACAGAACACGGTGGTCACGACACAGGAGATCATCGGCTTCTTCGACATGGACAACACGACGGTCAGCAAAACGACGCGGGACTTCCTTTCCGGCGCTGAACGCGAAGGCAGGGTCCGGTATGTCTCGTACGATCTGCCGAAGTCCTTTGTTCTGACAAAGGACAAAACCGTTTATATTTCGCCGCTCTCCGTGCCGACGCTGATCGGCCGAACCGAAAAAGTACAGTCATTTTAAGATAGATCAACTTTCACAGATACGGAGGATTCACCGTGGACAACAACGAAATCAGACAGGAAACGGAAGAACTTGAGCTGGTGCGCGAAGAGGGCACGCCCGACGAGTTTACCGCGATTGAAACCA
Organism: uncultured Clostridia bacterium; assembly: GCA_947305635.1. Taxonomy (GTDB): domain Bacteria; phylum Bacillota; class Clostridia; order Oscillospirales; family Acutalibacteraceae; genus UBA6857. Next base: position 5,417 of record CAMZEG010000116.1, read on the forward strand.
TGGATACGCAGGTGACCGAAACCTACGACGCGGACGCCATTCAGGTGCTCGAAGGCCTGGAAGCGGTCCGCAAGCGTCCGGGCATGTATATCGGCTCCACCGGCCCGCGCGGTCTGCACCACCTGGTCTATGAGATCGTCGACAACTCGATCGACGAGGCGCTCGCCGGCTACTGCACCCATATCGAGGTGGAGATTCTGCCCGGCAATATCATCACCGTACGCGACAACGGCCGCGGTATCCCCGTCGGCATCAACGAGCAGCAGGGTCTGCCCGCCGTTACGGTCGTTCTGACGGTGCTGCACGCCGGCGGCAAGTTCGGCGGCAGCGGCTACAAGGTCTCCGGCGGTCTGCACGGCGTCGGCTCCTCCGTCGTCAATGCGCTGTCGGAATGGTTCGAGGTCGAAGTCTCGCAGGAGGGACACATCCATCACCAGCGGTTTTCGCGCGGCAAGATCGAGACCGATCTCAAAATCATCGGCGACACCGACCAGACGGGCACGTTCATCAAGTTCAAGCCCGACCCGGAGATCTTCCAGGAGACGACGGAATACGACTATGAGACGCTGCAGCGCCATCTGCGCGAATCCGCGTTCCTAAACGCCGGGATCAATATCACGCTGACCGACCGCCGCGACCCGGACAATATCGTTGAGGACGTCTTCTGCTACGCGGGCGGTATCGGCTCGTTCGTGGAATATATCAACGAAAGCCGCGGTCTGACGCCGGTCCACGACGTCCCGATCCATTTTTCCACCGTCAAGGACGACAAGAGCGCCGAGATCGCGCTGATGTACAACGACGGCTATAACGAAACGATTCTCTCCTACGCGAACAACGTCCATACCGTGGACGGCGGCACGCACGAGAACGGATTCAAGAACGCGCTGACCCGCGTGTTCAACGATTACGGCAAAAAATATAACATCCTCAAGGATTCCGACAAAAAGCTGTCCGGCGAAGACTGCCGCGAGGGCCTTGTCGCCGTGATCAGCGTCAAGCTGACCGACGCCCAGTTTGAGGGCCAGACCAAGAGCAAGCTCGGCAACACCGACATGACGAAGCTTGTGGCCAACACGGTCTACAACAAGCTGACCGATTTCTTTGAAGAAAACCCGCAGGTCGCGAAGATGATCTTCTCCAAGGCGCTCGACGCCTCCCGCGCCCGCGAAGCCGCGCGCAAGGCCCGCGAGGCCGCCCGCCGCAAATCGCCGCTGGAAAGCAACTCCCTGCCCGGCAAGCTGGCGGACTGCAC
>CAMZEG010000117.1 GCA_947305635.1 uncultured Clostridia bacterium
GGCAGCAGGCATAGCCGCTCGCTGCTGCTTTGCGGCGTCGGCGGCGCGGAAGGCGACCTGTGCGCACTCGTGCTGCGCTTTTGCAGGGCGCTGCTGGAACGCGCCGCGTCAAACGCGCTGTTTTGCGGCGTCGAGCCACGGCGGGCGCTGCGCGAAAGCGGGGTGACGGTCGTCCCCTGCCTCAACCCGGACGGGCTGGCGCTAAAGGAAAACGGACTTTCAGCTGCAATGCCGCTGCGGCGGTTTTTGCAGCCGCTGGTTTCCGATAAAACACCGTGGCAGGCGAACGCGCGGGGCGTCGATCTGCGTTATCAGTTCGACGCGGGATTCGACTTGGCGAAGGAAGAGAGCATCCTTGCGAACTGCGACTCTCCCCGTGCCGCGGGGTATCCCGGCGAACGGCCGCTGAGCGAAGCGGAAACGCAGGCGATCGCTTCGCTTTGCCGCCGCGAACGCTTTCGTCATGCGCTGGTTTTGCAGCATGGCGAACCGCTGCTGCAAATTCATTTGCCGCCGCACGGCAGCAAGACAGCGCCGCTTTGCGGCAAGCTGCTGGCCGACGCGCCGATGCTGCCGCTGTGCCGTGCCGAAGCGCCGCGGGGCGCGTTCCCCGACTGGTTTTCGCAGACAGCGGGAAGACCGGCCTATACAGCGCAAACGGGCAAAGGGAACGCCCCCTTGCCCGAAAAAGCGTGGTTTGAGCTGATGCTGTTGTCGGTGCTGCTTTGATTACAGCTTCTTGTCCTTTTCCACAGCGGCGCGGACCGCGTCGGCGACGGCGGCTTCAAAGCCGTCCTTCTGCAGCGCGGCGATCCCTTCGATCGTTGTGCCGCCGGGCGAACAGACCCGGTCGATCAGCTCCTGCGGGTGTACCCCGGATTCCAGGATCATCTTCGCGCTGCCGAGCACCGTCTGGGCGCTGACTGCCAGCGCCTTGTCGCGGGGCATTCCGTGCTGGACCGCGGCGCGGGCGAGCGCGTCGATAAACAGATAGGCGAACGCGGGCGCGCTCCCGCCGACAACGCCGAACACCGGGAACTGCGTTTCCGGCAGCGGCATCGCCGCGCCGAACGACGCGCAGAACTTTTCAGCGAACTGCAGGTCGTCTTTTGTTGCGCAGTCGTTGCCGCAGTAGGCCGAGACCGCCGCGCCGACCACTGCGTTGATGTTCGGCATCACGCGCACCAGGCGCACGTCGAAGCCGAGGCAGTCGCGGTAGAACGCGAGCGGCTTGCCCGCGGCGATTGTCAGCAGCAACGGCTGCTTTTCGCGCACGGCGCCACGGATCGTCGCGAGCACCGTCTGCAGCATGTTGGGCTTGACGGCGAGGACGACGCAGTCGCTGTTTGCGACGATTTCACATTCCGAGGCGCAGACGTTCAGACCGAAACGCACACGCAGCGCGTCGGTCTTTTTGCTGTCCGGATCGTAAACGGCAAGGTCCCCCGGCATGAGACATGCCGAGGAGACTAAACCTTCGAGAATGGCCGACGCCATGTTGCCGGCGCCGATAAACCCGGTTTTCATGCTTATTCAGCCGCTTCTTCCGCAGCTTCCTCTTCGGGAAGGTCGGAGGTGCAGCACGGGCACTTGGTCGCTTCGATCGCGATTTCGCTCTTGCAGAACGGGCAGGTCTTGGTCGTCGGGGCGGGCTCTTCTTCCGGCTTCTTGCCGACCGACATCAGCTTGTTGACAGCCTTGACCATCAGGAAGATGCAAAGCGCCATGATCAGGAAGTTGATGACCGTCGTGATGAAGTGGCCGTAGTTCAGCGCAAGCGCCTGCGCCGCTTCGGCGTCCATGCCGGTGTAGTCGACCCACGGAAGCTTGATCATGCCGGCAACTTCGGCGCCGCCGATGGAAGCGATCAGGGGGTTGATGAAATCGTCGGTCAGGGCGGTGACGATCGAGCCGAACGCAGCGCCGATGATGACGCCGACGGCCATATCCATCACGTTGCCGCGCAGAACGAACGCTTTGAATTCACTTGCAAACTTTTTCATTTTCAATTCCTCCGTTTCGGATTATTGGTAGTTTCATTATACATGGCAAAACCGGATTTGTAAAGAGGTCGCCGCACGCTTTTCCAAGAAAAAGTGCGCCGTCAGCCCTTCATGTTCAAAATGCGGACAAGCGGGATAACGGCAAGCGCCAGAATCGGCAGCGCGACCCAGTCCGGCGCGCCGAGGTCATAGAGCTTGCCGATCACCCAAAGCACCCCGATAATCAGCAGGATCAGCAAAAGCAGAGCGTTGCTGCAGCCGAGACTGCTGCTCGAAGCGCCGGACGCGCCGTCGGCGTAATACTGCAGTTCATCCTGCTCGATCTGGTCGTCGAGCCAGTCGTTCTTTCCGTCGTGATTATAATCTCTGTCCGCCATGGTTGCTCCTTTTCGCTTTGAAACGCGTTCTATACGCCCGTCAGGTCGAACGGCGGGATAAAGCTTTCGTCCGCGGCGGTTCGTTCCTGCACATAGGCGTTCCGGAAGCCGAGCGTTTCCAGCTCCGTCAGCACCTTTTCAAATTCCCGCGCGGTGATAGCTCGCTGCAGCTCCGGGAAATGCTCAATGTTGCCGCAGGGCGTGTACTGCGCCATCAGGCTGACGATCGTCTTTGTGCCGAAACGATCCGCGATCTGCCGCAGAATCTCAACCGATGAGTTCGTGTTCTTCGGCAAAATCAGGTGCCGGATGATGAGGCCCTTCTTGAGCAGCCCGTCCTCAAACACGTCCTCCGGCTGCTGGCGGCGCATCTCCGTAATCGCTGCCAACGCGGTCTCGGGGTAGTCCGCCGCGGCGGCGTAGGCCGAAGCGCGGTCGGGGCGGCTGTATTTGTAATCGGGCAGATACACGTCAACGAGGCCTTCGAGCTGTCGCAGCGTGTCGACGGATTCATAGCCGCTGCTGTTCCAGACGACGGGCACCGGGCTGCGATAGTCCCGCAGCACCCGCGCGAGCCTTTCGGCGTAATGCGTCGGGTTGACAAGGTTCAGGTTGTGCGCGTCCTGTGCGATCAGTTCGTCGAAGATTCCGCACAGGCGGGCGTCGGTGACGTCTTTCCCGAAGCAGCCGTGGCTGATCTCGTAGTTCTGGCAGAACGCGCACCGCAGGTTGCAGCCGGAAAAGAACACCGTGCCCGAGCCGTTTTTGCCGCTGATGCAGGGTTCCTCCCATTGGTGCAGCGCAGCACGGGCGACCCGAAAGGCGGAGCTGACGCCGCAAAAGCCGCTCTGTGCGGCGCGTACCGCATTGCATTTACGCGGACAAGCAGTGCAGCCCATGAAGCAACTCCCCTTTCGTTTTTTGCCATTATACCATATCCATTTGACATTTGCCACCGTTTGCGCTATAATTTTTCCAACAGAAACAAGGGCGGTGGGCTTATGCTGCTTGCAATCGATATCGGAAACACCAACATCAACCTCGGCTGCTTTGCCGACGGCGCGCTGCTGTTCACGTCGCGCGTCTATTCCGAACAGCACCGCACGGCCGACGAATACGCGACCATGCTGCTCGACATCTTCCATCTCCACGCGGTACGCGGCTCGGCGTTCAAGGGCGCGATTCTTTCGAGCGTGGTGCCGGAGCTGACCGATCTGCTCTCGCAGGCAGTCAAGACCGTCCTCGGCAAAGAACCGCTCATCGTCGGCGAGCAGGTCCACGACGGCTTTGAGACTGACGTGCTCCCCGTTTCGCAAATCGGCGCCGATTTGATCGCGGTCACCGTGGGCGCTGTCGGCAAGTACCCCCTCCCGTGTCTTGTTGCCGACCTCGGCACCGCCACAAAGATCATCGTCATCGACAAAGACGGCAAGTTCCGCGGCTGCACGATTGCGCCTGGCGTGAAGATCTCGCTCGACGCGCTCGCGAAAGGCACGGCGCTGCTGCCGTCGATCAGCTTCACGATGCCGGAGAAAGCGATTGGGACGAACACGATTGAGTGCATGCAGTCCGGCCTCGTCTTCGGCACCGCCGCCATGCTCGACGGCATGGTGGACCGGATCCTGGGGGAACTCGGGATCGAAAAGGCGTCGCTGGTCGCGACCGGGGGCCTGAGCCACGGGATCGTCCCCTGCTGCAAGCGCGAATTCGTCTATGACCGCCACCTGCTGCTCGACGGGCTGCGGATGATGTACGAGGCACATACGCGCAGTTGACAGTGCACAGTGCACAGTGACGCGCCGGACGCGGCGATAGAATAAATGTTGTTCCCGCGAAGGGAAAGAACAGCCGTTCCTGTGAAGGGACGGCTGCTTTGTTCTATGCTGAACGGCCACCTCACCCGTCAGCGCGCAGAAGCGCTGCCACCCTCCCCGCCAGCGGGGAGGGCTTTAAAGCCTTCCCCAGCGCACACAGTGCGCGATATGGGGAAGGTGGCACGCGCCCACTCGATTCGCGGTTAGGCAACCACATCGTAAGCGCGTGACGGAAGAGGTTGCGAAGCGTAAACCGCAACAGATCTATATCGGCAAAAAAGCGGGCGGCCACCTCTTCCGTCACCGCGCTAACACGCGGCGCCTTCTCGCCTCCCGGCTCGGTCGGCGCTTCTGCCTTCGGCAGAGGTCTCCACCGGAGACCCGCGCCCCTACGCGGAAAAAATTTACACAAAAAAGCGGGCGGCCAATGGCCGCCCCTACGATTTGTTATATCAATATTTGTTGCCGAAAATCTTGGCAAAGATGTTGTGGAAGAAGCCGATGATGCTCTGGAAGAAGCCGGTGTGCACCTTGCCGCACCAATGGCACATATTCGGGTCTGGCTGCGGCTGCGGGTTGTCGGGCTGCGTCGGGTTATCCGGCGCGGCGTCTTTTTCGAACTTCGCGGTGAGGGTCACGTTTTCTGTGACGGTGAAGCTGTAGTTGGCGTCGCCGCTCACTTTGCTGTCGCCCTTGTACCAGCCGAGGAAGTGGTAGCCGCTGCTCGGCGTCGCTTTCACCGTTGCGGTCGCGCCCTCGTTGAACGTGCCGCCGCCGGTGGCGCTGCCGCCCGCTCCCGCGTTGGCGGTCACAGTGTATTTCGTCGGTTCGGGGGTGCTGTCTTTTTCAAACTTCGCCGTGAGGGTCACGTTTTCCGTGACGGTGAAGCGATAGCTGGCGTCGCCGCTGACCTTGCTGCTGCCTTTGTACCAGCCGAGGAAGTGGTAGCCGGTGCTCGGGGTCGCTTTTACGGTCGCGCTGTCGCCGTATTCATAAGTACCGCCGCCGGTGACCGAGCCGCCCGCAGCGGGCGACGCAACAGGCGTAACGTCATAACTGTAAGGCATAAACTCCGCGTAATAGGTTCTGTCCGCGTCGCCGACCGTCACCGTGCAGGTGGCGTTTGTGGAAACTTCCCACTTCCTGTTATTTGAAATGTAATACCAGTCGCAGAAATAATAGCCATAATTCGGCGTGGCGGAAAGCGTGACGGTTTCGCCCTTGCCGTAGGCGCCGCCGCCGCTGACCGTGCCGGCGCCCGACGGGTCGGCGGAAACGCCGATCGTATGGACGTCAGATTGGGAGATATCAGAGGCCAGATTTGTCAAAACGCAAGCGGGACGAATGCCGATGTGCGTATAGTAGACGTAGTAGCTGTCGTAGATACCGCCGACATAACCGACATTACAAGAATAACGGGACTCGCTGCCGGGCGACCGCAGCCGCCAATAGGAATAGCCTCTGTAGGGACCAGAGCCGTTCACCCAAAGGCCCTGACACTTTGCGTAGTCGGTGCCCTTTGCTTGTCTGGAAGCGCTGGTGGAAAAGCCGTAGGCGGTGTTCTGCACTTCCTCGTAGGAGAGCAGGAACATTTTTCTGTTGGCCGACGCGGAATTATACTGAGAATACTCTGAGGAATAGGCAGTGTAGGTGACGGTTGTTGTTTTGACCTTTTCCTGCTGCGCCGCGTTGAACGCCGTTTCATAGAAATCGTTGTTCAGCCAGTGTGAGATACTGGACTTTGTCGAATTGTTTGCGTAATAGGTGGAGTTGACGGCAAGATAGTAATCGCTGCCGTTTTTCCAAACGACATTTTGAAACGCCTGGGAATCGATAATGCTGTCGCACAAAACAAGACCCGTGTCGGCGTCCAGCACCCGCCATTTCAGCGGTTCATATTTGAAATAATAGGTCGTGTCGGTCGCATAGCCGTTGTCGTCCTGATAAGAATGGTCGGCGCCGGAGGTATAGCCTGTATAATAAGGTCTGTACTTTGTAAATTTGACCGCGCGATACTTGACGCCGTTCAAAAAGAAATCCTTGTACTGCATATAGTCGTCCTGATACATTTCGCCGTCGTCAACGCTGCCGGTACCAAGATAATAGTTATAGCTCTTCCACGTCGCGTTGTTCGCGGCGTTTTTGAGCGCCGTGGTTTCGCTGACCTTCGTCTGCGGATAGTTACCAAACTTGATGATATCGCCGACGCCGACGGCGGAAGCCGTGAAGCACACCGACAGACACGACGCCGTCAGCGCGATCATCAGCACCGCCAAGAGAACGGCCAGGACTTTCTTTGTTGTTTTCATAAGTACTCCCCTTTTCAAAAGATTGATTTGTAAATCAAAAAAGCGCGGCGCACCCGCACGGGCGCACTGCGCTTGATTTCATGATATGACGCAAAGGGGCAGAGTCAGACTATGACTGACTGACTGACTGACTGACTGACTGACTGACTGACTGACTGACTGACTGA
>CAMZEG010000118.1 GCA_947305635.1 uncultured Clostridia bacterium
AGATGCCGGACGCGATCGGCATCCCCGAAGAGATGCTCGCGAAGGCCGCGACCATGGCCGTCTGCAAAATCAACATCGACTCCGACCTGCGGCTGGCGATGACCGCCGCGATCCGCAAGCACTTTGCGGAGCATCCGGATCACTTCGACCCGCGCCAGTATCTCAAGCCCGCCCGCGAAGCCATTCAGGGCATGGTGGAGCACAAGATCAACGACGTGCTCGGCTGCGCCGGCAAGGCATAAGAAAAACGCGAAACCTTTTGACAAAGCAGTCGCCCTCGGGGAGTACACCCTCATCGGCACAACCTTCACAATGCCTGATTCCGACGTCACCGTAACGGCATCGTTCAAGGAGGCTCACGTCTATGGCAAGCCTGTGTGGATGTGGGGAGATAATTACAGCTCCGCTGCCGTAAAATTCTCATGCGCAGACTGCGGCGACGTTCAGATCGTAGATGCGTCGGTCGTCTCCCGGCAGACGGACGCTACGCATTTCGCCGCAGGGAAGATCGTCTACACCGCGACGGCCCTGTTCGACGGCGAGACGTTCTCCGAAGTGAAGGAGGTTGCGATCCCGCAGATCGCTCATTCGGCGGGAGCCGCCGTTATTGAAAATAAGGTCGCGGCAACGTTTGACAAAGAGGGCGGCTACGATACGGTAGTATACTGTTCGATCTGCGGCGAGGAACTTTTGCGTGAGCATACGGTGATTGAAAAGCTAACCCCCGACCCGACGGATCCGACCGATTCCGACAAGGGGCTCTGCAAATACTGCGGCCTAGACCATTCCGGCAGCTTCTGGCAGCGGATTGTCGGCTTCTTCCACGCGATCCTGTACTTTATTCTACACCTGTTCGGCAAAATATGACTGAATATAAAAAAGATTGTTCAAGGAGGAAAAACAAAATGAAACAAACGTTAAAAATTCTGACGGCTCTGCTGGTAATTGCGACTCTGGTCATGGCCTTCTCCGCCTGTGGCAGCAAAAAAACGGGCGGAACGGACAATACGCTGCTTCAGGGGATTTTTGAAAAACTGACGGCCAATGCGGAGTACTCTCAGTGGAAATCCGGCTTCGGCGCAACAACGATCGAGGAGAAGCTGGACGGAGACAGCATCGTGATCTCCGCAAAGGGAGAGGAAGGCGTCAACGGCGATTTCATCTATACTTTGGACGGCGACTACCTTGTCAACACTTCGGATGAGGGGGATTACACCGGGTATTCCGTCATGATGTTCATCAAAAATGCCGTGGCGGATTACTACGGCATGAACAGCCTTCTGATGACGGGCTATCTTGCCGGGCTCGGCTTTGCCGGAAAGGAGAACACCTTCTTCACGACTGAAAGCGTTGACGGAAAAACGGTCCTTAAGCTTTACGTCGCTTCCGCATGGGATATGAAGGGCCTTGACGAGATGATCGTTGACGACGCGGCGCTGGAATACACCGACGCGCTGACGGATAACGCCGGCAACAGCTTTATCAACGCCGGCAAGATCACCGTTGCTTCCTGGGGCAGCAAGGATGAGCTGGAGCTGGTCGTGGGCGAGTACGGCGAAAACACCGAATTGACGCTCAAATCCCTGCGGAACGTCGTTGCAAAACTACAGCCGAACGGCTATGAAGCATTCGCGAAGGACTATACGCAGCTTGAGGAAGCTGCCGGCAGCGGGTACTCGGTAAAAATGGAGTTGACGCAGAATATTGTCGAAAGCCACGACTATGCCGGCGAAGACGGCTACAGCTACGTCACAGTCACATTCGGAGCTGCTGCTGTATAAGAAGAGATAAAAGGCAAAAGAAAACGCGGCAGCTCCATGGCGGGCTGCCGCTTCTTTTTTATGATTTATGCTGTGACTTCTTCTTTCTGTTCTTCTGCCGCCTGTGGACTGTCGGCTGCCGCCTTCTTTTCTCTGCGCCAGAGGATGATGTACAAAACGACACCGGTGAAAATCGTCACGAAGAACGCCGTCGCCATATCCACGATCGTGTCGGCAAGCGGCAGCTGCGCCGTGCCGGCGGCCGAATGCATGAAGAAGTTGTAGAACGGGTCTTCCGGCACGATCTCCCAGTTGTACCGCTGGTTGCAGTCGGCGAAAAGGTAGTCGCCGCAATATTCGAAGATCTCCCACGCGATGATCACGATGAACGAAAAGCCCATGCTCCCGCAGGCGCAGATCTGCGGCGTCAGCTTCGTCTTGTTGCCGTTCATCGCCACCAGAAGATAATAGCCGAGCATCGTGATCGGGACGCCGGAAATGACGTGCAATATCCAGTCGTAGTGCAGCGTGCCGTTGACGCTGTAGAGGCCGAAGTAGTTGCCCGCCGACCCCGCGACGCACATGATCGACACGAAGGTCTGCAGATGAAAGCTGATCCGGGCAAACAGGCTTTTGCGCGGGAAAATCATCCGCAGCAGAAAGACGCTGAACGTTCCGACGCCGACCACCACGGGCAGCAGGTAGTCGATCCATTCGTGATCGCCCTTGAACGTCTGTATGATATACATCAGCATGAAAATCCGCGCCGCCCACCAGAAGATGTATTCCGGCCACGAGATCTGCTCGCGCAGTTCGCGCAGATTGTCTTTGAATTTTTGAACCATGAGCCTCTCCTCCCAAACGTGCGAAGCATATCATACCACAAAAAAACAAGAAAGAAAAGCCTTTTTCGAAAGTTGTAATGAAATCTTCAAACTTTTTCCGTGTTTCAGGGTGACAAAACAAAAAATCTGTGGTATAATGCTATGCAACGCAGAAAAGATGTGATCCCGAACAAAGGAGACGAACCATATGGCAATCCAGACCGAACGCTTTTCCCAAACGCTCTCGCTGCTGGCGGACGCGCTCTCTGCCTACGGCTTTCAGCCGCAGCCGGACGAAAGCGGCAACACCCTCACCGTGACCGACGACGAGGCCGTCGCCGTTTACGCGGGCGAAAAAGGCGCGCTGCGCCTGCGCTACGCCGGCGAACGGGTCGAGCTTTACGCGGCGGACGACGTTGACGCGCTCGCGGTGGACCCGAAGCGCGTGCTCGTGTCCCTGCTGCCCGACGGCGCGGAGGATCGCGACGTGAAATATGTCGTCAGCGAAATGAGCGAAACGCTCGAGACCCGCTACAGCCAGAAGGCGGCGGTCAAGAAGAAGAACGTCCAGAAAGCGCCGCAGACCGTTTCCAAAGCGGCGGTCAAGGCCGGTTCGTTCTATGACCCGAACACCCTCGCAAGCAAGCTTTGCCTCGTCTTCCCCGAGCTGCGCGACGCCTACAAGGCGAACCTTGCGCAGTACGAGGAGTTTTTGCCGGAGGAATTCTTCGTCAATTACGGCACGCCCCGCGTGATCGAAGCGATCAAGGAGAACAAGCCCGCCACGATGAAAAAGCTCTTCCAGACGCTCAACGAGATCTATGAGGACGGCACGAACGACACCCAGAGTCTGATCGCTGTCACGATCCTCGGCGCGCTCGGGAACGACCAGATTCTGCTCGCGCGCTGTGTGGACTATATGAGCGAAACGATGGCGCCGCCGGTGATCGAGGTCAACAAGTTCCTTGCGACGTCCAAGGGCAAAAAGGCGCAGGAAAAGATGCTCAATCCCCCGCCGTACAAGCCGAAGAAGAAAAAGAAAAAGCAGGGCTTTTTGTCGCAGCTGATGGCGGGCGGCGGCGGTATGGCTCCGCCGGCGATCTGAGGCAGATTCACAACCTACACAAAAGGGAGCGGACCACACGTTCCCTTTCTTTCTTAAGGAGATACAAACGATGAAAGAGCTGCTGCAGCTGTTTGCGGTCTTTGCAAAAATCGGCGCCTTCACCTTCGGCGGAGGCTATGCCATGCTGCCGATTTTACAGCGTGAAATCGTTGAAAAGCGGCAATGGGCGACGGAAGAGGAACTGATGGACTACTACGCCATCGGGCAGTGCACCCCGGGCGTCATTGCCGTCAACACCGCGACCTTTGTCGGCGGAAAGAGAAAGGGGATCCCCGGCGCGGTCTGCGCGTCGCTCGGCGTGGTTCTTCCGTCCGTCGTTATCATCACGGTCATTGCGGCCTGCATCCAGAATTTCCAGCACATTCAGGCCGTCCAGTGGGCGTTCGACGGGATCCGCGCGGCGGTCGTTGCGCTGATTATTTCCGCCGTGCTCAAGCTCGGCAAAAAGAGCATTGTGGACGTTGCGACCGCATTGATCTGTCTGATCGTCACGGTGCTGTCGGTCGTCACGAATCTTTCTCCGGCGATCTTCGTCGCCGCGGCGGCGCTGTGCGGCCTGCTGCTGAAGGGAGGGAAGCGCGATGCTGCTTCTGCTTGAGCTGTATGCCCGCTTCTTCTTCGTCGGGCTGTTTGCAATCGGCGGCGGACTTGCGACGCTCCCCTTTTTGCAGGACATGGGGCAGGCGACCGGCTGGTTCGGCGCGTCGACGATCGCGGACATGGTCGCAATCTCGGAATCGACGCCCGGTCCCCTCGGCGTCAATATGGCGACCTATGTCGGCTATCAGGTCGCCGGCATCCCCGGCGGACTGGTCGGGGTGCTGGGTCTCATCACCCCGTCGGTGATCATCATCCTGGTTGTCGCCCACTTTCTCAAAAAGTTCCGCGATTCGAAGTATGTCCAATGGGCGTTCTATGGCCTTCGGGCGGCTTCGCTCGGCCTGATCGCCGCGGCATGCTGGGCGGTCGCGAAGCTGGCGCTCTTCAGCGCGGACAAGTTCGCTGAAACCGGCGCGGTATTCCAGTCGCTGCGGTATGAGAACATTGTTTTGTGCGTGCTGGTCTTCATCGGCGCACAGTGCTTCAAAAAGATCCACCCGATCGTGTTCATCGTGATCGCGGCCGCGGCCGGGATCGGCTGGCATATGATTTTCGGTTAAAGGCAGCAAAAAGCGCCCTGCGGGGCGCTTTTTGAGTGGCTAGTGGCTAGTGGCTAGTAGTGCACAGTGCACAGTGCACAGAACGTGCGGCCGATGGCCGCACGCGTCTTCCCTTCGCGGCAACTCGTTTTCCTCCGCCGCTCTCTTGCCCGCGTCGCTGACGACTGACGACTGTCGACTTCGCAGGGCGGCTTATTGTTGACAAAGGCGAACAAATGTGCTATACTGTTTGGCAGTACAACCGGAACGGAGGGATGGGTATGCGCGCACCGCTGGCAGACCGCATCAGACCCAAAACGATCGACGATATGGTGGGACAGCAGCACCTGCTCGGTGAGGGCAAGGCGCTGCGGACGATCATTCTGTCCGGCGAGCTGCCCAACCTCGTCTTCTACGGCCCCTCCGGCGTCGGCAAGACCACCCTCGCCGCCATTATCGCGGCAAAGACGAACCGCAAGTTCCATAAGCTCAACGGCACCAGCGCCTCCACCGCCGATATCAAAGCCATCGTCGCGGAGCTAGATACCCTCGCCGCGCCGAACGGCGTGCTGTTGTACCTCGACGAGATCCAGTACTTCAACAAAAAGCAGCAGCAGACGCTGCTGGACTATATCGAGCGCGGGGAGATCACGCTGATCGCCTCGACGACGGAGAACCCCTATTTCTATATCCACAACGCGATTCTGAGCCGCTCGACCGTGTTCGAGTTCAAGAGCGTCACCGCCGAGGACATCCTCCCCGCGGTGGAGCGCGCCTTTCGCTTTCTCGAAGAAGAAAAGGGCTGCAAGATCGTCTGCGAGGACGGCGTGGCGCGGTATATCGCGTTCTCCTGCGGCGGCGACGTCCGCAAAGCGATGAACGCCTGCGAGCTTTGCGTGCTGAGTACGCCCGAGCAGGACGGCGTCTACACGATCACGCTCGAACGCGCCAAGGCGCTGACACAGAAAAGCTCAATGAAATATGACCGCGACGGCGACGAGCACTATGATATCCTCTCCGCGTTCCAAAAGTCGATGCGCGGCTCGGACCCCGACGCGGCGCTGCACTACCTTGCGCGGCTGCTGGAGGCGGGAGATCTCCCCTCCGCCATGCGGCGGCTGATGGTCTGCGCGTGCGAGGACGTGGGGCTCGCCTATCCGCAGATCATCCCGATCGTCAAGGCGGCGTGCGACGCGGCGCTGATGGTCGGCCTGCCGGAAGCGAGAATACCCCTCGCGGACGCGGTCGTGCTCGTCTGCACCAGCCCGAAGTCCAACTCCGCCTACCTTGCCTATGACGCGGCGGCGGCGGATATCCGCAAGGGCAAGAGCGGCCCGATCCCGCGCCAGCTGCAGAACAAGCATTACGACGGCGAGGACAACCCGAACAAGGGGCAGTTCTATCAGTATCCGCACAACTTCCCGAACCATTACGTCAAACAGCAGTATCTGCCCGACGTGCTCAGGGATACACAGTACTACACCCCGCAGGACAACAAGAGCGAACAGGCCGCGAAGGCCTATTGGGAAAAGATCAAAAACGCGCCGTGAGGCGCGTTTTTGAATTCGGAATTAACGCGGGAAAAACCAACAAGACAAAAGAAAATGAACAAGTCCAGCAAAAACGGACAATAGAAAAAAGAGACCTCCTATGATAC
>CAMZEG010000119.1 GCA_947305635.1 uncultured Clostridia bacterium
TCGGGTTGGCGTTATAGGCGTCGTCGATGATCGTCGCGCCGTTCTTTTCACTGAGTTCCAGCCGGTGCGGGGCGCCCTCGAGCTTGCGGACCTGCCCCTTGAGCGCGCGCAGCGGGATGCCGAACTCATGGCTGATCGCGATCGCGCCGGTGATGTTGAGCACGTTATGCCGCCCGAGCAGACGGGTCGAGAAGGTCTCGCTCTCCCCGTCCGGCGCCGTCACGGTGAACGTCGTGCCGCGGTCGGACGCCTTGATATCGGTCGCCTTGTAGTCCGCCTGCGCGTCGATCGCGTAGGTGAAATGCGGACGGTCGCAGCCGTGGTCGCGGATGTTTTCGTCGTCGCCGTTGAGGAACAGCAATCCCCCTTCCGGCAGCGCGTCCGCCAGCTCGAACTTCGTCTTTTTGACATTGTCGAGCGAGCCGAAGGTCTCCAGATGCTGCGGGCCGATCGACGTGATCACACCGTGCTGCGGGTGCACGATTCTGCAAAGCTCCTTGATATCGCCGACCCATTTGGCGCCCATTTCGCAGATGAAGAATTCATGCGTCGCCCGCAGCGAGCCGCGCACCGTCTTCACAACGCCCATCGGCGTGTTGAAGCTTTCCGGCGTCATCAGAACGTTGTAGCGCGCGCGCAGAAGCGTGTTGAGGAAGTATTTGACGCTCGTTTTGCCGTAGCTGCCCGTGACGCCGATGATCTTCAGATCGGGGCACGCGCGCAGGATGCGCTTTGCGTCGTTGGTATAGTAGCGGTTGATCGAAAGCTCGATCGGCTTGTTGACGAGGTTGAACAGCAGCACCAGCGCGGGCGCGACCGCGTACAGCACCGCGAGGACGAACAGCGCGATCGTCTCATGATGCTGCGGGAGATAGATCGCCGCGGGAACGCCGCAGGCGACGAGCGTCAGCACCGTCGCCGTGACGAGCATACGCTTGACGCGGGCGGTATAGACGAGCGGTTTTTTCGCCTGCTTCGGCTTTTCGGCAAAGACGGCGATGATCAGCAGCGCCAGCGCGATGCCCAGCTTGGCGCGGATATTGAACGAGATCAGCGCGTCGATCAGCAGCAGCACCGCCAGCATGTTGTGGGGCATGAAGCGGCCCAGATTCTGCCGCATCCATCTGACATGGGTGTCGAAGCGGTAGGCGTTGAGCTGGAAGAAGTGCAGGGAATCGATCAGCGCGAGCGCATAGGCGAAGCAGAACGCCGTAAAGCACAGAAAGAATAAGTATAACGTCATGGTCCTCTCTCCTTATGAAACGTTGAAAAACGACGCGAGCACGCGCAGATACTGCTCCTGCCGTTCGAGGAACGAGAAATGGCCCGCGCCCTCGAGACGGACGATCGCGCTTTCCGGCATCAGTTCGTTCATCTTCACCGCGTCGGAAAACGGCGTCGCCGTGTCGGCGGTGCCCCAGATCAGAAGCGTCGGGCAGACAATGCGCGGCATCAGATCGCACAGATCCTCGTTGACCACCTTGACCAGCGTCTGCCGCATAAGCGGAGAAGCGGCGTTGTAGTCCGCGGAGCCGCTGCTGCGCCGCAGGGTTTCGAGCAGGTTGGGGAACAGCTTTTGCACGAGCTTCAGTTGGAAGAACCATTTCGTCAGCCGGATCAGCTTTTGCTTGAACCGCTCCCACGGCGATTTCACGGGCAGCACGCCGGCGGAATCGACCAGCACGACCTTTTCCACGGTGAACGGCAGATCGCGGGCGCAAAGCTTGATGATCACGCGGCCGCCGAAGGAATGGCCGAGCAGGATCACCTTGTCGGCGTGGTACGGCTCCAGAAACGCGAGCACAAAGTCGACATAGCGGTCGACGTCCCAGGGTTCGTCCGGCTCTTCGCTCTGGCCGAAGCCGGGCATATCCATCGTCACGACCTTGTAGCCGGTTTTCAGCAGATCGACCGTCGGCTGGAACAGTTCGATATTGCTCCCCCAGCCGTGCAGCAGAACGACGAGCTCTCCCTCGCCCTCTTCGATATAGTGGATCTTCAATCCGAGCACTACTCTATTCAAAAGGATTCCTCCGATCATAACAGGTATCTTTAGTGTATTCGCGCATAAGTCATAATATTATAACACATACTATAAAAGATTTCCATATCAAACGGAGATTTCTTTCAATTATTTTTCCGATTACCAAAAGGAGGCGCACACATGGAGCTGGAAGGCACCAAAACCCAACTGAATCTGCTGACGGCGTTCGCGGGCGAATGCGAGGGCCGCACGAAGTACACCCTCTTCGCGGCGAAGGCGCGGCAGGACGGCTACGAGCAGATCGGCACGATCTTTGACGAAACGAGTGACAACGAAAAGGAGCACGCCGAGGTCTGGTGGAAGCTTCTGACCGGCGGCGCGGGCGCGACGAAAGACAATCTGCAAAACGCGATTGCGGGCGAAAACCACGAATGGACAACGATGTATCCCCTCTTCGCGTCGCAGGCGCGAAAGGAAGGCTTCGAAAGCATCGCGGCGCTGTTCGAGATGGTCGCCGAAATCGAGAAAGCGCACGAGCAGCGGTTTCAGACGCATCTGGACGAATTACGGCAGGGCGAAGTTTTCTCCCGCCCGACAAAGCAGACGTGGGTCTGCCGGGAATGCGGCTACCGGCACGAAGACACCGCCGCGCCGGAAACCTGCCCGGTCTGCGGCAACGCGCAGGCGTATTTTCAGGTAGCAATGCAGGGATGAGGGAAAAGGGACTGAGGTAATAAGGGAATAAGGGACCGGGTAGGGGCGGCCAGCGGCCGCCCCTAGTTTTTTGCCGCAAGGTTGTTTTCACGCTCATGCTCCATTCCACATTCCACATTTCACTGCACACTGCAAACTCCGCACTGCACACAAAAACAGCGCCCCGCGGGGCGCTGTTTTGCGTATTATCAGATCTCTGTGCCGAGGCCGAACTGCGCGTTGTAAAGGCGGGCATAGGCGCCGCCGCGCTGCAGCATTTCGTCGTGCGTCCCCTGCTCCGCGATCCGGCCGTTTTCGATCACGAGGATGCAGTCGGCGTTGCGGATCGTGGACAGGCGGTGCGCGATCACGAAGTTCGTGCGGCCTTTCATCAGGTTGTTCATCGCGGTCTGGATCTGGCTTTCCGTGCGCGTGTCGACCGAGCTGGTCGCTTCGTCCAGAATCAGGATGCTCGGGTCGGAGATGATCGCGCGGGCAATCGTCAACAGCTGCTTCTGGCCGGCGGAAAGGTTGGAGCCGCCCTCATCAAGCAGCGTGTCGTAGCCGTCCGGCAGCGTGTGGATGAAGTGGTCGACCTGCGCCATATGGACGGCGGCGTTGAAGGCCTCCTCGGAGACGTCGTCCTTGCCGTACATGATATTCTCGCGGACGGTGCCCTTGAACAGCCAGGTGTCCTGCAGCACCATGCCGAAGATGTCGCGCAGATTCTTGCGCGAAAGGTCGCGGATATCGATGCCGTCGACGCGGATGACGCCGCCCTGGATCTCGTAAAAGCGCATGAGCAGGTTGACAAGCGTCGTTTTGCCCGCGCCGGTGGGACCGACAATCGCGATCAGCTGGCCGGGCTTGACGTCGAGGTTGAAGTCGTCGTACAGCGGCTTTTCCGGCTCGTAGCAGAAGTTGACATGCTCAAACGAAACATAGCCCTTCGGCACGGTGATCTCCGCCGTCGGCGTGTCGGGGACCTCCTCCGGCTCGTCGATGATCTCGAAGACGCGCTCCGCCGAAGCGAGCGACGACTGCAGGTTGTTGACGATGTTGCTCAGATCGATCAGCGGCTGCATGAACAGCTTGGAGTAGGTCATGAAGACCGTGATCGCGCCGATCGACGCCTGCTGCTTCATAATCAGCATGCCGCCGAGCACACAGATGAACACATAGCCGATGTTGTTGGCAAAGTTGATCAGCGGGCCGAGCAGACCGGAAAGGAACTGCGCCTTACGGTTGGTGTCGTAGAGCGATTCGTTCAGCGCGCGGAACTCTTCGATCGCCTGCTTTTCGTGGCCGAAAATCCGGACGATCCGGTGATTCGTGAACATCTCCTCGATATGGCCGTTCACGTCGCCCGTGTAGCGCCAGGTCTCGCGGAAATAGCGTTTGGAATGGTTGAGGATCACCAGCGCGATCGCGCCGCCGATCGGCAGCGGAGCCAGCGACGCGAACGTCAGCAGCTTGTTGTAGGTCAGCATGATGACGAACACGCCGACGAAGGTCACGATCGAGGTGACCGTCTGGATGAAGATCTGCTGGAAGGTGTTGTTGATATTGTCGATATCGTTCGTCACGCGCGAAAGCAGATCGCCCGTGTTGTGCGTGTCGAAGAACTTCAGCGGCAGATGGGTCAGCCGGGCGTTCAGCTTGCGCCGCAGGTCGGTGATCAGCTTTTGCGTGATCCCCGCCATCGTGAAGTGCAAAAAGAACATACAGATCGAGCTGAGACCGTAGATCAGAAGGATCGTGCCGAGGATCTCGAAGATCGCGGAAAAGTCGATGAAGCCGTGTTCCAGCTTGTTTTCGACCTGCTTCTGGATCAGATCCATGATATCGCCGAGATAGCGCGGGCCGATGATGTTCAGCGCGGCGGACGCCATCGAAAGCAGCACGACGAACGCGACGCGGATCTCGTTCCCCTTCAGCAGCCGCAGCAGTTCGCGGATGGTCTTGCGGAAGTTCTTCGGCTTCTGGCGTTCGGTCTCGCTCTTGTTGTGGTAGGCGGCGTAGCGGTCGCGGATGCGCTGGCGGATCGCGGCGGAGGATTGCTCATGCTTTTTCATTGCAGCGCCTCCTTTGACAGCTGAGATTCCACAATCTCACGGTAAATCGGGCAGGACTGCACGAGTTCGGTATGGGTCCCCTCGCCGACGATTCTGCCTTCGTCGAGGACGATGATCTTGTCCGCGTTGAGGATCGTGCCGACGCGCTGCGCGACGATCAGCACCGTCGCGTGGATCTCTTCGCGCATGGCGAGCCGCAGCTTCGCGTCCGTGATAAAGTCGAGCGCGGAAAAGCTGTCGTCAAAGATATAGACGTCGGCGTCGCGCACAAGGGCGCGGGCGATGGCGAGGCGCTGCTTCTGGCCGCCGGAGAGGTTCGTCACGTTCTGGCTGACAAAGCTTTGCAGCCCCTTCGGCAGTTCGTCGATGAATTCGCGCGCCTGGGAGATATCCACCGCGCGGTTGAGTCTTGCTTCGTCGGCATTCTCGTCGCCGTAGCGCAGGTTGTCTTCGATCGTGCCGCTGAACAGATTCGAGCGCTGCGGAACCAGCGCGATGCGGCGGTGCAGATCCTCCTGCGCCAGTTCGCGCACATCCACGCCGCCGAATAGCACCTGCCCCTCGTCGACGTCATAAAAGCGCGGAATCAGGTTGATCAGCGTCGATTTGCCGCTGCCCGTGCCGCCGATGATCGCAGTGGTCTTTCCGGCTTCAGCGACGAAGCTGACGTCGGACAGCACCGGCTGCGCGCCGTCAAAATAGGACACGCTGACGTTGCGGAATTCGATTTCGCCCTTTTTCGCTTCGTCGATGGGCTTCGGGTTTTCCGGGTCGCGCACCGCGGGAACAAGGTCGAGCACCTGCACGATACGCTTGGCGGAGATATTGGCGCGCGGGACGATGACGAACATCGCCGCCGCCATCGACAGCGAGAAGATGATCATGATCATATAGACCACGAACGCCTGCAGGTCGCCGACGGTGTTCTGGATCTTTTCGACGTCGGTCAGCGCGTCGATATTCTTGGTCGCGATATAGATCAGCGCGTCGAGCGCGAGAATGCCGAAGACGATCGCGATCGGCAGCAGGACGGCGATCATCCGCTGCAGCTTCAGCACGAGGGCGGAGAGCGCCTCGTTGCGCTCGTTGAACTTCGCGTCCTCATACGGCTCCTTGTTGAACGCGCGGATGACGCGGATACCGGTGATCTTTTCGCGCAGCGTCCGGTTCAGCTCGTCCACCATGCGCTGGCGTTTGCGGAACATCGGGACGACGATTTTAACGGCGAGGTAGGCCACCAGCGCCAGCACCGGCACAACGGAGAAGATGATCATCGCGAGCTTCGCGTTGAGAAAGAACGCCATGATCGTGCCGCCGATCAGCATGATCGGCGCGGAGATGATCATCCGCAGGGAATGCAGAATAAAGTCCTGCATCACCTTGACGTCGTTGGTGCAGCGGGTGATCAGCGAGGGCGTGCCGACGGTGTCGATGTCGACCTGGGAAAGGGTTTCGACCTTCAAGAACAGGTCTTCGCGCAAGATCTTGCCGTAGCTTGTCGCCGTGCGGCTGGAATAGAAGGAGCTGAGCGAAGAAATGGCGACGCCGACCGCTGAGACGAGAATCATCAGCAGTCCGACCTTCTTGATATACTCCATGTCGGCGTTTTTGATACCGTTGTTGATGATCATACTCATCAGCAGCGGCAGCAGCAGCGTCATCAGCTGGCCGAGCACGATGAAGA
>CAMZEG010000120.1 GCA_947305635.1 uncultured Clostridia bacterium
CCTATTCGCGCAGCAATTATACGTTTGACGGCTGGAACACGAAAGCCGACGGGTCCGGCGTCGCCGTTGCGGCCAGAGGCACCTTTACCGTTACAGAACCGTACACCGTGCTGTATGCGCAATGGAAAGAGAATCCGCCTCAGGAGCCGACCACCCAACCGACCACCCAGCCGTCCGGCCAGAACAACAACGGCAGCAGCGGCAGCGAGTTCGATTTTCTGAAATGGCTGCGGGAAGCGTTCCAGAAGATTCTCAACTTCTGGCGCCGCGTATTCCGGATCAAATAAACGAAAGATAACAGAATCGCCGCTTTCTTTCGCTTCCTTTCTTTCCCGCGAAAGAAAGGAGCCTTGCGGCGAGCGAAAGAAAAAAGTCATCCTATCGAAGGGTGGCTTTTTCCTTTTATTGCAATAAAACAACGATTCATTCCCTGTGGCGCATCGTTCATACCGTTTCGGTTGCAAGCGTGCGGGTTTTCTGCATAATATAAGTATCTGATTATAAAAGGAGGACTCTCCCATGAAAAAAAGTATCTTTCTTTTGCTGACAGTGCTGCTGCTGTTCTCGCTGTGCCTTGCGGCCCATGCGGCGGGCGGGATCGACACGCTGCAGATCAACCCCTACGGCGGGGAGGAAGCGGCGATCGACACCGTGTCGTGGTACGCTTCTTCCGGCAAGTACTTCCTGTTTCTGCCGGCGGATACCGATCTTGCCGCGGCGAAGGTCTATTTCACCGCGGCGGACGACGTGACGCTCGACGGCGCGCCGGTTGTGTCGGGCGACAGCGCCGCCGCGTTCACGGCAGGCACGCATACGCTTGCCTGCGGCGACGCGACCTATCCGCTGACGGTGCTGCAGTCCGCGTCATTGCCGGCGATCTTCATCGAGACGGCATCCGGCAGTCTGGACTATCTGCTGGCAAACAAGGAAAACAAGGAGGCCGCGACGATCCGCGTGTACGAGAACGGCGAACTGACGCTGGAGAAGGAACTCAAGCAGATCAAGGGCCGCGGCAACTCCACCTGGGCAGAGTGCCCGAAGAAGCCGTTCAATATCAAGTTCGACAAAAAGACGTCTCTGCTCGGGATGCCGAAGGCGAAGAAGTGGAGCCTGCTCGCCAACTATAAGGACGACAGCGCGATCAAGACGCCCGCCGGTCTGGAGCTCGGACGGACGCTCGGTATCCCGTACACCAGCGAATGCCGCAACGTCGATCTGTATCTGAACGGCGCCTATTACGGCAACTTCTCGGTCTGCGAAAGCGTGGAGGTCGGCGAAAACCGCGTGGAGATCACCGATCTGGAAAAAGCCAACGAAACCGCGAATCCCGGCGTGGAGATCGAAGCGCTGCCGCGGGGAGGAACAGGCGCGGACGGCTCGGTCCAGAACCACACCGTCAAGGGCAGCATGAAGTGGGTCAACATCCCCAACAACCCCGCGGACATCTCCGGCGGCTATCTGCTGGAGCTGGACTTCGGCGTGCGCTATAACGAGGAGGTCAGCGGCTTTGTTTCCAACTACGGCCAGTGGGTCGTCGTCAAGTCGCCCGAATACGCGAGCGAGGCCGAGGTGCGGTATATCGCCGCGCTGTATAACGAGGCGGAAGAAGCGCTCCTCAGCAGCAATGGCTACAACAGCCGCGGCAAATATTACACCGAGTATTTCGACATGGAAACGCTGGCGAAGACCTATTTGTTCATCGAGCTGCAAAAGTCGCTCGACACCGCGATTTCGAGCTTCTATTTCTATAAGGACGCCGGATCCGACCGTCTGGTCGCCGCGCCGGTCTGGGATTTCGACCGCGGCTTCTATACGCCGGAAATGCGCTGCGCGTCCGATATGAGCAGCCCGAACGGCTGGCATTCGAGCTCGTTCTCCTACAGCGGCAGCAACGGCGATCCGTTTGACACGGAGACGTTTTTGTCCCTGTGCTTCCGCCACGAGGACTTCCGTCAGCTTGCCGCGAACACCTGGAAGAGCACGATCCTCGGTTCTTCTCCGGCTTCGGTCGACGCGCTCTTCTCCGGTCACTACGCCCAGAACGCCGCGTCCCGCCGGATGAACCTGGTCCGCTGGAAGTACGCGAACAACGCGTCGCCGCTCTCGGCCGCGAAGTCCGGCGGAGATAACTACTTCAACAAGGTCAGCTCGTTTGTGCATAACCGGCTCGCGGTGCTGAACGGTGCGTTCAACAGCGAGATCGCCATGCTGTACTACGACGCCAACGGCGGCAGCCGCCACGTCTTCAACCGGGAGATCGCCGCGGTGGGCGGCAAGGTGACCGTGCTGGGCACGCAGGTACACGATTCCTATATTGCCGCGCCCGCGGGCAAGACGTTCCGCGGCTGGAACACGAAGGCGGACGGTTCGGGCAAGACCTATCAGCCCGGCGACAAGATTCAGCTGAATGCCAAGACGACGACGCTGTACGCGATGTGGGGTGACCAGTCGGGCAACAACGGCAACGGCGGCAGCAACAACGGCGGCAGCAACAACGGCGGCAGCAGCGGCAGCGACTTTGACTTCCTGCAATGGCTGCGGCATATTTTCAAAGTCATCGGCGACTTCTGGCGCCGCGTGTTCAAGATCAAATAAGCCAAAGAGGATAGAATCGCCGCTTTCTTTCGCTTCCTTTCTTTCTCGCGAAAGAAAGGAAGGCCCCGCGGCGAGCGATAAAAAAGAAACGCGAACGGCATAGCTCGTTCGCGTTTCTTTTCATAAGGTTTTCATCAGCTTTATATATTGCCCCTGCTTGTCTTCGTCAATCAGCAGCACGCGGTCAAATCCGGCGCCGGTATAGAGCTTTAAGGCGGGGTAGTTGTCAAGGTCGACGCCGATGGTCAATTCTTTCAGCGCCAGCAGCTTCGCCTGTTCTGTCACATACGCCAGCAATTTCTTGCCGATGCCCTGTCGGCGGCAGTCCTTTTTCACGACCAGATGCGACACATACGCCCGCCTTTGCGGGATTGTATAGTCTTCATCTTTCATGTCGAATACCAGCGAGATTTCGCCGCAAAGCGCTCCATCCTGCTCATAAATCCAAGTGATGCGGTTACCGCTGCAAAGGTCGTTATAGAACCGTTTGACAAGATCCGGCTGCTTTTTCATGTTCCACAGCGCCGCGCACTTTGAAAAGTCTGACGGCTGCAGTTGCTTGATGATATAGTCCATGTTGGATTCTCTTTTCTTTTTTTGCGCTCGCCGCGCGGGCGTTCCTTTCTTTCGCGAGAAAGAAAAGAACCAAAAGAAAGCGTTGATTCTTTTACGGCAGGACGAAGCCGATCTTTTTCATCACCTTGCCGAGCGTCCGGTTCGCAACCCGGCTCGCCCGCTCGGCGCCCTGCGCCGCCACTTCCTTGAGATATGCTTTGTCCGTACTGTATTGCGTGTACCGCTCGCGTACCGGCCGTAGCTCTTCAATCACCGCTTCGGCAACCGCCGCCTTGAAATCACCGTAGCCTTTGCCCGCAAAGTCCGCTTCGATCTGCGCGTTCGTCAGACCCGTGCAGCACGCGTAAATGCCCATCAGGTTGTTGATGCCTTCCTTGCCGTCGGCAAAGCGCACGCTGCCCTCGCTGTCCGTCACCGCGCTCTTGATCTTTTTGCTGATCACGTCCGGCGCGTCGAACACCGAAATGTAGCTCTTCGGGTTCGGGTCGCTCTTGCTCATCTTCTTGAGCGGATCCTGCAGCGACATCACCCGCGCGCCCTGCTTGCCGATATACGGCTCGGGCACGGTGAACGTCGGGGAATACAGCGTGTTGAACCGCTGCGCAATGTCGCGCGCGATCTCTAGATGCTGCTTCTGGTCCGCGCCGACGGGCACAAGGTCCGCCTGATACAGCAGAATGTCCGCCGCCATCAAAACCGGATACGCGAACAGCCCCACGTTGACGTTGTCGGCGTGCGACTGCGACTTGTCCTTGAACTGCGTCATCCGCGACATCTCGCCGAACTGCGTGTAGCAGTTGAGAATCCACGCCAGTTGGCTGTGCGCGGGCACCTGACTCTGGATAAAGAGAATGCTCTTCTCCGGGTCGAGTCCGATCGCGAGCAGCAGCGCCAAAACGTCGCTGATCTGCTTGCGGAACTGCGCCGGGTCCTGCCGGACCGTGATCGCGTGCAGATCGGCCACGGCGAACGCGCCGTCGAACTCGTCCGCCAGCGTTTTCCAGTTTTTCAGCGCGCCGAGATAGTTGCCCAGCGTCGGAATGCCGGACGGCTGAATGCAGCTTAAAATGCGCTTTTTCGGCGCGTTGGTCGTTGTTTCCATACGGAACCCCTCTTTTCAAACCTTGGTTTCAAATGGTTGACTTATTATAGCATACCGCGAAAAAAGTATCAAGAGAGAAAGCGTATTTTTCGGTTTTGCACATGGTGGAATTGTGTCTTTCAACAGGCAAAAGCCCATAACAACGCGATGGGTGAAATTTCTTCTCCACATTTTCCACGCGGTTTTCCACGGCGTTTTCACACCTGCGCGCGCCCGCGTTCGGATAATTCTGACCCGTCTGCAAACACTATCAAAGAACGGGAAAAGGAGGTTCGGTTGTTTATGATCAAAGGTGTGAACCGCCAGGTCGTGGAGGTGCGCGAGACCGACTGCGATTACTTTGAGCGGATTTTGTTTTTTGTCAAACCGGAGTACGCAAGCCTGAGCGAAGGGAAGATCCGCGAGCGCGCGAGCCGGATTGCGGGCAAAGCGGGCGCCGCCCCGCCGACCAAGCTGCGCCGCCGTCTGGCGCTCGATTGTCTGAAGCTCGCCGCGGCGCTGGCGGCCGGCTGCCTTTTGACGCTGCTGGCGCTGTCGCTGCGGTAGAAAAACGCCCCGTCCCGATGCGGGGGCGTTTTTTCGTGCGCAAAAGGGGAGGGCGTGCCGCGCGGCGTTCACAAAAAGTTTTTTCTTTTCGGGCAAAAAAGTGCTTGACATCGTGTCACAAATATGATAAAGTGTATGTATTAAAACACGCTGTCACAGTTTTTACAGCCTGTCACAGAAACGCGTAGAAAAAGGAGAACCCGAAAATGGAAAAAAGAACCTACCGCTGCGTGAGCCGCACGAAGCACAGCTTTGAGACCGCGCTGGCAACGCTGTCCAAAACCACCCCGCTGCCGAAGATCACAGTCAAGGCGCTTTGCGAAGAGGCTCAGATGAGCCGCAACGCCTTCTATTTCCACTATGCCGACATCGAGGCGCTTGTGGAGGATATCCAGAACAACCTTGTAC
The DNA here is from genome assembly GCA_947305635.1 of uncultured Clostridia bacterium. Classification (GTDB taxonomy): domain Bacteria; phylum Bacillota; class Clostridia; order Oscillospirales; family Acutalibacteraceae; genus UBA6857. Next base: position 5,228 of record CAMZEG010000120.1, read on the forward strand.
AGGAGGTTGCCGATTTGCTGGAGGAATTCAAGTCGATCGGCTTTCCCGAATGCGTCACCGCGACGGTGCGCCGGCTGCCGGATCTCTTCATCCGCCACAAGGACGTCGCCATGATGCTGCTGGATTCGACCTACTCCAAGGCCTTCCGCGCGCGGATCAACAACATGTTCAGCGACTTCTTCTTCCAGTATTTTTCCGCCTACAACAAAACGACCTACCGCGAGGGGTACGATTACTTCTACGCGTTCCTGTCCGCCGGGTTCTACGGGATCCTCAACCGCTACCTGCACGACCCGGAGGCGATGCCGCGCGAACGCTTTACGGCGCTGACCTACACGCTGATCAAACGCCTGATCATCGTCGACGATCCGCGCCTCGACATCTCCCGGTTGAAAATGAACTGAAAAAAGCACTAGGTACTGGCCACTAACCACTAGCCACTAAAAAAACGCCCCGCAGGGCGTTTTTTTATATCAGAGGTCCGTACTTCGTCTGCAGGCGCGTCAGCTGCGTGAGGATCGTCGGCGCGAGCACCCACAGAAACAGTGCGGTCGCCGCCGCGTGGATCAGATCCAGCGGGAGGCCTGTCGCGTAGTAGCTGAGCAATATGGCGCGGTTCAGCGCTTCGCCCCCCCAAAGCAGCGCCGCGGCGGGGTTCATGATCCCGCCGTACAGGAAGACGGCGACAAACGCCCCGAAGCAGCAAAGCGGCAGCCGCCGCCCGGTCAGCACCCCAAGGCGGGCGAGGATACCGGCGAGCGCGCCCGCGGCGCCCATCGCGAACATCTGAAACGGCGTCCACGGCCCCTGTGCGAACAGGAGGTTCGACAGCAGCATTGTCACCGCGCCGACAAGGAAGCCGCTCTCCGCGCCGAGCGCCGCCCCGGCAAGGATGACGATCGCCAGTACGGGCTTGAACTGCGGGAGCATGAAGAACGCGGCGCGGCCGGCAATCGCCAGCGCGCACAGCGCCGCGAGAACGGCGATCGCCCGCGCGGAGGGCCGCCTTCGTTCGAACCGCACAAAGAAGGGCAAAAGACCCAGCAGCAGCAGGCCGCGCGACCGCAGAGAGTACTGCCCGGCGCCGCACAAGTGCAGCCCGATGAACAGCGCGGCCGCGAGCAGCGCCATCACGGCGAGCGCCGCGG
>CAMZEG010000121.1 GCA_947305635.1 uncultured Clostridia bacterium
CATAGCCCGTCCGCTGCCACGTGGACGGCACGGAGAACGTGTCGAACGACAGATTATCGGTGTCGATATGCGTCGGCAGACGCGAGATCTTTTCGTAATAGCGGAACTGCCATTCGCCCGAAAGCACCGTGACAAGGTCGCTTTCAAAGCGCTCGCTCGTCGCGTCCTGCCGCAGCAGACGCTCCTTGTCGCGGTACGGGATCGCGTAGGCGCGGCCGGGCAGCTTGTTCTGCTCAAACAGGTCGAAGTTGTTCGCTTCCAGTTTTTTGATCTGATACTTCATCGAGATACCTCCCTCAAGCGGAAAGAATCGTAGTTATAGTTATTATATCACATCTTTCCAAAGATTTCAACCTCCCCCGCCGGTTTAACGCGCGCGCGGCGCGTCCATACTGAAGGCGGGAGATGATGGGATGCAGAAAAACAAGGTCGAGATCATCGGGATCGACACGGCGAAGCTGGAGGTGCTCGGCGAGGAAGAGAAAACGGCGCTGCTGCAGCGGGCGGCCCGCGGAGACAAAGCGGCGCGCGACCGGCTCATCACATGCAACCTGCGGCTGGTGCTCAGCGTCATCGGGCGGTTTTCCGCGCGGGGCGAAAACCCGGACGACCTTTTTCAGGTCGGCTGCATCGGGCTGATGAAGGCGATCGACCACTTTGACACGACGCTCGGCGTCCGCTTTTCGACCTACGCGGTGCCGATGATCATCGGCGAAGTGCGGCGCTATCTGCGTGACTACAACCCCGTCCGCGTCAGCCGGTCGATCCGCGATCTGGCGTACCACGCGATGCAGGCGAAGGAGGCGCTGCAGCGCGAGACCGGACGCGAACCGAAAATTGAGGAGATCGCAAAAGCGATCGGCGCCGAACAGCAGCAGGTCGTCCTCGCGCTCGAAGCGATCGTCGACCCGGTGTCACTGTATGAGCCGGTCTATTCCGACGCGGGCGACACGATCTATGTGATGGACCAGATCGGCGACAACCACTCTGACGAGCAGTGGATCGACGAGATGATGCTCAAGCAGGCGATCCGCGATCTGCCGGAGCGCGAAAAGCACATTCTGTCGCTGCGCTATATGCGCGGTCTGACGCAGACGGAGGTCGCGAAGGAGATCGGCATCTCGCAGGCGCAGGTCTCGCGGCTTGAAAAAGGCGCGCTGCAGAAGGTGAAGGCGCATCAGGCTTTGTAGTGTGCAGTGTGGAGTGAAATGTGGAATTTGGAATTCCCTCAGTCCCTCAATTCTCGGCTCCCGCCTCGGTCGGCGCTTTTGCGGCGATGCCGCAAAGGTCGCCACTGGCGACCCACGCCCCTCAATTCCTCAATCCCTTAGTCCCTTAGTCCCTTAGTCCCTTAGTCCCTTAATCCCTTAATCCCTTAATCCCTTAATCCCTTAATCCCTTAATCCCTTGTCCCTTATTCCCTCATACCGACAAAAATCCCGCCGCTTGACAGCGCCGGGATTTTTGTTTATACTTTTCACTATAAATCGACGTGCGGAAAGGAGGGGTCGCTGTGACGCTGCTGCTTTGCATCATCTATCTGAGCTTTGTCAGCCTCGGGCTGCCGGACTCGCTGTTCGGCGCGGCCTGGCCGATTCTGCAGACGCAGATGGACGTTCCCCTCTCCTGGGCGGGTCTTGTCACCATGACCGTTTCCGGCGGCACGATTCTCGCGAGCCTTTGCTCCGACCGGCTGACCTTTCGCTTCGGCGCGGGGCGCGTCACGGCGTGCAGCGTCGCGCTGACGGCGCTCGCGCTGCTCGGCTTTTCCACAGCGGGCAGCTTCTGGATGCTCGTCGTCTGGGCGGTGCCGCTCGGCCTGGGCGCGGGCGCGGTGGACGCGGCGCTCAACAACTTTGTCGCGCTGCACTTCTCTTCGCGGCACATGAGCTGGCTGCACTGCTTCTGGGGCCTCGGCGCGAGCATCAGCCCGTACATCATGGGCTTCTGGCTTTCGCGGGACCTCAGGTGGGACCGCGGGTACCTCACCGTCGGGCTGATCCAGGCGGCGCTGTCGGTCGTCCTGTTCTGCAGCCTGCCGCTCTGGACACGCGCCAAAGCGGAAGAATCGGCCGAAGCCGTCCGCACCGCCCCGAAAACGCTGCGCCAGATCTTTGCGCTGCCGGGAATCTTCTATGTGCTTTTCAGCTTTTTCTCCTACTGTACGATCGAGTCGACCGCGTTCGCCTGGGCGAGCAGCTATCTCGTGCACGCGCGGGGCCTGACCGAGGAGCGCGCGGCGGTGTTCGCTTCGCTGTTCTATCTCGGGCTGACGCTCTCGCGGCTGATCACAGGCTTTTTCGCGGACCGCCTCGGCGACCGGAAGATGATCCGGCTCGGATATATCGTCTGTTTTTGCGGAATCGGGCTGATCTTTCTGCCGTTTCAAACGCCGCTCTTCTGCCTTGCGGGGCTTGCCGTCGCGGGCTTCGGCTGCGGGCCGGTCTACCCCGCCGTGATCCACGCGACGCCGACCGTCTTCGGCCGCGAAAACTCGCAGGCCGTCGTCGGCGTGCAGATGGCGTTCGCCTATACGGGTTCGACGCTGATGCCGCCCGTGTTCGGGCTGATCGCGCAGCATATCGACATCCGGCTCTTCCCCTGCTATCTGCTGTTTTTCGCGCTGCTCGGCTTTGTGCTGATGCAGCTGCTCGGCCGCAAACAGGCCAGGCTTTCCGCCTGACCCATTTTGTCAATCCCCGTCTTCGCCGCGCGCCGCGCGGTATTTTTCTTTTGTGGCGATCCCGCCGCGCAGATGCCGTTCGCGCTTGTTTTCGTCCAGAACGGCGCGTACGCGGTCATACAGGTCGCGGTCCGCCGTCCGCAGCCGGCGCGTCACGTCCACATGGACGGTCGATTTGCCGACGGAAAAGCGTTTTGCCGCCTGACGGACGGTCGCCCCCTGTTCCGCAATAAAGGTGCCGAGCTGTTTGGCCCGTTCTTCCGTAAAAAGACCCATCGCCATCTCTCCTCAACAACAGTGTATGAGGGAGGGCGACGGGTTTATGTCTTTTTATAGTTTCGTTGCGAGATAGGCTTCCATATCGAACGGATCGAGCGGGCTGTCTTTTTTGAGATAGAGCGGATGGTGGGGGTGGCCCTTGATGCTGATCGCGCCGCTCGTGAACCACCGGGCGCCGTGCTTCTGTCCGATCTCCACCATGTCGCGCAGGCAGTCCTTGAGGTACGGCCGCAGCTCGACGATGTTCCCCCACGCGGCCCAGACGGCCGGGTGCGCGCCGTCATAGAGCGAAAGGATATAATCGAACGCCTGCATGTTTTCGCGGTGGAGCAGATCGTTGCGTTCGCGGTCCATGTCGGTCGGGCGGGTCGCGCGCTGTGCATAGACGTTGAACATGATAAAGCTGTCGAACCCGTTGGCAAGCGCGATGCGCTCGACGGATTTCAGCGTGTTGTCGAGGTCGTTCGGCGCGGCGGTCGACGGGTTGATTCCGACGCAGATCAGCGGGCGGCTGCCCGTTGTGCCGAGGATGTACCGGTATTCGGCGTAGTGGTTCGGCACATAGAGCCAGTCGCGCACGTCGTAGGCGATATGCGACTGCACCAGCGACTGCGCGAGCGCCGTTTCAAACGGCTCGATTGCGACTTGTTGGCTTTCGGCAAGCGGGATGTGCATGGGCGTTCCTCCTGATTTCTTATGAAAAAAAGCACCTTTCAAAGGTGCCTTTCTGGTGAGGATAAGTGGACTCGAACCACCGACCTCTTGCATGTCAAGCAAGCGCTCTAACCAACTGAGCTATACCCTCGTTTTCGGTTGCGAGAGGTATTTTACACTATTTTTTCTGAAATGTCAATAGCTCAGATAAAAAAATGTCCGAAAGGAAAAACAGGGGCCGGATTTCGCGCCGTCCCCTGCTTCATCTTCGTTTTATCTGTTCCGTTCAGCGGAAGTTGTGCGCTTCCAGCACGCCGCGGACCACGTCGGGATAATCGGTGATGATCGCGTCAACGCCGAGCGCGGCAAAGCGCCTGATCGCGCGCGGGCTGTTGACCGTCCAGATATTGATCTGCATCCCCGCGTCGTGGGTCTTGCGGACGAGGTCGGCGTTGACGTACATCGAGAACGGGTGCAGCGCGTCGGCTTTGAGTTCCTTCGCCACGTCGAGCGGGTTGCGGAACACGCGGAAGATCACCTTGCTGTTCGGGCTGTACAAAAAGCCGGTCTTGACCGCGGGGTCGACCTGCTTCGCTTCCACCAGCAGCTTCGGGTCGAACGACGAAAGGATCAGGCTGTCGAACAGATCGAATTCCTTCACCATCTTGATCGTGTCGCGGACGATGGTCGTCTCGTTCGCGCGCGGGCTTTTGAGTTCGATATTGAGCACCTTGACGCCGCCTGCGTCGACGATGAGTTGGAGGAATTCTTCCAGCGTCGGGATGCGCGTGTCGGCGAACTTCGGGGAAAAATAGGTGCCGAAGTCGTATTCCTTCAGCTGGCTGAGCGTCATCTGCGAGATGCTGCCCTTGCCGTTGGAGGTCTTGTCGATCGTATAGTTGTGGCACAGCACAAGCTTGCCGTCCCGCGACAGATGGACGTCCGTTTCAAAGCCGTCCACGCCGATTTCAAGCGAGCGCGCGAACGCGGGCAGCGTGTTCTGCGGCGCGTAGACGTTGGCGCCGCGGTGAGAGATTACATTGATTTCCGACATATTGCCGTCCCCTTCTCCAAAAAGCTGCAAACAGTATACCCCAAAGCGGCGCGTTTGTCAATCCTTCGCGATCAGCAGATCGCGGTACTGATACGCCCGCACATAGTCCACGACGAACGCGGACGGGAGATACTCATTTCCCGCGACTTTTTCGTTCACACCGACGGACAGAATCAGATACAGCGGGACGCGGCACACGCCGCCGAAATCGGTCCGCGCCGTTTCCACGCCGTTGACATAGAAGATATATTCGTCCTCGTTCCACGCGACACCGTAGGTGTTGAACTGATTATACGGGTCGACGGCATAGAACCAGCCCTGAATCTCCTGCCGGTGTGCGTCGCCGTAGGCGTCGACATGGACGGTCTGGAAGATCGATTCGTAGTATTTGCTTTTTTGGTCGAAGTCGGTGCCCGTTTCCAGCACATCGACCTCCGCGCCGGAGACGCCGCCGTCGGTGTCATCCGCCCACATCCCGTCGGTCAAAAGCCAGAACGCCGGGTTCAGCCCCGCGCCTTTCGGGAGGATGCAGCGCACCTCAAAGTAGCCGTACAATTGCTCGTAGCCCTCGTGGCGGCCGTTGTAGTTCTTGTTCGGGTTTGTCTCCATCCCGTAGGAATAATAGCCTGCGCCGGCGGGGCCGTCTTCCTTATACGCCACGGTGATCTTCAGACAGCCGTCGTCGGTGAAGCTGACCTGGTCGCGGTTCCAATAGGCGGTGTCGCGCGGCTGGGTGTCGCTGTCGCCGTAGACGTAGTGCCCCTGCCAGACGGTATCGTCAAAGCCGGAATCGAACTCGTCTTCGAACACCAGCACAAACTGCGACATGTCGATTTCGTTTTTATACGGCTTGACGGGCAGGTCGAACAGCGCCGCGCCCCAAAGCTGGAAAAACGCGACGAGAAGCGCGAGAAAGCGTTTGCCCTCCAGCGCGAAAAGCGCTTTCAGCGCGGCAAGCAGCGCCCCGCCGAGGGACGTAAGCGCCGCGAGACGGCGTTTCGGGATCTTGTCTAGCAGCATGGCAACTCCTCCTTGAAAAATACAGCCGCCTCATGCGGCGGCTGCAGCGTCGTTTGTCAGAACGGCAAAAAGGCGTTCGTGTTGTCGAACCCGTTGACGTTGGCGAGCAGATCTTCGAACAGATCGCTCAGTTCCGCCTTGACGCCGTAATAGTCCGTCAGGCGGATCACCTTGCCGATGCGTTTGACAATCGGCATAAAGGCCTGGTACTCCTTCGATTCCGGCGGGAACTGGCGGATGCCGGAATACATGTTGGAGACCAGCTCGACCATGAAGTCCCGGACTTTGCGGTCCGCGACCGACGGGTCGACCTTGTTTTGCAAAAAGAACATCTTCGCGAGGCCTTTGAACGTCACGCCGTTGATCATTTTGCCGAGCATCCTGATCAGCGGGCGCAGGCGGTCG
>CAMZEG010000122.1 GCA_947305635.1 uncultured Clostridia bacterium
AGAACTTCTATGAAAACAACGGCTGGGATCTCAAAAACGACGCGCAGGACGTGTTCGTCTTTTTGCCGGGCGGGAACTACGCAACGTTTACAAAGGACTTCACCGACCTTTGCGGCAAAACCGAAATGCTCCCGCTGAACCTCCTCGGCTACTGGGATTCGCGTTACTACGAATACAACCAGCAGACCGCGTGGCAGCAGATCCAGGATTACTACGCCAAGGGCTATCCCCTCGACGTGCTCGTGATCGACACCGACTGGCGCATCTCCACCGGCGGCACGGGCTACAACATCAACCGCACGCTCTTCCCGACGTTCGAGCTGTTCGCGAAAAAGGCGCACAACGCGGGCGTGTCTCTCGTCTTCAACGACCACCCGGAGCCGACGAGCGGCAGCGAGAGCCTTTTGGATAAATACGAGATCTTCTACCGCACGACGAATCTCCAGAAGATCCTTAAAAAAGGCCTCGACTACTGGTGGTACGACCGCAACTGGTGGACGAGCCTCAAGCCGGTGCACGAGGACCTTTCGATCTACACGACCGGCATGTACGCCTATCACTGGATCACAAAGTCATATTATGAGGACGCCGCAAGGTGCGGCGAAGCCGCCCGCCGCCCGATCATCATGGCGAACGTCGACGGCGTCGGCAACGGGACGCTCGAATACCCGAGCGAGCTCGCCGCCCATCGCTACGCGCTGCAGTGGACGGGCGACATCGGCACCTCGAACGCGTCGCTCGCGCAGGAGATCGAAAACATGGTGCTGCTCGGCAACGAAGTCGGTCTTCCCTACACGAGCTCCGACCTCGGCGGCCACACCTCGACGGTCACGGACGAGATGTACGTCCGCTGGATCCAGTACGGCGCCCTGTCCCCGATCATGCGCGTGCACTGCACGAAGCCCTTTTCCCGCATGCCGTGGCTGTACGGCGAGACCGCCGAAGAGGTGACGCACCAATACGTCGACCTGCGCTACCGGTTGCTGCCGCTCTATTACGCGCTCGCGCACGAAAACTACGAAACCGGCCTGCCGCTGCTAAGGCGGCTGGACGTCAGCTATCCGCAGTACGCCGAAAGCGACCGCAACGACGAATACCTGCTCGGCGACAGCATCCTCGTCGCCCCGCTGAGCGACAGCAGCCCCGTCGCGGCCGACTGCACGCTGACCTGCGACGGCAAGCCCGGCCTCAAGGGCGAATACTTCGCGAACGACACGTTCTCGGGCGAACCGGAGGTCGTCTGGCAGGACAAGAACGTCTACTTTGACTGGGGCTACAACGCCCCGCCGGGCCTTTCGGTCTCCGACTACTTTTCCGTGCGCTGGACGGGTCAGCTCACGACCGGAGACAGCCCCGTCTATCTGACCGCCTACGCCGATGACGGGATCCGCATCTGGCTCGACGGAGAAAAGGTGATCGACGGCTGGGACACGTTCAACACCTATTTCGCGACGGACTACATCCCCGCCCACAGCACCCACGATATCAGAATCGAGTTCTGCGACGGCAACAACCACGCCCATGTCTTCGTCTCCTTCTTCGGCAAGGGCTCCGTGACGCGCGACGTCTTTTTGCCGGACGGCGCGTGGACGGACGTCTGGACGGGCGAAACGGTTGTCGGCCCGCGAACCGTCACCGTCAGCCACGAACTGGAGACCTCCCCGATCTTCGTGAAGGCCGGCAGCGTCCTCGCCCTCGCGGACAACATGAAAAACACGAGCGAAAAGGACTGGCGCCACCTGACGCTCGAAGTCTTCCCGGGCGCCGACGGCGAGAGCAAAACGACGCTCTATGAGGACGACGTGACCACCGTCGCCTATAAGGACGGTGCCTTCCGCACGACGGACATTGCCCTTTCCGGCGGCAGGACCCAGACGCTGACGATCGCCCCCGCGAACGGCACGTTCGACGGCAGCCGCGCGTTTTCAGAGCGCAGCTGGACCGTCCGCGTCCACAGCCGCGCAGGCTGGGGCAAACTGCTCGAAGCGACGCTCAACGGCAAAGCGATCGACCGGAAGACGATCGCGCAGGACAAAACCGCCGACCCGCTCGCGATCACGGGCGGAGCGCGGGACGCGGACGTCTATGAGCTGACCTTCGACGCGCCCGTCAAGGACACGCAGACGCTCACATTCACCTTTGAAAACGCCCCACAGGACGGCGTCAACAACGACTACGACCGCAGCGCAGCCGCATTGTCTCTTACCGCGCAGCCGCTCGAAAAGGCGAACGCCGCCCTGACAGTCGACCCGCATTGCCGCGACTTCGCCGTTTTCGCAATCAACGGCAGCTTTGACGCCGTGAAAAAGCAGCGCGGCGACGGCAGCGTCGGCGACGTGACAGTCGGCGGAGAGCAGAACCTCTTTGACGACAACTACGCCATCAGCTGGATCGGCGGTGACGCCCCGGAAACCGGCAGCACGACCTGCGGGCTCGTCTCCAACCGCAGCTTCACGCTGACGCTGCACGCGCGCGGGCACGAGACGTTCCGGCTCTATGCCGGCGGCTACAAGTCGGTCGGCGCGCTGACCGTCCGCGACCGCAGCGGCAACGTCAAAACCCTTTCCTTCGGCGATATCGGCGGCAACTACTACCGCCTCGTCACGATCGAGGCGGACGGAGAGAGCGACCTTGAGGTCACATACAGGCTGCTGAGCGGCAACAACATCACCCTCGCCGCCTGTATCGCGCAATAACGGTTTCATTCACGCAGGACGCACCCCAGCGTCCTGTTTTTTTCTTCCGGCGCTTTCGCGCAATAAAAAACGCCCGTCCTCATTGACAAGCCGGAAAAATCGTTGTATTATAAATAGAAATTGTTTTACCAAAGGGATGAACTCGATATGGAGAATGTCAAAGTCTTGCTGCGCCGCTATTTCACGATGATACTCGCCTTTCTCATGGCGCTGATTCCGTTCACGAACGGCAACAAAACCAAGGATCCGGGCGAAACCCGCTGCACCGTCGCCCTCGTCTCCGACGTCCATATCGACGGCCGTCTTCCCGCGGGGCAGCTCGCGCTGCGCAACTGCTATCAGGATATGCTGCGCCAGTCGCCCGACGGCATCGCCGTTCTGGGTGATCTGACGAACTACGGCGACAAGGCGACGCTCGAACGCTTCTTCGAGATCACGACCGAAGAGATCCCCGACAGCGTCACGCCCGTCGTCATCGCCGGCAACCACGACATCGGCCACGCGAAGGACGCCGACGGCGGACGGATGAACCCCGAAGCGCTCGCGGATTTCGTTTCGCTTTGCAACGACTATCTCGGCTGCAATCTGGAGCACCCGTTCTATACAATTGAAGTGCAGGGCTATCCCTTCATCTGTCTCAACGACGAGAGCGCGGACAACTGGGACCGCCCGGAATACAGCGACGCAGCCTTGCAGTTCCTTTCTGACGAACTGGCGAAGTACAGCGAGAGCGGCAAGCCGATGTTCGTGCTTTTGCACGTCCCCCTCGCCGGGATCCACGGGGAAGAAAACTTCTATCCCGACGGCGGCACCGAAGAGCCGTGGACAAGCAAAATCCAGACGACGCTCGAACAGTTCGACAACGTCTTCTGCCTGTCCGGCCATCTGCACAAGGGCCTTTCCAACAACGTCGCGACCCCGACCTATACCTGCGTCAACGGCGTGCACTATCTGAATCTGCCGTCCTACCTGATGCCGAACTGGCCGGCGGACTACGCGGTCAACGGGCTGGGTTTCGTGATGGAAATCAGCGACACGGCGGTCCTCTTCCGCTGCCGCAACTACTACATGCACAACTGGGTCGACAACTTCGATTATCTGTGCGCGCTGGTCTGAACCGGCACGCCAACTAAGGAGAACAGCTTATGGATAACTATCAGGAAATCGGCGCGCGCCTTCGCGAGCTGCGCGAAGTCAGCGATTACAGCATCGAAGATCTCGCTGCGGAGCTGAACCTCACGCCGGAGGTCTACGCCTCCTATGAAGAAAACGGCAAGGACGTCCCGATCAGCGTGATCTACGAGATCGCGCAGAAGTTCAACGTCGACTTCGCCGAGATTATCACGGGCAACACCGCGTGGCTGGACACCTACCAGCTGATCCGGCGCGGCGGAGGAAAAGAGACCAACCGCAACCCGGAATATCACTTTGAAGACCTCGCCTACCGCTACGGCAACAAGATCATGCAGCCGCTGCTCGTCACGCTCGACCCGTCCGACGTCCCGGCAAAGCTGATCTCCCACCGCGGGCAGGAGTTCAACCTTGTGCTCGAGGGCACGGTCATCATCACGCTGGGCACCAAGGAGATCACCATGTATCCCGGCGACTCGATCTATTTCAACCCGACGATTCCGCACGGCCAGCGCTGCGGTTCCGACGTCAAGGCGCGGTTTCTGACCGTCATCGCCGAATAAGCGCGGCAAGAAGGAGTGGTTTCATTTTGGACTATCTGCTGAAAAAATACCTCCCGCAAATCGAGTTTTCGAGCTATGAGGAGTTCCGCGAAAAGTTCACGATCAACGTGCCCGCGGACTTCAACTTCGGGTTCGACGTCGTCGACGCCTGGGCCGAAGCGGAGCCGGACAAGCGCGCCCTGCTCTGGGTCAACGAGGACGACGAAGCGCGGACGTTTACGTTTACCGATATCAAACGGCTTTCCAATCAGGTCGCGAACTTTTTCAAGAGCCTCGGCCTCAAAAAGGGCGACGTCGTGATGATGATATTGCGCCGCCGGTGGGAATACTGGATCTGCGCCACGGCGCTTCATAAGCTCGGCGTGATCCTCATCCCCGCGACGCTCCAGCTGACAAAAAAGGACATCGTCTTCCGCGGCAACGCGGCGAAGGTCAAGGCGGTCGTCTGCGTCGACGACGCGTTCGTCGTCGGCCAGATGGAACAGGCTGCGCCGGAGATCCCCTCGCTCGAAAACAAGATCCTTGTCGGAGACAAGAGAGACGGCTGGCTCGACCTGCACGAGGAGATGGAAAAGCAAAGCGACGTCCTCCCCCGCCCGACGGGAGAAGACGCGACGAAGTGGGACGACGTGATGCTCGTCTATTTCACCAGCGGCACCACCGGCATGCCCAAGCTCGTCCAGCACAACTTCGCCCACCCGCTCGGCCATATCGTCACGGCGAAGTACTGGCAGCATGTGGAGGAGAACAAGCTTCATATGAGCGTGTCCGACTCCGGCTGGGCCAAGTTCGGCTGGGGCAAGATCTACGGCCAGTGGATCTGCGGCGCGACGATCTTCTGCTACGACATGATCGGCCGGTTCAACCCGAAGAACCTCCTTTCCAAGGTAGAGAAATACCAGGTCACGACGTTCTGCGTCCCGCCGACGATGTACCGCTTCATGCTGCAGGAGGATCTCTCGCAGTTTGACCTGTCGTGCCTGCACCACTGCGCGACGGCGGGCGAACCGCTGAACCCCGAGGTCGTCAAGCAGTGGAAGGAGCGCGTCGGCCACCAGATCTACGAAGGCTTCGGCCAGACCGAAGGCCCCGTTCTGATGGCGAACTTCGGCAGCGAATGGTTCGAGCCGATCCCCGGCGCGACCGGCAAGCCGAATCCCCTGTTCGATATCCAGCTGCTCGACGCGGACGGCAACGTCTGCGAAGACGGCGAAGAGGGCTCGCTGACGATCATGGACGTCAAGCACAAGCCCCCGGTCGGCCTGTTCACGGGCTATTACAAGAACCCCGAGATGACCGAGGAGAAGCTCGGCGGCGTCGGCTACAATACCGGCGACGTCCTCTGGCGCGACAGTGACGGCTACTACCGCTTTGTCGGCCGCAACGACGACGTGATCAAGTGCTCCGGCTACCGGATCGGCCCGTTCGAGGTGGAATCTGCCCTCGTCGCGCACGACGCCGTCGTCGAATGCGCAATCACCGGCGCGCCGGACCCGATCCGCGGCCAGATCGTCAAAGCGACCGTCGTCCTCGCGAAGGGCTACACCCCTTCTCCGGAGCTGACGAAGGAGCTGCAGAACCACGTCAAAAAGATGACCGCGCCCTACAAGTATCCGCGCGTAATCGAGTATGTGGACGAGCTGCCGAAGACGGTCGGCGGCAAGATCAAGCGCGCCGAGATCCGC
>CAMZEG010000123.1 GCA_947305635.1 uncultured Clostridia bacterium
TTCAGGGCACATACTTCCTTACGAAAGGGGTACCTTTGCGGGCGGCTTTTTTAATTCGGAATGCGGAATGCGGAATTATCCTTTCACCAGACACCAGCCGCTAACCACTAGCCACTGAAAATAATCCGCCGCGGGCGGATTTTTTCAATAGGTACTTGCTTTTCGGGCGGCGATTCGGTATCATATAACGGAAAGGGGTGAAGCGCGATGTCCCGGCAGCAGACCACAACACAGACGGCCGATATCGAAGCGGAGATCCAGAACCGCAAGGACAACATCTACCGCAGCTATAACTATGTCGGCACAAAGGAGACCATCGCCTACCTGTTCAACGACTTTTCCAACGCGTTCAACATCGGCGGCTGGAACACCCGCTACAAATGGGACGTCGTCAAGATCGACTTCGGCGTCGAGGCGATCGTCAACATCTTTACCGGCGTGTGGGACGTGATCAACGACGTTCTGATCGGCGGCCTTGTCGACAACACCCGTACGCGGATCGGCAAATTCCGCCCGTACCTTGTGATGATGCAGATCCCGCTGTCTCTGATCGGGCTGCTTTACTGGTTCATTCCCTATTTCTTCCCGAACACCGCCGGGACCTATGTGCCGAAACTGGTCTTCTACTTCATTTTCAACGTCGTCACCGAGACAGCCGGAACCTTCACGAGCCTTGCCCGCGGCGGCTATATGTCGACGATCACGCCCAACCCGAACGAGCGTGTCCGGCTGATCACCCTCGCCGAGCTGCTCACGGGCTACATGGGCGAGGATATGCCGGCCTATTTCATGGGCGTCTTCTACGATTTCATCACCACCGGCAGGATCAGCCTGAAGCTGCGCACGCTTTTCATGTGCATGGGCGTCGGCTGCGGCGTGGTCTCCTGCGTGTTCACGTTCTGGTTCTTCCTGCAGTCGAAGGAGCGTGTGCCGCAGTCGATCGAGAAGCCGAGCGTGAAGGAGGGCCTGAAGGCCGTGTTCACGAACTACCCGGTGCTTTTGATGTGCCTGTCGGACTTCCTCGGCGGCTTCGGCGTCGGGACGGACGAGCAGAACTACTGGATCGACGTCCACGGCAGCACGCACATGATCAATCTGCTCAAATCCGCCTTCGGCCTCGTGTCCGGCCCCGTCGGTTCGATCAGTTACGCGTTCGTCGCGCCTTTGCGCCGCCGCTTCTCCTCGCGCTTTTTGTGGGCGGGCGCCGATTTCTACGGCGACATGGTGACGCTCGGTTTCTTCGCCTTCGGCATGTACAAAAAGAACTACCTCAAGGTCTGGCCGATGCTGGTCGCCTACGGCTTCCGCGAAACCTTCGCGAAAATGCTCTTCGGCGTCAACAAAGTCATCAACGCCGACCTTTGGAACCAGGCGATGGACTACTGCGAATGGAAGCACGGCTACCGTATGGAGGCGACCACCAGCGTCGCGAAAAACCTCGTCCTCAAGCTGCAAAGCATCGGCATGAACTCGGTGCGTCTGCTGGTGATGAAAAAGATCGGCTATGTCCAGGGCGCGAAGTTCGGCACGCAGGACGAGCGCACGAAGTTCTGGCTGTTCGCGCTGTGCACGATCGTCCCGTTCGTGACGAGCATCCTCGGCATCATCCCGAAGCTGATGTGGCCGCTCTCCAAAGCAAGAGAGACCCAGATGTACTACGAGCTCGCGCAGATGCGCGACAAACGGATCAACGCCTACGTCGAAGACGTCGATGCGATCGAAGCGTAACGTAAAAAAGCCGCCTGCGGGCGGCTTTTTAATTAGGTATGCGGAATTCGGAGTTGCGCGGGGAACGATTCCTGCGGCGGCAAGCAAACACCCGCGCCGCAGAGAGGGACGCCATTGCTCGGTTTACCGCGGCGTTGTTTCTGCGCTCGCTGACGACTGTCGACTTTCACCAGACACCAGGCACTAGCCACTGGCCACTGAAAAAAGCCGCCCGCAGGCGGCTTTTTGTTATGCAATGGTTTCCACTTCAATCTCATTCGTCATATACTCGAACGTCACGCGCACGACCGTGTTGTCCCGCTCAATATGCAGCGGACCCTTGTTGCCCGTTCCGCAGAAGGGAAAGGGGTGCGCCGTGCTGACACAGGCGGACAGCGTGCCCCAGACGGAGACCGCGAAGTCGTAGTCGCCCGCAAAGGGTATCACGAACGAGAGGGTGTATTTCCCGTCGCCGATATAGTACATCCGCGTGATCTCGCTGTTGGAATCGTTCGCGACCGCGCCGACATAGGGCTGGAAGCTGCCGTAAAGCACGACCTTTTCCGGGTAGCGCACGCCGGTCGCCGGGTCATCCTGGTTTTTGCCGCCGTAATCGAGGATCGAGGGGTTGCAGTACGCGCGGTATTTCCCGTAGCTTTCGTGTAAAAGCTTTGCCGCGGCGTCCTCCTGTGCAAAGCCGCAGGGACACGCGTCGGAGCGGTTGTTCATCTTGTAGGGTCGGTCGTCGCCGACGCAGCCTTCGCCGAGGCCGCGCATCAGCGGGAACAGAAAAAAGCCGTCGGGGTTGTTGACTGCCGTCCATTTCAGCGTGTAGTCGAGGAACTTGTTGCGCTCCTCCTCCGGCTGACAGGCGAACCACGAGATCTGGTCGCCGCCCCACCACTGGTTCCACGCGCGCTCTTCATAGGTCTGGTGCTCATACGCCCATTTGTCGCGGCCGCCCCAGTTGTCGTATTCATAGAGGAACGGCAGCGCCTCTTCATAGACGCCTTCGGGCGAGATCCCGCCGCCGGACTTCCCTTCGCGGACGAGGACGAGCTTTTCGCCCGGCCGGTCGAGGACGGGGTAGCGCGTCAGCGGCATCGCGTTGTAATCGAGCAGACTCTTCCCGTCGACCACAAGCGAATGCGAGTGCGCGTCGAAGAGCACCTTGTGGCGCCGCGCGTGGACTTTGCCATAATCGCGCAGCATGGAGAGTACCCTGCCGATGCCCTTGTAGCCGCGGTCGTGCCCGGTGTAAAGATGGATCTGGCCCATGTGGAAGGCCTCGTAACCCGCGTCGATATACCGTACGCCGCGGTAGTAGAACCACATCTGCGCTTCTAATTGCGAAATGTCGGGCATGCAGTCCCACGTCCCGGCGTCACGCGGAAAGATACAGGCGTCGTAGTTGAATTTGCGGTCTTCAAAAGGCAGGCCGAACGCTTCGAACACCCAAGGCGGCACCGTGACCGGCTCCACGTCCTCGCGGTAGAGCGCTTCAAAAATACACGCCTGCAATATAATCTCCGGGTCGGCGGCGTGAATCTTGTCCGCCGCGGCCCTCACCTTGGCGAAATGCCCCTCGTCGTCGCCGTCGCCCTTCCAGATCCCGGCGGCGCGGCCGAGAAACTTGAGTCCGGTCTTGAGAATCACGCGGATATCGTCGTCGAGTGTGTCGCTCTGCGAGATCCACTGCGCGCTCGCGGCGTGGGAGAGGTAGTATTCCAATACGTTGCGCGGCATCGAGCCGTCAAAATACCCTTCGTTCATCTTTTTTCTCCTTTTCGTTTCGTCAGGCGGTCAGGACCGGGCTTCGTTTTTCAACCAGTACGGAGCAAAGGCAGGCGACGCAGGCCGCCGCGCCGAACAAAAACAGGCACAAAAACACGCGGTCCCACGAGCCGTGGTCGGCGATATAGCCCAGCAGCGCCGTACTCAGCGTGCTGCCCACATAGCAGAACGTGTCGAGCACGCCCGCAAGAAGCCCTGAGTCCATCTTGTCGCGCAGATAGATCGGGACGATGCTCGTGATCACGTTGTTGACGGCCGCCATCAGCATTGCGGAGACGCCGAACAGCGCGACCGGGAAGACGGGGTTGCCCGCGGTCTGTTTCGTCCGCGTGACGAACAGCACAAGCAGCAGCACGACCGCTTCCACGCAGTAGAGGATGCCGTTGAGCTTGGACGCGTTCTTCTGGCGCTTGTGCAGCGTGGTGGAGAACCACGCGCCGCAGATCGCGATCAGCGGCAGCAGCACCGTGATAAAGATCGACAGCGAGTCGGGCAGACCGTAGTTTTCCTTGAGAATCGACGGCGTCCAGGTGGTCACGCCGTCCTTGATAAAGCCGTTCGCGATCGCGGCGAACAGCAGACAGACTGCCGTAATGACGAACGCGGGCGTCAGCTGCGGGCGCGTCTTCTTCGGCGGGACATAGGCCGTGTCGTCCGCGCGCAGAGCGGTGTCCGCCTTCTGCAGCAGAATGAACCACGCGATTCCGACGACCGTCAGCAGCCCCGCAGGGAGCAGGAAGACCCAGCGGTACGCCGTGCCCCTTGCCGCGAGCAGCGCCGACATCCCGTAGGCGAGGAACGTGCCGAGCGCGGCGGTGGTGCTCATGACGACGATCGCCTTCGGCAGCATCTCGTCCGACAGCCGCTCGGACAGCGTTTTGATCAGCGAACTCCAGAGGATCGATTGGAACGCGCCGTTGAGCAGCCAGACATAGCGCATCCCCGCGACACCGGGACAAAGCGTCATCGCGACGTTGACGGCGGCGGAGCCGAGCAGCGCCACGAGCACCGACCAGCGCGTGTTGTATTTGCGCGACAGGATGCCGTGGACGAGCTGACCGATTCCGTAGGAGAAAAAGAAAAACGAGCTGACGACGCCGAGCTCCGTCTTGGTCGCGCCGAGCTGGTCGCGGATCGGCTCAATATAGGCGTTGAAGTTCAGCCTGCCGATATAGGCGGCGGTATAGGCCGCCCAGCAAAGCAGGATGATGACGGTCTGCGACCGGTTCGATTTCTGCGTCATGCGCGTCCCTCCCGTTCTTTTTACATCGTTTCAAAAAAAGAAAAAACACTGCTGTCAATATAACAAAAAAAGAGCGCCTTGTCAAGCGCTCGGATTCTTATATTTATCCACACATCTGTACAAAGTCCTGCACGCTGGAAGGAACGCCCGCGTCGTCGCGGGTCGCGCCGGCAAAAAACGTGACGCCGACGAGCAGCACCAGGGAAAGCGCCATCGCCGTGATCCGACTGCACCGTTTCATCGTCATCCCTCTTTTCTTCGGGTTTTTCTTTTTACTATTATACCCGCCCGTTGGCGCGGATGGTGAAAAAACTGTAAACAATCTTTGACATTTTTGCCGAATTGACGAAAGTTTCCGCTTGCATTCTCGCAAGGCTTATAGTATAATATATGGGTATATTTTTATCTTTAGACCGTTTTGTTTCAACGGGACGGCAAAAACGGAGGGCTTTCTAATGGCTGAAACGGAAAAAAGCAACCGCTTTATTCAGATGGAGCATGAGATCATGGAGTTCTGGGAACAGAACCAATGCTTCGAAAAACGAAAGGAAAAGAACGCCGGACACGAGATGTTCCGCTTTATTGACGGTCCGATCACCGCGAACAACCCGATGGGCATCCACCACGCCTGGGGCCGCACGCTGAAGGATACGTTCATCCGCTATAAGTCCATGCGCGGCTACGACTGCCGCTGCCAGAACGGCTTCGACTCCCAGGGCCTCTGGGTCGAGGTCGAGGTGGAAAAGCAGCTCGGGTTCGAGACGAAAAAGGATATCGAAAACTACGGGATGGACAAGTTCACCCAGCAGTGCAAGGACCGTGTCAAGCACTTCTCCGGCATCATCACAGAGCAGAGCAAGCGGCTCGGCCAGTGGATGCAGTGGGACAACTCCTACTTTACCAACACCGACACGAATATCGACGGCATCTGGCACTTCCTTAAAAAGTGCGACGACAACGGCTGGATCCAGCGCGAATACAAGCCGATGCCCTGGTGCCCGCGCTGCGGCACGTCGCTGAGTGAGCACGAAATGACCGGCTCGTATAAAAACATCACCCACAACTCCGTGTTCTTCAAGCTTCCCATCGTGGGCAAAAACAGCAAGATCCTCGTCTGGACCACCACGCCGTGGACGCTGTCTTCGAACGTCGCCCTCGCCGTCAATCCCGAGATCGACTACGTGGAAGTCAAGGTCAAGAGCGACGAGTGTACGCTCTTCCTCGCGA
>CAMZEG010000124.1 GCA_947305635.1 uncultured Clostridia bacterium
CGTTTTCAATGGTACGCGAGGCCATGATGCCCGGCACGCCGCAGCCGACGCCGATGAGCATCGGGATGAAGGATTTGCCCGAAAGGCCGAACTTGCGGAAGATACGGTCGAGCACGAAGGCGATACGCGCCATGTAGCCGCAGGCCTCCAGGAAGGCGAGCATCAGGAACAGCACGAGCATCTGCGGCACAAAGCCGAGCACGGCGCCCACGCCGGCCACGATACCGTCGAGGATCAGACCGCTGACCCAGTCGGCGGCATTCAGCTTTTCAAGCAGATTGCCGATCAGAACGGGCACGCCGGGGACCCACACGCCGTATGCGGCGGGGTCGGGCGCTTCAAAGCCGTTTTCCGCAAAATAGTCTCTTGCTTCCACAAAGGTCTTGCCGACCGTCTCTTCTTCTTCGGCGTCTTCGGGAATCGCGTCGTAATAGGCGGTCAGTGTGGTGACCTCCAGCGTTTCTTCGTCTTCCACGTCGATCGCGGCGGTCTTTTCCGCGGGGACAAAGGCCGCAAGCTCCGCCCTGGCGGCGTCTGCGTCAAAGTCTTCCGCTTCGGGGTCGAGTTCAAGGAAGGCCTGCGCCGCGTTCAGGGCGTCGGTGTATTCATCGTTGACCTCTTCATAGGCCGAGGTGCCGATACCGAACAGGTGCCAGCCGTCGCCGAACAGGCCGTCGTTGGCCCAGTCCGTGGCGGGCGCGCCCACGCCGACCATGGCGATCCAGTAAACGATGAACATAATTACCGCGAAGATCGGCAGACCCAGCCAGCGGTTCGTGACGACCTTGTCGATCTTATCCGACGTGGAAAGCTGGCCCGCGCCGGCCTTTTTGTAGCAGGCCTTCGTGACCTGACCGATGTAGACATAGCGCTCGTTCGTGATAATCGACTCCGCGTCGTCGTCGAGCTCCGTTTCGGCGGCCGCGATATCCTTTCTGATATGCGCCATCGTCTCTTCCGGGATGTTCAGCTGTTCGAGCACCTTGTCGTCCTGCTCGAAGATCTTGATCGCGTACCAGCGCTGCTGCTCTTCCGGGAGATTATGGACGGCGGCCTCCTCGATATGCGCGAGCGCGTGCTCAACAACGCCGGAGAAGGTGTGCATCGGGACGGTCTTGCCGTTTTGCGCCATCTCGATGGCGACCTCGGCGGCCTCCATGACGCCCGTGCCCTTGAGCGCGGAGATCTCCACGACCTTGCAGCCGAGCTGCTTGGCGAGCGCCGCGGCGTTGAGCTTGTCGCCGTTCTTTTTCACAACGTCCATCATGTTGATCGCGATGACGACGGGGATGCCAAGCTCGGTCAGCTGCGTGGTGAGATAGAGGTTGCGTTCGAGGTTCGTGCCGTCGACGATGTTGAGGATCGCGTCCGGCCGCTCGCCGATCAGATAGTTGCGCGCGACGACCTCTTCGAGGGTATAGGGGGAGAGTGAATAGATGCCCGGCAGGTCGGTGATCACGACGCCGTCGTGCTTTTTCAGCCTGCCTTCTTTTTTCTCAACGGTCACGCCCGGCCAGTTGCCGACGAACTGATTGGAACCGGTGAGCGCGTTGAACAGCGTCGTTTTGCCGCTGTTCGGGTTGCCCGCAAGGGCGATTCTGATATCCATGGTGAAGTTCCTTTCTTTGAGGACGGATGTCCCTGTTCTGTTGCCGTATTCGCTTTGACCGCAGCTTATTCCACTTCGATCATGTCCGCGTCCGCCTTGCGCAGCGACAGCTCGTAGCCGCGGACGGTCACTTCAATCGGGTCGCCGAGCGGCGCCACCTTGCGCACATAGACGCCGACGCCTTTTGTGATGCCCATGTCCATGATCCGGCGCTTGATCGCGCCTTCGCCGTGCAGCCTGACAACGGTGCAGCTGCCGCCGATCGGGACGTCTCTGAGTGTTTTCATATCCTTCAGCCTCCTTCTTGGAAGATTGTATTGCAAAATCAAACCATGATTTTCTGCGCCATCTCCGCGCTGATCGCCACCCGCGTTTCCTTGACGTTGACGATCACGTTTTCGCCCAGGCGGGTGATCACGGCGACTTTTCCGCCGACTACGAAACCGAGGTCGGCCAGATGCTGCCTGACCTCGGGTTTGCCGCTGATGCGCTGAATCACGGCTTCCTCGCCTGTATTCGCAAGAGAGAGAGGTAACATAACGGCGCTCCTTTCCGGCCGTGGACTTAGCGTCCGCTAACCGATACGCAAAAATAAAATTAGTCTTTGCTAACCGATATCCGAAAAAATATTAGCTTTCGCTAACCTTTGTCCGAAAATAATGATTAGCTACCGCTAACCTTCAACCGTATTATACTGCGCTGCCCTTTGTTTGTCAAGCGTTTTGTGTAAAAAAGAAAAAGAAAACGCCGCGGATGATCCCGCGGCGTTTTTGTCCGGCGCTCAGAACGTGAACAGCCCCGGCTTCGGCGGCGTGGGCGGCAGCGGGGGAGAAAAGCGCACGAGGATCGTGTCGTCGCCGATGATCTCGATATCGCTCCACGGGATGCGCAGCGGCTCGGGCTTTGCGAACAGCGCGCCGCGCGGGCGGCTCTGTTCGATCAGCAGCGCGCACAGCCGGCCCTCCTTGCGGTCGATCTCCACGTCGGACACGAAGCCGACCCGGCAGCCGTTCTTCGTGCTGATCACTTCCTTGTCCCGCAGCTGCGTCACGGTGCAGCACTGCATAACGACCCCTCCTTTTCCTTATACTATATGCAGCCGCGGCTTTGAGCGTGCGCTTTTTTGGATCGGATTCCATTTTTTCTCAAAAAAGAATTGCAAAACCGACGCGTTTAAGGTAGAATTATATTACTGCTTTTATAGTGAACGTAGTTTTCGAAAGGTTGTGTTTTTTATGAGTAGCTGCAACGGTGACTGTTCGTCCTGCAGCGCGGACTGTAAAGACCGCGACTTGACGCTGAAGCCAAACGAGTTCAGCCACATCGGCAAAATCTACGCCGTCGTCTCCGGCAAGGGCGGCGTCGGCAAATCCTCCGTCACGAGCATGCTTGCCGTGGCGATGCAGCAGCGTGGCAAACAGACCGCCGTGCTCGACGCCGATATCACCGGCCCCTCGATCCCGCAGATGCTCGGGCTGCACACCCGCGCCGAAGCGGACGCGGCGGGCCTGATCCCCGTGGAGACGAGCACCGGCATCCGCGTGATGTCGATCAACCTCCTGCTGGAGGAAGAGGACGCGCCCGTCGTCTGGCGCGGCCCCGTGATCAGCGGCGCGATTCAGCAGTTCTTTACCGAAGTCGCCTGGGGCGACGTGGACTATATGTTCGTCGACCTGCCGCCGGGCACGGGCGACGTCCCGCTGACGGTGTTCCAGAGTCTGAAGCCGGACGGCGTGATCGTCGTCACGACGCCGCAGGATCTGGTCGGCCTGATCGTCAAAAAGGCGGTGCATATGGCGAACATGATGCACGTCCCCGTTGTCGGCGTGGTGGAGAATATGAGTCTCTTCACCTGCCCGGACTGCGGCAAGCAGCACCGTATCTTCGGCGAAAGCACGGCCAAAGAAGCCGCCGCCGCGCTCGGCACCGAGGTGATCGCCTCTCTGCCGATCGACCCGCGCACCCCCGCGCTCGCCGACAAGGGCGCGATCGAACTGGCCGATACCGACGCGCTGCAGCCGGTGATCGACCGCCTGCTGCAGGCATAATTTAACACAAGCTTTACACTTTTGTACACAAATGGGCATAGTTTCATTGTAGAATGAAACCAATATGATGGGAAAGATTCCATTCAGAGGAGGCATCCGCGTATGAAAAAGATTATCCGGGGCATCTTGCTCGGCCTGCTCGCCGTCATTGTGATCGGCGGCGTTTCGGTCTGGTTCTTTTTGTTCCACAGCAAAAAGCCCGAGATCAATACCCAGGCCTATGTGACCGACCCGCAGGGCAGCTCCTACCTTGCCGTCGTCAATGAAGAGGGCACGACCTTTGCCGCCGTGACCGACGAGCAGGGCAACGTCTACGCCGCCGAAATCAAAGAGAACGGCGAAATCGGCGAAAAAGTCGGCCAGATCAACGAACAGGTCGATATCACCGATCTGCCCACGAACTACACCGGCGAACATATCTCGGAATCGGCGAACATCAACAACTTCACCGGCGAAGTCCAGACGGTTCCCGACCCCACGACCCAGCCGAACAACACCGACGTGACGGGCGTGACCCAGCCGAGCACCCAGAACAACCAGCCGACGACCCAGGGCGGGCAGAACAACCAGCCGACGTCGCAGGGCGGACAGCAGACCACGTCGAATGCGGCCCAGCCGACCAGCAACGGATCCGGCTACTATGAGCAGACTGCCGCGCCGACGACCGCCGCGCCGAAGACCTACCGGATCACGAAGTATCAGGAGATGTTCAAGAACGGCACCTATCTGATGGAATTCAAAACGTCCGACCCCGAGCTCGGCGATTCGCCGATCACCGCCGCGTCGAAGAACGGCAACTTCGTGATCGACACGAAGATCCAGAACTATAAGTGCAAGATGCTCTATCTCGCGAAGGACAAGACGACCTATCTGATCATCGACGACTTCAAAAAATACACGAAGCTGCCGGAAGACATGATGGGCGACGACTTCGACATGAGCTCGATGATGAGCTCCTTCGCCAAGGAGATCGACACCAGCAAGGTCGAAACCTCGACCGCGACGATCAACGGCCAGACGCTCAACTGCGAGACGATCAAGGACGACCAGGGAGAGATGCGCTACTACTTCGACGGCGACACGCTGGTCCGTATGGACTCCGTCAACAACGACGGCACGGTCGATTCCACCTACATTTCCAAGCTGACGAGCGACGTGCCCGATTCGATGTTCCAGATTCCGAGCAACTACGGCTATCTGAACCTGTCGTGGCTGGAGGCGCTGGCCGGATAACGGAAAAAGGACTGCTCCATTTCACAAAGTGTGAAAAAACAACAACAAAGAAAACAGGATGCAAAACAAACTGCATCCTGTTTTTTATTTGTATTTCTTTGCGCAGTATTACGCTTCGAGCATCACTTCGCCGCGCTTTTCGCGCATGTAAGCGTAGACCGGTTCGAGCCGCTCTTTCGTCAGCGGATAGCCAAACTGCATCAGCACCCAGACGAGCGTATAGACGATGGCCGGAATCAGCGTGCAGATGAAGAGAATGCCGTCGGAAACGGTGTTGACCATCGCGCTGCGCGCGGGCTGGTCGATATAGGCGAGGTTGCTCATCGTGGCGCCGTCGTAGCCCGCGAATTTTTCGAGCAGGTACAATCCGCCGACGTCGGCGAGCGTCTGGCCCAGCTTGCGGCAGAAGGTGTAGACCGCGTAGATCGCACTCTCGTTGCGCAGGCCGGTCTTGTATTCCTGATAGTCGATCACGTCGGCGACGACCGCCCAGTTGGTGATGGAGACGAAGGAATAGCCGAAGCCGATGACGAACAGCAGCGCGAAGAACACGCCCGGTGCCGCGCCGTGACGGTCGAGGTGCGGCGTGACGAAGAACATCGCCACGGCGGCCGCCGCCGCGAAGAACGAGCCGGTGCCCGCCAGCTCCTTTTTGCCGAAGCGTTTGACGAGCCGCGGCGTGAGCAAAATCATGACCACCATCGGCGCGTAGTTCGCCATGGTGCCGATTACGGACAGGTTCGGGTTTTCAAAGTAGTTCTTGAACAGGTACTGGTTCAGCGAGGCGAACTGCAGCTGGCCGCTGATCAGGATGCCCGCGAGCGCCACGGAGACGAACGGGCGGCTCTTCAAAAGACCGAGGTAGGTCTTCTTGAGATCGACGTTCGGTTCCTCTTCCGAGGGGACGCGCTCCTTGGTCGTCTTGTAGCACGCCATATAGAAGATGACCGACAGCACCGCCATGACCGTACCGAACAGCAGCATCCGCGTCCCGTCGGCGGCCTTGACCTCTTCGCCGGCGGCGTTGGTCGTTTTCACATAGATGA
>CAMZEG010000125.1 GCA_947305635.1 uncultured Clostridia bacterium
AGGAAGAGGTGAAACCAATGAAAGAGGGACTCCATCCCAAGTATGAACAGACGACAGTCAGATGTGCCTGCGGCGCCGTGATCGAAACTGGCTCGACCAAAAAGGACATGCGTGTTGATATTTGCTCGAACTGCCATCCGTACTTTACGGGTAAGCAAAAGCTTGTCGATACCGGCGGCCGTGTTGACAGATTCAACAAGCGTTTCAACCTTGCAAAGAACAAATAAGAATTGCAGGAACACTCGAAAAAGAGGCGGTGCATATGTACCGCCTCTTGCAGTCGTTCTATCCATGAATTTACGGAAAGGAGGCGTCGGGCATGGACGAGTACCGCACGCTGAAAGGCGAAGCGAGCGACGCGTTCGTCGAACGCAAGTCGCGTTTTATCGGCTACGCGAAACCGGTCAGCACCCAGCAGGAAGCGATCGACTTCATTGAAACGATCAAGTCAAAGCACTGGGACGCGACCCACAACGTCTACGCCTATGCTCTGCGCGAAGGCCAGATCCGCCGCTACAGCGACGACGGCGAGCCGCAGGGCACGGCGGGCATCCCGGCGCTGAACGTCCTTTTGCAGGAGGGACTGACGGACTGCGTCGTGGTCTGCACGCGCTATTTCGGCGGAATATTGCTCGGCACGGGCGGCCTGGTGCGCGCCTACGGCAATACGGCGAAGATCGCCGTCGAAAAGGCCGGGATCGTCACGATGAGCCTTTGCGCCGAAGGGGAGCTTGTCTGCGACTACACGCTCTACGGCAAGCTGCAGCCGCTCTTGCTGCGCGAGGGTGCGGTGCTTTCCGATACGGTGTTCGAAGACGCGGTCACGCTGCGCTTTTCGATCCCGTGCGAACAGTTCGACCGCCTGAACGCGCAGGTCGTCGACGCCTCTTTCGGCAAATGCGCCTGCCGCAAACTGGGCGAAGCCTTCGCCCCGATCGACGGATAATTGCGATTTTGAAAAAATATTTTTCTTTTTTAGGGGAATACCGCGAAAATGCGTGTATAAACGATATAAAGGACCGAACTGCGAAGGAAAGGCGGTGAGCGCTTGGACGAAATCAGACTGCGTACGCTGGAAAAGGAAAAACTGACCATCGGCGCGCGCGGCATGCTTTGCGCGAACACACGGGGCAGAGAACGGGAAGAACCCGAATGCGCCGTGCGGACGGCCTATCAGCGCGACCGCGACCGCATTATCCATTGCAACGCGTTCCGCCGGCTCAAGCATAAGACCCAGGTCTTCCTGTCGCCCGACTCGGACCATTACCGCACCCGGCTGACCCACACGCTCGAGGTGGCCCAGATCGCGCGGACGATCGCGATCGGCCTTGCGCTCAACGAGGATCTGACCGAAGCGATCGCACTCGGCCACGACCTCGGCCACACGCCGTTCGGCCACGCGGGGGAGCGGGCGCTCGACAGTGTCTTCCCCGGCGGTTTCAAGCATTACGAACAGAGCCTGCGCGTCGTCGACCGGATCGAAAACGGCGGCAAGGGGCTGAACCTCACCTGGGAGGTGCGCGACGGCATCGTCTGCCACACCCGCGGCAAGGAGGCCGACACGCTCGAAGGCCGGGTCGTCAAGCTTGCCGACCGGATCGCCTATATCAACCACGACATAGACGACGCGATCCGCGGCGGCGTCCTGCGCGAAGATAATATCCCGCCCGACGTGCGAAGGATCCTCGGCGAAACCAAGAGCAAACGGATCAACACGCTCGTTCTCTCCGCAATCCGAAACTCATCGGACGAGCTGCGGCTCGACCCCGCGGTGCAGGCGGCGTTCGATATTCTGCACGAGTTCATGTTCGCCAAGGTCTACACCAACCCCGTCTGCAAGGGCGAAGAGAAAAAGGCGATTAGCATGATCCAGCAGCTGTATCAGTTCTTCGTCGACCATCCGGACGAGCTGCCGAACGAATATATCGCGATCGCGTGGCAGGAAGGTACCCCGCGCGCCGCCTGCGACTATATCGCCGGCATGACCGACGGCTACGCGCTGAAAACCTTCAGCGACTACTTTATCCCGTCCGGCTGGACAAAGTAACAGTGCACAGTGCGCAGTGCGCAGTGCACAGTTCAGTCGACAGTCGACAGCGCGCGCCCGGTACGGCGCGGCACAACGAACCGTGTTCCCGCGCGAACGTTGTCCCACTCCCTCAATCCCTCAATCCCTTTCCCGAAAGGAGGTCTTTGCCTTGCCGCGATTCAGCGACGAATTCCTGCAGGAACTGCGCCTGCGCTGCGATATCGAGCAGATCGTGTCGGGTTATGTCCCGCTGCGGCGGCGCGGCAAGAATCTGGTCGGGCTTTGCCCGTTCCATAACGAAAAGACCCCCTCGTTCACGCTCTATCCCGATAACCAGAGCTACTACTGCTTCGGCTGCGGAGCGGGCGGCGACGTCGTCAATTTCATCCGCCGGATCGAAAACCTCGATTACACCGAGGCGGTGCGCTTTCTGTGCGACCGCGCCGGAATGGTGATGCCGACGGACGGCTTCGACAATTCGATGGCCGAAAAGCGGCGGCGGATCTATGAGATGAACAAAGAGGCGGCGCGCTTCTTCCACGACACGCTCTTTTCCCCGGCGGGGGAAGCCGGCCTGCGCTATTACCAATCGCGCGGCTACCAGAAGCGCACGATCACCAAGTTCGGCCTCGGCTACGCGCCCGACAGCTGGAACGCCCTGCGCGACCACCTCAGGCAAAAGGGCTATTCCTACGAAGAGCAGTTCGAAGCGAACCTCCTGCAGCGCAAAGTCAAGGATGACCGGACGTCCTATTACGACACCTTCCGCCACCGCGTGATCGTCCCGATCATCGACGTGCGCGGCAACGTCGTCGCGTTCGGCGGCCGCGTCCTTGACGACAGCAAACCGAAATATGTCAACACCGCCGACACGCCGGTCTATAAAAAGAGCCTCGGCGTCTTCGGTCTCAACTTCGCAAAGAATTCCAAGGAAAAAACGCTGATCCTTGTCGAAGGCTACATGGACGCCATCTCCCTGCACCAGGCGGGCTTCGACAACGCCATCGCCTGTCTCGGGACGGCGCTGACGAGCGAGATGGCCCATCTGCTGACGCGCTACGGCGAAGAGATTCTGCTTTGCTACGACGCGGACGAAGCCGGCCAGAAGGCGACCCAGCGCGCGATCGGCATCTTCAACTCGATCGGCGCGAAGATCCGCGTGATCCGCCTGTCCGGCGGCAAGGACCCGGACGAGATTTTGCAGAAATACGGGCCGGAGCGGTTCCGTTCGCTGATTGACGGCGCGGAAAACGAGATCGAGTTCAAGCTCCTCAAAGCCCGCGAGGGTCTCGCGCTCGATTCCGACGACGGCAAGCTGAAATATCTCAACGCCGCCGCGGAGGTGCTCGCCGACGTGAACAACTCGATTGCCGCGGACATCTACACCTCCCGGCTTTCCGAAGAGCTGGGCGTGGAAAAGCAGGCGATCGAAGCGCGGATCCGCGCGATCCGGCAGCGCCGCTTCCGGCAAAACCAGAACCGCGCCCAACAGAACGGCCAGACGAACCGTCCGGCGAACACGCGCAGCCTCGCTTCGTCCGGCGGCTCGGTACGCGCGCTGAAAGCGCAAAAGCGGGTGCTGTCTTTGCTGTATTTCAACCCGGACTTTCTGCCCGCCGTGCGCGACAGGCTCACGGAGGAGGCGTTTCCCGACCCGATGTGCCGGCGCGTATACAGCGTACTGCGCGCGCGAATCGAAGAGGGCGGCAGTCTCGACTTCGGCGTCTTTTCGGGCGAATTGTCCAACGAGGAGCTGAGTCTGCTCGTCGGCGTCTGCAAAACGGACGAAGGGCTGCCCGGCAGCAAGGCGGAGCTGAACGACTGTATCACCGTGCTCGAAAGCGAGCGCGAAAAGCAGCAGCGCCGTACCGTACAGGCCGGCACGCTGGACGACGCGTCCTTTGCGGCGCTGTTTCAACCGAACAAAAAGAAAAACAATCCGTCGTGACCGAACCGGACGCGGCGAACTAAAGAAAGGCAAGGATGTAGGCTTATGGAAAGCAACGAAAAAAAGAACGTCATCAAAGCGTTGATCGACAAAGGCGTCAGCGCCGGCAAGCTCAACTCTTCCGAGATCGACACGGTGCTGGTGGAAGCGGATATCGACATCGAGGAGATCGAGCGGCTGTATTCCACGCTGGAAAGCCACGGGATCGAGATCATCGACGACTTCGGCGACGATCTGCTGGACTCCATCTCGATGGATATCGACATGCCGAAGGGCTACGACAGCAGCCTGCTCGCGACCGACAGCAAGAATATCGTGATTGACGACCCGGTCAAGGTCTATCTCAAGGACATCGGCCGCGTCCCGCTGCTGCTGCCGGAAGAGGAGATCGAGCTCGCCATCCGGATCAAGGACAACGATCAGGAGGCGAAGGACCGGCTGACGAAAGCGAACCTGCGCCTTGTCGTTTCAATCGCGAAGCGCTATGTCGGCCGCGGCATGATGTTCCTCGACCTGATTCAGGAGGGCAACCTCGGTCTGATCAAGGCGGTCGACAAGTTCGATTACACCAAGGGCTTCAAGTTTTCCACCTACGCGACGTGGTGGATCCGTCAGGCGATCACCCGCGCCATTGCCGACCAGGGCAGAACGATCCGCATCCCCGTGCACATGGTGGAGACGATCAACAAGGTGAAGAAGACGTCCAACATGCTGCTGCACCGCGACGGCCGCGACCCGACGCCGGAGGATATCGCCGACGAGCTGGGCATGCCCGTGGAAAAGGTGCGCGACATCCTGCGCATTTCGCAGGAGCCCGTCTCGCTCGAAACGCCGATCGGCGAAGAGGAGGACAGCCATCTGGGCGACTTCATCCCCGACGAGGACGCGCTTTCTCCGGCCGACGCCGCCGCGATGACCTTCCTGAAATCCAAGGTCAACGAAGTGCTTGAAACGCTGACCCCGCGTGAAGCGGAGGTGCTGCGTCTGCGCTTCGGTCTCAGAGACGGGACGCCGCAAACGCTGGAAGAAGTCGGCAAGGCGTTCAACGTCACCCGCGAACGTATCCGCCAGATCGAAGCGAAAGCGCTCCGTAAACTACGCCACCCGAGCCGCAGCAAACATTTGAAGGACCTGTAAGAAAAAAGCCGCCCGCGGGCGGCTTTTTTCATTCGGAATTCGGAATGCGGAATTCGGAATTGCGCGGGGAAGATTGCCGCAGCAAAAAGACAGCACCCGCGCCGCGGGGTCGCCATTGCCCGCCTTGCCACGCACCCCTTGTCCCTTAGTCCCTTAATCCCTTAATCCCTCAGTCCCTTGTCCCTTATTCCCTCAATCCCTTTTTTCACTTTTTTCAAAAAAATTTACTTTTTTTCTGTAAGGTTTGCCATATTTCGACATTATACTATAGACGAAAGTCAAAACACGGAAAAAGGAGCGATCTTTGATGAAACGATTTGCTTTGATTCTGCTCGGTTTGCTGCTTTGCTTCGCCGTCTTTGTCCTGCCCGCGGCGGCCGAGGACGCGACAGAACCCGAACCGACCACACAGGCACAGGAAGAAACAACAGAACCGACCGAACCCTTGACCGAACCCCAGCCGGAGACCGCGGCCTTTTCGCCGTATGCGGCGCCGGACTGGAACGATTACGAAAACCACAGTGATTATATGAACACATACGACGAGTGGGAGCGGTCGGTTTACGGGCGCTATTACCAATGGCGCAGCGGCCTCGGCGAAGACCGGCCTTTGTTTGATCCGGCGTTCCGCGCGTTCTATGCCGACGATCCGGAATTGTTTATTGAGAATCACCTTGTTTTCAAAAAGGTTAAAAGCTATGTTTGGGAGGGCAGAAAGCGCGTCAAGCGCACCTATGCGGTCATCCTCGATTATTTCGATACGCAGGATGCCTGCACGACC
>CAMZEG010000126.1 GCA_947305635.1 uncultured Clostridia bacterium
GTCGTATCCGGCGTCGGCGCGGCGGTCGGCGCGGCAGTCGGGGCCGCGGTCGGGGCGGCAGCCGGTTCCACGGTCTGCGGCGCTTCGGTCACGGTGCCGTTATGGTTAATCTGGATATTATTGGTCGTGCCGATAAAGTAGCCGAAGCTGAACACCAGAATCAGCGCCACCGCAATGGCAATACCTTTCTTCACGGAGGGATCAAAACCAGACATTGTTCTCGTCCTTTCTTGTTGCGCGGCATATTCGGCCGCTTTTTGCAATCGTATTATATAATAATTCATCTGAGAGTGCAAGAGGGAAATAAAAAAATAACCGCTTTCGCCACGGAAAATTTACAAATCCTATGGTAAAATGTCCGCGCGCGTGCTATAATAGCATGAATACCTATGAAAAAGAAGGGAGGACGCCGCATGAAAAAGCTCAACGAAATTACGCCCTTGCCGAAGGCGGACGAACGGATCTGGTGGATCTGCCGGGTGCTGCTGTTCGTCTGGGGCTGCCTTGCGCTTTGTACCGGCTACACCTCCCAGTTCATCCAGGCTTGCTTCGCGATCGCGTTCACCCATCTGTGGGATCTGTTCCAGCTGCTCGGCGGCAAGTCGTTCATCACGCGCTACCCCTTCCGGCTGCAGACGATGCTCAACTGCTTCATCTGCTTTGCCTGCGTCGTCGGGACGACGGTCAACACCCTGACGTCGTTCCCCTATATCGACGTCCCGGAGCACATCTTCGCCGGCTATCTCGCCTGCTACGGCGCATATTTCCTCGGCGACGTGATGCAGGGCAAAAAGCGGCCGCTGAAGATCTCCGTCCACGCCGTGTTTTCGCTGTGCTTCGCCGTGACGGTGCTTGTCGGCTGGGAGTTCTATGAATTCACGATGGACCGGCTCTACGGCTTTGTGATGCAGCACGGCCACAAGCCGAACGGACAGGGCCTCACCGACACGATGCTCGATCTGATCCTCGGCTCCGCCGGCGCGATCGCCGCGATGCTGATCGAAGCGTTCAAACGCACGGGACGGATCGGCAAGAACAAGGCCGAAGTCCGCGCGCGCTGGGTGGCGCAGCGCGAAGCGTTCAAACAGGAAAAAGACCGCCTTCTCGCCGAAGGCAAAGACGTAACGGAAAACCTTTGATCCGAAGGAGAAGCCTATGCAGCTGCAGGAAGTATTGCGCGGCGTCGCCGTCTCGGGCGATTTTGACCCATCGCTCGAAATCGCGGACATCGCCTACGATTCAAGAAAAGCCAAGGAGAACACCCTCTTCGTGTGCCTGACCGGCGCGCGCACCGACGGGCATATCTTTTCCAAAAACGCCTATGACACGGGTTGCCGGAACTTTCTGTGCGAAAAGCCGATCGACGTACCCGCCGACGCGGCGGTGCTGCGGTGCGAAAACACGCGCGCGGCTCTCGCGGTCTGTTCCTGCAACTTTTTTAGTCACCCCTGCCGCGACATCAAAGTCGTCGGCATCACGGGCACCAAGGGCAAGACCACGACGGCGCATATCGTCAAGGCCGTGCTCGACAAGGCCGGCGTCCCCACCGGGATCATCGGCACCGTCGGCGCCGCGTTCGGCGATACGGTCCTTCCGACGGTCAACACGACGCCGGAAAGCTACGAGCTGCAAAAGCTTTTGCGCATGATGGCGGACGCGGGCTGCAAGGCCGCCGCAATCGAAGTCTCCTCCCTCGGACTCAAGTTCCACCGCGTGGACGGCCTGCGGTTCGACACCGCCGTGTTCACGAACCTTTCCCCCGACCATATCGGCAGCAACGAGCACGACTCGTTTGAGGAATACGCCAACTGGAAAAAGGAACTCTTCTCCCATTGCGACTACGCGCTGCTCAACGCGGACGACCCGTTCAGCGAAACGATCGCGCAAAGCTGCCCGTGCGAAAAGGCGACCTTCGGCTACGCCCCGGACGCCGACTACCGGCTGCTTTCCGCGGAGCGCAGCAAGGACGGCCACCGGCTGGGTCTGCAGTGTGACGCGCTGCTCAAAGGCGAGCCGCTCTCGTTCTTTTTGTCCCTGCCCGGGATCGTCAACGCCTACAACGCGCTGGCGGCCGCCGCCGTCGCGCAGCGGTTCGGCTGCGGCAAAGACGCGATCGCGGCCGCGCTGAAAGCTGTCTATGTCAAGGGCCGCGGCGAAGTGCTGGAGACCCACACGCCCTACAGCGTCATCATCGACTACGCCCACAACGGCGTCAGCCTCAAAAGCATCATCGAAACCGCCGCCGCCTACGAGCACAACCGCATCATCGCGCTGTACGGCTCGGTCGGCTCGCGGACCGAGATCCGCCGCAAGGAGCTCGGCCTCGTCTCCGGCGCGCTGTGCGATCTGTCGATCCTCACGTCGGACGACCCGGAATTCGAAGATCCCGCCCACATCATCGCGGAGATCGCGCGCTATGTGGAACAGGCCGGCGGCAAGCACGTCGACATTCCCGACCGCGCCGAGGCGATCCGCTACGCGCTTTCAATCGCCGAGCCCGGCGATATCCTGATCCTCGCCGGTAAGGGCCACGAGGAGTTCATGAAGGTGAAGGGCGAAAAGCTGCCGTTTTCGGAGAAAGCGGTTATCTTTGAGTATCTGAAAGAACACACGGTTTAATTCGGAATTCGGAATGCGGAATTCGGAATTGTGGTCGCAGACACACATCGGCCCTAACCGACCCGTCCTTCCGCGAAGGCAACCAAGCCATTCCCGAAACGCCGTAAATTGTACCCGCCGTTCTTCTTCATAATCCGAACGGAAGCCCCGCCTGTCTGACTTTTTCAACTTTACTGCTTTGGCGCATTGCGCGCAGCGCGGCGGTTCTCAGCCTGCGGCTGAGAGGTCTCCACTGGAGACCCGCGCCCCTTCATTCCGAATTATCCCACACGGAGGTATCCGCTATATGTATACATTCAAAGACGAACAAAATCTCGCCGCCTTCGACGCGTTTTTGGAATCCCACGGCGGCCAGTATATCCAGTGCTCGCGCTGGCAGACCGTCAAGACCACCTGGAAGTGCCGCTATATCAGCGGCTTTGACGGGGACGAACGCGTCCTCGCCGTCCTCGTGATGGAGCGGCAGCTGCCCGCCGCGGGCAAGATCTGGTACGGCTCCGGCGGCCCGGTCTGCGATTACGGCAACACCGCGCTGCTCGAAGCGTTCACCGCCTTCATCCGTGAGGAAGTCAAAGCCCACGGCGTCACGGCGTTCATCATGGACCCGCCGGTCTCTCTGCGGATCAACGGCGAAACCCAGGAAGCGGGCGTCGCGCTGCACAGGACGCTGACCGGTCTGGGCTATATGCTCAACGCGAATATCGAGAACTATACCTACAAGCAGCCCGTCCAGCTGTTTATCCCGCTCAAAGAAAACGGCGTCCCCCGCACGGCGGACCAGATCCTCAAAAAGTGCGACAAGGGCGTGCGCTATTCGATCCGCCTGGGCACCCAGCGCGGTCTGATCGCGCACAGCTACGGCTATAAAGACGTCGCCGAAAATCCGAAGCTGATGGACGACTTCATCTCCGTCATGCGCGACACCGGCGAACGCGACGACTTTGTCAACCGCAACGGCGCCTACTGTCTGAAGCTGCTGCAGGCGTTCGACGGCTGCTCCGACCTCAAACTGGTCTATTACGACAAGGCCTTCGACCGGCAGCTGCAGGAAGAGCGGCTGCAAAAGAAGGCCGACGCCCTTGCGCAGTTGCCCGGCGCACACGAAAAGAAGGCGCGGCAGCTGCAGGAGATTATCGACAGCGTCGACAAGCAGACCGAGCATTTTGAAAAGCGGATGGCGGAGGCCGAAGAATATACAAGCGACAACGAGATCTGCGTCGCGGGCGGGCTTTCGATCTACTACGCCGGGATGGGCAGCTGCCTGTTCGGCGGGACGAAGAACGTGATCCGCAACAACACCCGCTCGAGCCACTATCTCAACTATCTGCGCCTTTGTGAAAGCATCGAACGCGGCTGCGACGTCCACGACCTCGGCTATGTGTTCGTCGAAACGCCCGATCTGAACGACGACGGCACGCTCGGCGCGCTTGTCCCGACCGAAAACTTCAAAGGCATCTACGATTTCAAAAAGAGCTTTTCGGCAAATTACCATGAATTCATCGGCGAATACATCCTCGTCGGCAGCAAGCTGAAGTACTACGCCTACGCCCAATTGATGCCGACGGCGAAAAAGGCAAAGATCAAGCTCATCAAGAAGCTGCGCTGACGCGGCACAGGAAGTGATACTATGCGAAAAACAAAAATCGTCTGCACCATCGGCCCCGCGAGCGACACTGAGGAGATCCTCTCCAAAATGTGCCTTGCCGGGATGAACGTGGCGCGGCTGAACTTTTCCCACGGCACGCACGAAGACCATCTCGACAAGATCAACAAGATCAAGGCCGTCCGCGCAAAGCTTGGCCTCCCGATCGCGATTTTGCTCGACACCAAGGGGCCGGAATACCGGATCGGCACGCTCCAGAACGACGCGATCACCCTGCGTGACGGCGACGATTTCACCTTTACGACCGAGGATGTCTCCGGCGACGAAACGCGCGTTTCGGTCAGCTACAAGAACCTGCACAACGAGCTGAAGAAGGGCGACCGCGTGCTGGTCAACAACGGCCTTTTGGTGTTCGAAGTCACCGCGGTCGAGGGAAAGGACATCCATTGCAAAACGATCGCCGGCGGCGAAATGAGCAACCGCAAGAGCATGAGTTTCCCCGACAAGGTGCTGCACAGCGTCTATCTCAGCGAGCAGGACAAAAGCGACCTGCTGTTCGGGATTGAACACGACGTGGATTTCGTCGCGTGCTCGTTCGTCTCGACCGCACAGGATCTGCGGGACGTCAAGGCCGTCCTCGACGCGAACGGCGGCAGCGGCATCAGCCTGATCGCGAAGATCGAAAACCGCTCCGGCGTCGACAATATCAAGGAGATCTGCCAGGAATGCGACGGGATCATGATCGGCCGCGGCGACATGGGCGTCGAGATCCCCTTTGAGCAGCTCCCGGGCATCCAGAAGCAACTGATCACCAAATGCCGCCTCTTGGGCAAGCGCGTGATCACGGCGACCGAGATGCTCGAATCGATGATCGAAAAGCCGCGTCCCACCCGCGCGGAGATCTCCGACGTGGCGAACGCGGTCTACGACGGCTCCTCGGCCGTGATGCTCTCCGGCGAAACCGCGGCGGGCAAGTACCCCGTTGAAACGATCACCGCAATGGCCAAGATCTGCGAAGAGGCCGAGCGCGGCATCGACTACGCGTCAAGGTTCCGCCGCAGCGCGTTCCAGATTCGCAACACCGTGGACGCGATCTCCCACGCCACGGTCGGGATGGCGATCGACATCGGGGCAAAGGCGATCGTGGCATATTCGCTTTCCGGCGCGACGGCGCGGATGATCTCGCGCTTCCGTCCCCCGGTGGATATCATCGGCCTGACCGTCAACGAAAAGACCTACCGCCAGCTCTCGCTCTCCTGGGGCGTGATCCCGGTGATCTGCGAGGTGTTCCAGTCGGTCGACGTGCTGTTTTATACCGGCGTCAAGGTCGCGCAGGCGGCGCTGCCGCTGGAGCAGGGCGACCGGATCGTAATCACCGGCGGGCTGACAAACGGCGTTTCCGGCAATACCAACTTAATCAAAGTAGAAACAATCTGAAAGAACTCCGCCCCGAAGGCGGATTTCTTTTTTGTAAAACCTTGCATTTTTCGGCAATCAATGGTATCATTTTCATGTGCCGCGCCGCGGCGCATTGCGATTTCAAACGAGAAGGAGAAGATACGATGGCGAAATCCAAAAAGAAAGCCGATCCCGGGCCGCAGCACCCGAATAAGATCGGCATCAAAGAGGGCATGGGCTATATGCTCGGCGACGCGGGCAACCTGTTCGTGCT
>CAMZEG010000127.1 GCA_947305635.1 uncultured Clostridia bacterium
GCTGCTTGCCGAGCTCGGCGTTGCTTTCGGTCGTGAACTCGTTATAGAGCATGGTCATCTCGCCGTAGCGGCGCGAAAAGTCGATGGCCGCGCGCAGGATGTGTTCCAGTTTGAGCAGGATATCCGCGTCGCTGCCGACCACTTCGCCGAGCAGCACCTTGAGCGTTTCGATCCCGTAGTTGATGCTGGTCAGAAACAGATCCGTCTTCGTGTCGAAATACTTATAGAGCGAGCCGACGGACACGCCCGCCTTCTTCGCGATCGTGTTGATATTCGCGTCATTGAACCCGCAGGTGGCAAACTCGTGCACGGCGACGTTGAGGATCTTGTCGCGCTTGTCCTGCGAGATTTTGTCGAACGTGGATTTATGGAAGATACCGTCTTGCTGCGTCATGCATCCACCGCCTTTTCCGTTTTGATACTGCTTTCGTCGCAGAGAAACCCTATTCTTATCTATTCTAACAATTTGTTCATCAAAAAGCAAGTAAAAAATAAAGCTTAAAAATTAGACATAGTGACGAAAAGAGCGCGCCGTCCTCTTGCAAAAACGCATGAAGTATATTATAATGGGTAAAATATCGTCAGAAATGAGGCGCTGTTTTTTATGCTGGAACTCAAACAGATCTCCTTTGACGTGACCGCGGACGGCCGCGAAAAGGAGATCATTCGCAATATCGACCTGGTGATTCCGGACAACAAGCTCGTTGTTGTCACGGGACCCAACGGCGGCGGCAAATCGACCCTCGCCAAGCTGATCGCCGGGATCGAGACCCCGACGGGCGGTCAGATCCTGCTTGACGGCGAGGACATCACGGCGCTCGGCGTGACCGAGCGGGCAAAGCGCGGGATCGGCTTCGCGTTTCAGCAGCCGGTCCGATTCAAGGGCATCCGCGTGCTCGATCTGATTCGCATCGCGGCGGGCAGACGGCTTTCCGTCGCCGACGCGTGCCGCTACCTTTCCGCCGTCGGCCTTTGCGCAAGGGAATATATCGACCGCGAGGTCAACGCCAGCCTGTCCGGCGGCGAGCTCAAGCGCATCGAGATCGCGACGGTCATCGCGCGCAAGTGCGTGCTGTCGGTCTTCGACGAGCCGGAAGCCGGAATCGACCTTTGGAGCTTCCAGAACCTGATCGAAGTGTTCCGCCATATGCGCGAAACGATTCAGGACGGCTCCATCCTGATCATCTCCCACCAGGAGCGCATCCTCAACATCGCCGACGAGATCATCGTCATCCGCGACGGCGAGATCGTTGCCAAGGGAGAAAAGGATGCGGTGCTCCCGTCGCTGATCGGGACGCCGGAGGCCGTGCGCCGCTGCGAGGGCGGTACGATTGTGGAAGGGGAGGACGCGTTATGGTAAAACTGGACGAAATTCAAAAGCGCCTCCTGATGGAAGTCGCCGACCTGCACGAAGTGCCCGAGGGCGCCTATAACATCCGTTCCAACAGCGCTTCCGCCGGCCGCCGCTCCACCGCGCATATCGAGATCGTCTCCAAGACGGACGTCAGCGGGCTGGAGATTCATATCGCGCCCGGGACGAAGAACGAAAGTGTCCATATTCCCGTCGTAATGACGCAGAGCGGCCTCAGGGAAGTTGTCTATAACGACTTCTTCATCGGAGAAGACGCGGACGTTGTGATCGTCGCCGGCTGCGGAATCGACAACTGCGGGACGCAGGATTCCGAGCACGACGGCATCCACCGCTTTTACGTCGGCAAAAACGCGAAGGTCAAATACGTCGAAAAGCACTACGGCTCCGGCGACGGCACCGGCAAACGGATCCTCAATCCGGGCACGGAAGTGTATCAGGAAGAAGGCTCCAGCGTCGAGATGGAGATGGTGCAGATCAAGGGCGTCGACGACACCGAACGCACCACGACCGCCTCTCTTGCCGCGAACGCGAAGCTCGTTGTCCGCGAACGGCTGATGACCCACGGAAAGCAGCGCGCGATCAGCACCTATGTGGTAACGCTCGACGGAGAAGGCGCCAGCGCGGACGTCGTGTCCCGCTCCGTTGCCCGCGACGATTCGTTCCAGAAGTTCGACGCGAAAATCGTCGGCAACGCCGCGTGCAGCGGCCACACGGAATGCGATTCCATCATCATGGACAACGGCCGGATCCTTGCCGTGCCTGGCCTTGAGGCAAACGACGTCGACGCTGCGCTGGTACACGAAGCGGCGATCGGCAAGATCGCGGGCGACCAGATCATCAAGCTGATGACCCTGGGTCTGACCGAAGCGGAAGCGGAAGAGCAGATCATCAACGGATTCCTTCGTTAATCAGTCATTAGTCGTTAGTCGTTAGTCAATAGTCAGCCGCCTGCGGGCGGCTTTTTTAATTCGGAATTCGGAATGCGGAATTCGGAATTGCGCGGGGAGAGTTGATGCGGCGGTAAGGAAACGCCCGCGTCGCAGGGAGCCTCTTTAAAGCCGTCCCCATGCGGGTCTCGTGGCCGCGCAGGGACGCTGTTGCTCGACTTGCCGCAACCTAGCTTCCGCGCTCACTTTCAATTTTCAATTTTCAATTCTCATTTTCCCTAATCCCTTAATCCCTTATTCCCTTAATCCCTTATTCCCTCAGTCCCTTGTCCCTCTTCCCATTTTTTCTTTCTTATTTGCAAATTTCCTTTCCAAAATATTGACATCTTTCGCGTTTTAAGGTATTATAATAGTTACAACATAGTGCAGTGATTTTGGAGAACACGCTATGAAGAAAACCAGACTCAAAAAGGGGTAACCACTATGGAACAACTGCTTCGTATTCTCATTCCGGCCGTCAGCGCGTTCGGGCT
Source organism: uncultured Clostridia bacterium (assembly GCA_947305635.1). Classification (GTDB taxonomy): domain Bacteria; phylum Bacillota; class Clostridia; order Oscillospirales; family Acutalibacteraceae; genus UBA6857. The sequence continues at coordinate 2,793 of CAMZEG010000127.1, forward strand.
GCTTTTTGCCCTGCTGCTGGCGCTGCGTGTCAAAAAACAGGAGCCGGGATCCGAACGGATGCGCGAAATCGCTGCCTCGATCCATGAGGGCGCGACCGCGTTCCTGTTCTCGGAATACAAGATTATCATCGTTTTCGTCGCCCTCATCTTCCTTGCCATCGGCTTCGGCATCGGCAACTGGCTGGAAGCGATCTGCTTTTTGGTCGGCGCGCTGTTCTCCTTGGCGGCAGGCTTCTTCGGCATGCAGGTCGCGACGCTCGCGAACGTCCGCACTGCCAACGCCGCGAAGGAAAAGGGCATGGCCAAGGCGCTCTCCGTCGCGTTTTCCGGCGGCGCCGTGATGGGCCTTTGCGTCGCGGGCTTCGGTCTGCTCGGCATCTCGCTGATCTATGTGATCACGAACAACGCCGACGTGCTGTTCGGCTTCTCGCTCGGCGCGTCCTCGATCGCGCTGTTCGCCCGTGTCGGCGGCGGTATCTATACCAAAGCGGCCGATGTCGGCGCCGACCTTGTCGGTAAAGTCGAAGCCGGCATCCCCGAAGACGACCCGCGCAACCCCGCCGTTGTGGCCGATAACGTCGGCGACAACGTGGGCGACGTGGCCGGTATGGGCGCCGATTTGTTCGAAAGCTACAGCGGCGCCGTGATCTCCGCCATGACTCTCGGCCTTGTCACGATGAAGGCGCTCGGTACGGGCGGCGAAACAAAGGGCCTGTTCTACCCGCTGATTATCGCGGCGATCGGTCTGCTCGGTTCCGTGATCGGTACGTTCTTCGTCCGCGGCGACAAGAACCCCGCCCGCTCGCTGAAGGTCGGCACCTATGTCGCGTCCGCCGCTGTGCTGATCGGCGCGGTCGTGTTCAGCAAGATGCTGTTCGACAACGTCTATTTCGGCCTGACGATCGTCGCCGGCCTGATCGTCGGCGTCTTGATCGGCCAGTTCACCGAGATCTATACCTCCGATGAATACAGCTCGGTCAAGAAGATCGCGAAGCAGTCCGAGACCGGCACCGCGACCAATATCATCTCCGGTATCGCCACCGGCTTCCAGTCCACGGCGGTCACCATCCTGTTCATCTGCATCGGCATCTTTGTCGCGTTCTTCTTCGGCAGCAAGGTCGCCGGCATCTCCGGCGGCATCTACGGCATCGCGCTCGCGGCTGTCGGTATGCTTTCCACGACCGGCATCACCGTCGCGGTCGACGCCTACGGCCCGATCGCCGACAACGCCGGCGGCATCGCCGAAATGAGCGGTCTCGACGAATCCGTCCGCAAGATCACCGACAAGCTCGACTCCGTCGGCAACACCACCGCCGCAATGGGCAAGGGCTTTGCCATCGGTTCCGCGGCGCTCACCGCGCTCGCGCTGTTCTTCTCCTATAAAGAGGCGGTCAGCCTGACCAACATCGACCTGCTCAACAGCAACGTCGTGATCGGCCTGCTGCTCGGCGGCATGCTGCCGTTCATCTTCTCCGCGTTCACGATGGAATCCGTCTCCAAGGCGGCCTATCAGATGATCGAGGAAGTCCGCCGCCAGTTCCGCGAGATCCCCGGCATCCTTGACGGCAAGGGCAAGCCCGACTACAAGACCTGCGTCGCGATCTCGACGAAAGCGTCGCTGCGCGAGATGATCGTGCCCGGCGTCCTCGCCGTTGCCGCGCCGATCGTTGTCGGCTGTCTGCTCGGCACCAACGCGCTCGGCGGTCTGCTTGCCGGTTCGCTTGTGACGGGCGTCCTGCTTGCGATCTTCATGTCCAACGCCGGCGGCGCCTGGGACAACGCGAAGAAATACATTGAAAGCGGCCACCACGGCGGCAAGGGCAGCGAAAGCCACAAGGCGGCCGTCGTCGGCGACACGGTCGGCGACCCGTTCAAGGATACGTCCGGCCCGTCGATCAACATCCTCATCAAGCTGATGACGATCGTCTCCCTCGTCTTCGCCCCGATCTTTTTGAAAATCGGCGAAGGCGGCGGTCTGCTCGCCCTGCTGACGAAATAACCAAACCCGAAATCGCCCCGCGCGGGGCGATTTTTGTTGAAACCACGAATAGGAGAATGACATGCTGCGGAAGTTTTTTGAACACATGATCGTCCGGCTCGTGCTGGAATTCTTCGGGATCGCCGCCGGCGCCGTGATCGCGGCGTTCGCGATCGAAGAGTTCCTCGTGCCCAACACGATCCTCGACGGCGGCGTCGTCGGCATCAGCATCATGGTCAGCAGCCTCACGAAGCTGCCGCTCGCCGTTTTGACCGTCGCGCTGAATCTGCCGTTTCTGCTGATCGGCACGCGCAAGATGGGCAAGCTGTTTATCGCGAAATCCGCATTCGCGATGGCGGTCTTCGCCGGCTTTCTGCAAATCTTTGAGCCGCTGCGCGACGCGACGGAGGAGTACCTGCTCGCCGTCTGCTTCGGCGGCGTGCTGCTCGGCCTCGGCGTCGGGCTGGTGATCCGCTGCGGCGGCTGCCTCGACGGGACGGAGACCGTCGCGATCATGCTCAACAAGCGCTTCAAACTGCCGGTCGGCCGTGTCGTGCTGGCGTTCAACGTCGTAATCTTTGTCGTCGCGGGCTTCCTTTTCGGCTTCGACCGCGCAATGTACAGCCTTCTGACCTACTTCATCACCTCCAAGGTGCTCGACGTTGTTGAAAACGGCATCGACCAGACCAAGGCCGCCATGATCATCACCGAGGACGCGAAGGAGATTTCGGAGCAGATCTTCCAAAAGCTCGGCCGCACGGTGACGCTGATGGAAGGGGAGGGGCTTGTCAGCGGGAAAAAGACGGTGCTCTACTGCGTGCTGACCCGCTTCGAGATTCACGAGCTGCGCGAGATCATCGACAACGTCGACTCCTCCGCGTTCATCGCCATCAGCGACGTGTCGGAGATCATCGGCACGCATATCAAAAAGCCGGGCGTTATCGGCGACGAGTAAGCCCCGTGTATGGGCGCAGCCCATCCAAAAAGACTTAAAAGAACAGAGTACAGGCTGTTTTCTGTGCTCTGCTTTTCTGTACACTGCGCACTTTTCCCCGCCGTGGGGCTGGCGGATTTCGATGAAGACGGCGTTTTCTTCGACCGAAGGCTGTACGTTTGTACGCCG
>CAMZEG010000128.1 GCA_947305635.1 uncultured Clostridia bacterium
AAACGCAGGTGCCCCAGCACCCGTATCTGGCGCCGGAGGGCACCAACGGCATGCACGGCAACTCCTACAACACCGGCACCTATGATTACGTCGGCCCGCTCGGCGTCAACCCAACGGTCAACAGCCGGTCGATGAACGTCTTCGGCGGCCTTGTCGCCACGCTGATGTTTGATTCCAAGGGCCGGATCATGTGCATTTCCGGCAACGTGGTCGGCTTCCGTCTGCTGCTGCTCGACGCCGAAACGCTGGAGATCCTCGCCGAAACGCGGCTGCCGCAGCGGCAAAGCACCCGCGAATTCTTCAAGACGTTCGATTTCAGCAAGATCTCGAACGACACCTCCGGCGGCGCCTACTGCCATTTGCTTGCGGGCGACCGGCCGATCATCGGCAACTCCGACAATGTGATCCAGATCTTCTATGTGGACGAAAGCGGCAAAAAGCCGGAGTGGAAGGTCGAACAGGAATACGACATCCAGCCGTATCTGGGGGAGGGCGCGTTCCTCACGGACGCGATTCCCGACTTTGAGGGCAACATCTGGTTCGTCACGCGGCCGGGCGACGTCGGCTTTGTGGACCCGGACACCGGAAAAGTCAGCCTGATCCGGCTGGAAAACGAGGAGATCCAGAACACTCTCGCCGTCTGTGAAGACGGGGTCTACATCGTCTCCGACTACGCGATGTACCGCTTTGAGATCCAGGACGGCAAGCCGGTTTATACCTGGAGAACCGAATATGACCGCGGGGTCGAGACCAAACCCGGCGCGATCAACCAGGGCAGCGGCACCACGCCGTCTTTGCTGGACGTCCCCTGCAGCGACGGCAGCGTCCGCAAGCTCTGCGCCATTACCGACAACGCCGACGAGCGCGTGAACCTTGTGGTCTATGACCGCGAAACGGGCGAAGCGATCGTGACGGAGCCGCTGTTTGAAAAAGGCCATTCCGTCAGCGAAAACTCGCTGATCGCCCACGGCCGCTCGTTCATCGTGGAAAACAACTATTCCGATTCCGGCGCGGGCTTTCTGGAGCGCAATCCGACGAGCTACCCGGGTGTCACGCGGATCGACATGAACGCCGACTGCACGGGCTGCACCGTCGTCTGGGAAAGCGGGGAGACCTCCGCGACCGTGGTGCCAAAGCTTTCCGCCGGCAACGGTCTGGTCTATCTGTACACCCGCGTGATCAACGACGACATTCCGAAGAACACCGTCGCGTGGTACTTCACCGCCGTCGATTTTGAAACCGGAGAAACGGTCTACAAGGTCTTCACCGGCTGCGGGCGCAACTGGAACAACAGCTACGGCCCGATCACGATCGGCCCGAACGGCAGCGCCTATGTCGGCGTGTTCAACGGCCTGATCCGCGTCGCGGACGGACAGTAACCCGACGCAAAACAGCAAAAAAAGCACCGCACCTGCCAACCGGCCGGTGCGGTATTCTTATGACTATTGACGAACGACTGTCGACTAACCGAGATATGTCGCAATATACTGGGCCGTCAGCGTCTGGAACCGCAGGGTGCAGTCCGGGTCGTTCAGCAGCGCGTGGCCGGAATTCGGGAAGGTGACAAAGTCGTGCGTGACTCCCTTTTCCGTCAGCGCGGCGTCGAGCCGTTCGGCGTTGGAATACGGGACGATCGTGTCGTTTTTGCCGTGCGCCATCAGCGTGGGCACCGAGGTGCTTTTCACCTGCTTGGCAGGCGAAAGGTTTTTGAGCGTGGGCACAAACATTTCGGCAATACCGGTCTGCATCAACCTGGCGAGCGTTTCGGTGCTGACGCCGATGGCGCCGGCGACCATTTCTCCAGCACCGCTTTCCATAAACGCGGGATCGGTGAAATCGGTCGGGGCGCTGCTGCTGACAACGGCGACCGGCTTCACGGGCGCTTCGGCTATCTTGGTATAGGCATAGAGCAGCGCGAGGTGCGCGCCGGCGGAGGAGCCGACCAGCACGGTTTTGCTGACGTTCACGCCCTTTTCGGCGCAAGCGGCTTTGATCGCGCGCAGGGACGAAGCGATATCATCCAGCTCGTCAGCCGGCATCACGCCGTTGCCGAGATAGCGGTAGTTGATCGTGGCGGTCACATAGCCCAGCGCCTGATAGCGAAGCGCTTCCGGCAGATAGGTCTCTTTCGTGCCGGTGACCCAGGCGCCGCCGTGGATGAACAGCACGAGGCCGACGTCGCCGGTTTTGCCCGCCGGAAGATAGAGGTCGAGCGTCTGATCGTCGCTTTCTCCGTAGGCGATCGTGTGTTCGGAAAGATAGACGATTTCCTGGCCGGGATCGACCGGCGTCGGGTCGACGGGATCGGTCTGTTTGCCGCCAAGGCCGAACAGCGACCCGAGGAACGCGACGAACGCCAAAAACATGGAAATAAGCTGCTGGAACATGGAATCACGTCCTTTCTCTTGTTACGCCGCCATTATACCATGCGGCGGCGGGTTTTGTCAAATACTTGCAATTGCGCTTTGGTTTCGCTATAATAGAGTACAAGAGAGGTGATCGTATGCAGCACCGCATTCTGCCGCAGCCGAAATCGCTGCGTTTTACAGCCGGCGCGCCCGTTCCGGGGCCGGCCGTCCCGACCGTTGTCTTTGACGCGTCGCTGCCCGCGGAGGGCTACGCGATCTCGGTGACCCCGTCGGGCATCACGATCCGCCACAGCACGCCGCAGGGGCTGTTTTACGCCAGGCAGACGCTGTCCATGCTGCAAAGCGCGGACGGCAGCTTCCCCTGCGCCGAAATCGAGGATGCGCCCCGCTTCGCCTACCGCGCGTTCATGCTCGATTCCGCGCGGCACATGCAGACGCCGGACGAGATCAAGCGCTATATCGACGTCGCGGCGCGCTACAAGATGAACGTCTTTCACTGGCATCTGAGCGACGACCAGGGCTACCGCGTCGAAAGCGAGCGCTTTCCCCTGCTCAACGAGATCGGCTCGTTCCGCCGCGAGCACGGGTTCGGCTCGGTGAACCGCTCGCGCTACGGCGGCTACTACAAAAAGGACGAGATCCGCGCCATCGTCTCGTACTGCGCTGAGCGCTATATCCGCGTGATCCCCGAAATCGACATGCCCGGCCACACGAAGGCGATCCTCGCATCGTACCCGTCGCTGTCCTGCCGCGAAACGCCGGTCCAGCCGGAAACGCGGGCGGGCGTCTTCCGCGACATCCTTTGCGCCGGAAAGGACGAGACCGTCGCGTTCTGCTGCGACCTGCTCGACGAAGTGTGCGACCTGTTCCCCGACGAATGGGTGCATATCGGCGGCGACGAAGCGCCGAAACAGCGCTGGCAGGCCTGCGACCGCTGCAAGGACCGGATGGCGAAGGCGCATCTCGATTCCTTCGAAGCGCTGCAGGGCGACTTCATGAACCGGATCGCGGCGCATCTGCGCGAAAAGGGCAAACGCGCCGTCGCGTGGAACGAAAGCCTCAAAAGCGGCTGTCTCGACAGCGACGTGATCGTCGCCGACTGGATGGACCGCGACAAGCTTTGTCCCGCGCGGGCGAACGCCGGCGGCGCAATCATCGCGGAGGATTTCTTCCACTACTACCTCGACTACCCCTACGCGATGACGCCGGTGAAAAAGGTCTATACGTTCGATCCCCTGCCGGAAGGGCTGACCGATTTCGGCAAGGCGCACATCATCGGCGTCGAAACGCCGCTCTGGACGGAATTCATCGAGGATTTCGAAAAGCTTTGCACCATGGCCTTCCCGCGCCTGCTCGCCGTCGCGGAGCGCGGGTGGACGCCGGAAGAGGGCTGCGATTACGCCGACTTCGTACGCCGGGCGGAAGCGCAGCGGCCGTCTCTCGCGGCAAGCGGGATCGCGATGGACCCGCAGCGCGACTGGGACCCGAGGGGGCCCGACCGGCTGAAAAAGCTCCTCGCCCATTACAAAAAGACGCTGACGAAGGAGATGCTCTTTTCGTTCCTGCAAAAGGAAGACGATTAAATAACCTTTAAGGTTCGCCCGTATAATAGAATCAGATCAAAAAGAAAGAGGGTTTCTTTATGTATTGTCCATCCTGCAACAGCTACAACGACGACAGCAGCCGTTTCTGCTCCAACTGCGGCGCGCCGCTGCAGCGGCCGCAGCCCGAACAGCCGGCCGCCGGCGCCTATGACGCGCCGCCCCAGCAGGGCAGCTACACCCCGCCGCAAAGCGACTACGGCTATCAGCAGCCGTATCAGCAGTCCTACCAGCCGACCTATCCGGCCGACGCGGAACCGACCAAGCCGATCACCATTGCGACGCCCGTCGTGGCAATCATCCTGAACATCGTGTTCTTCAACGTCATCGGTCTCGTGCTCGCCGTGCTGTCGCTCGTCAACTACAACAACTACACGAACGAAAAGAACCGCGGCGGCTTTGAGCTTGCGGAGACCTACAAGCGCAAAGCGAAGACCTTCGCCACAATCGCGGACGTGCTCGCGATCGTCTGGATCGTCGTGCTCGCGGCGCTGGTCGTCGCCGCCATCATCTTCGGTCTGGTTTCGGTCAGCGGAAACGGCGGCGTTGTGGACTTCAACTTCAACGGCAGCGAGCTGCCGCCGGATTTCTTCGGGATGATCGGTTGAGTCGACAGTCGTCAGTCATTAGTCGTTAGTCGTTAGTCCAGAGAAAAGGGACCTAAGGGACTAAGGGATTAAGGGATTAATACCACATTCCAGTTCTACAAAAAAGACACGCTCGGCAGAGCGTGTCCTTTTTTGTTTTCTCTCCTCACCCCGGGAAGGACTGCCGGATTTCGATGGAGACGGCGTTTTCTTCGCCCAAAGGCTGTACGTTTGTACGCCGAGGGCGAAAAAAGAAAAACAACAATCGGGTATGGGCGCAGCCCATCCAAAGAGAACGAAGAGAAACAGGATGCGCTTTTTTTGCTGCATCCTGTTTTTTACGCTTATTTGTTTTTCTTTTTGTTCTTCGCGAAATGCGGCAGTCCCGGTTATCTGTCTTCTCTGAAGTATGCCAGTCCCAGACTTGCGGGCGGCTGCGTTTCGCGCTTCTTGCGCATGCTGATCACGATCAGCACGATCACCGTCACCACGTAGGGCGCCATCTTGATCAGCTCCTGCGTGCTCATGTTCATCGGAATGATGTTGTTCATGTAGTTGTGGACGATATAGAGGCCGCCGAAAAGGATCGAGCCGAGGATGCCGATGTTCGGCTGCCAGACCGTGAAGATGACCAGCGCAATGGCAAGCCAGCCGCGGTCGCCGAACGCGTCGTTGGACCAGACGCCGCTGGCGTAGTCCATCACGTAGTAGAGGCCGCCGAGACCCGCGATCATGCTGCCGATGCAGGTGGCGAAGTACTTGTTCTTCGAAACGTTGATGCCGGCCGCGTCCGCCGTCGCCGGGCTTTCGCCCACGGCGCGCAGGTTCAGACCGACGCGGGTGCGCTTGAGGACGAACGACACGACGATCGCCGAAAGAATCGCGAAATACGCGAGGAAGCTGTAGGACAGGAAGACTTCGCCGAACCAGCCGAGCTTGTCGGCAAACGGGAGCGTCTTCGCGAAATACTGGCTCGTGAGGCTCAGCGTGATCGACGGGACGTCGGTTTTCACAAGGGTGATCAGCGAACCGCCGAAGAAGTTGCCGAAGCCGATGCCGAACGTCGTCAGCGCAAGACCGGTCACGTTCTGGTTCGCGCGCAGGGTCGTTGTCAAAAACGCGTAGATGAGGCCCATGAGCAACGAGCCGAGCAGGCAGCAAATCAGCGGAATCGCGATGATCAGAAACGCGTTCGGGTTGCTGCGGTCGGGCAGGCTGTTTTCATACAGGAACGAGCCGATGACGCCGGAGATGCCGCCGACATACATGATGCCGGGGATACCGAGGTTGAGGTTGCCGCTTTTTTCGGTGAGGATTTCGCCCGTGGAGCCGT
>CAMZEG010000129.1 GCA_947305635.1 uncultured Clostridia bacterium
TTGTACACCCCTGCGCAATGCCGGTTTGCCTGCCGCTGCATCCGCTGTGGTCGGATCGGTTTTATGGTTTGTTTTCATTCCACATCCCAATCAGACACAAAAGAACAGAGCGCAGGTTTTTCCTACGCTCTGTTGAAAACTGATTGATTGTTTTTCTTTTTGTTCTTCGCGAAATGCGTCAGCCCTGACGCGGTCCCGTTATTCGTACTCCACCACGATCGCGCCAAAGCGACATTTGCTCGCGCAGTGTCCGCACTGGAAGCACTTGCTCTGGTCGATCTCGAACGGCTGCTTGACTTCGCCGAAGGGGGCGTCGGCCGCGCAGACGCGCCGGCACAAAGAGCAGCCCTTGCATTTTTCCTTGTCGATCGTGACCTTTTTGATCTTCTTCCAGCCGTCGGGCGCGGAGATCGCGCTGTTCGGGCAGACGTGGCTGCACTGGCCGCATTCGACGCAGACGGCTTCATCGATCGCGTAAAGGGTCATGTTGTCGTCCACCGGCGAGATCGCGTGGTACAGACAGGTGTAGGCGCACGCGCCGCAGCCGAGACATTCGTCTTTGTTCAGTTGAAATGCCATATGCGTACCTCCTTAGCCGCCGGACGCCGGCGACAGCAGCCAGATCTCGTCGCCGTCGCGCAGGGCGCGGTTCTTGTTTTTGCAGGGTTCGCCGTTGACGAAGATCACCGTATGCTTGAACGCCAGCGGTTCCGGCTTCTCAAGCGTCGGGTCGGCCTTTTTGTTTTCGGCGTAGACCTCGTCGACGCGTTTGTTGAGCGATACAAACAGATCTTCGACCTTTTCGATGTCCACCGTTTCCTTGGCGAGGTGGGTCCCCATCCGCAGAACGCCGAACAGCTTGACTGTTACGTTTGCCATTGCCGTCCCTCCTTAGTCCTTGCGCATGGCGCGCGCCACGGCTTCGTCATAGTACTTTTTGTCAAGGATGATCCCGAGCGTCTTCAGCCGGTGGTAGGTCGGAATGCCCTGTTTCCAGCCGCGGCCGCGGTTGTAGACCTTCTTCATCTTTTCCAGCGGCACCTTCGTGCGCGGGTTGTTCGGATCCTGCAGTTCGTCGGTCAGCCGCTTCGGCAGCTGGTCGGCGTCGGCCTTCTGGCCGAGGATCACGTTGGCGATACGCTCGGTGTTGTAGCCGCGCGCGCCCCAGGTCAGCATCGACGCCATTGTTGTGTGCATACCCGTCGCGCAGTGAATCGCCTTGATATGCGGCAGCAGCGGCAGCGGGATCTGCGCGACCTTTGTGAAGTGCGACAGGAGATTGACGACCGGGCCGACATACGGGAAGACCGCGAGAATCGCTTTTGTCACAAACCAGTTCGGCTTGTCAACGAGGAAGCCCGGGAAGACCGCGTAGCTGGTGAACATGCAGCTGCCGCAGGCGGAGACCGCCTCCATCAGGTTCTGCAGCATGATCGCGAGCGCCGCCTTGCCGTGGTGGGTCAGCGAGTCGACATCCAGGCCGAGACCCTCGAGCACGACGAGATAGCCGGCGTTGAGGTGGCAGCCGCCGCGGTTCGCCGTGGCGTAGCCGAGGCCGTGGCCGACCGCGTGGCGCGGTTCGTACGCCGCGAGTTCCATGCCCTTGGCGTTGATCGCGTATTCCTTGCCGCCGAAGCGGTCACTCATCCGTTTCGTGCCGTCGGCGATGTAGTCGCCCTCTCCTTCGCGGTAGGCGATGGCGCGGAACATCTGCGAGATGTTGTCGATCTCACCGAAGTGGACGCCGAAATCGTGCACGCCCTTTTCGGCAAGCTCCATCGCGAACGCGACGGAACCGGCGCAGGAGATGGAGTCCATGCCGAGTTCGTCCAGCTCATAGTTCCACTGGATGATCTTGTCGATATCGTCGTTGAGGATGTTCGGGCCGAACAGACCGAGCGTTTCCAGCTCGGGGCCCTTGACGATCTTGCCGTCCACCATGCAGCGGCGGGCGCAGCGGATCACGCAGGTCGTGCACGCGCCGTTGGAAACCATGTGGTTTTCCGCCAGCTCTTCGCCGGAGACCATTTCGAAATTGTCGAACCGGCCCGCGGAAAAGTTCTTCGTCGCAAGGATCGAGTGCGCCTGCATCGGCGCGACAAGGCCCGCGCTGCCGAGCGCCGGGAGCTGCCGGCCGGTCAGCGGGTGGTTGCGCAGGATATTGTTCCACTTTTTGTTGAGTGCGCGCAGGCTCTCTTCGTCATAGATCTCCGGCAGCTTCGTGCCGAAGGCGGTGACGGCCTTGAGCTTTTTGTCGCCGAAGACCGCGCCGACGCCGCCGCGTCCCGCGGTGCGCTCGTTACTGAAGACGCAGGCGTACAGCACCTTGTGCTCGCCCGCCGGGCCGATCACGAGACGGCCGGGGTATTTTTTGAGCTGTTCGTGCTCCTGCGCTTCGCCGGTCGTCAGTCCCCACAGGTCGGACGCGTCGAAGAACTCAACGTTGTCCTGCGTGATATGGACGTGCAGCGGCGTTTCGCTGCGGCCGGTGATGATCGCCGCGTCGTAGCCCGCGCGCTTGAGCGTCAGACCGAAGTCGCCGCCGCAGTTGGACGACGTGACGATATTCGTCAGCGGGGAGATCGTCGAAATGTTGAAGCGCGATGTATTCGGGCAGCCGGTGCCGGTCAGCGGGCCGGTCGTGATCACCAGCCAGTTGTCTTCGTCAAACGCCTTCATCGTCGGCGTGATATGCTTGAGCAGGATATCGCCCGCCATGATCTTGCCGCCGAGGGTGCGCTTGCGGTCCGCGTCGGTCCAGGGGAACTCCTCGAAGCTGCGCTTTGTCAGATCGATGAACAGCACCCGTCCCATGTAGCCTTTGAGATTGGTCAAGAGTCCTCATCTCCTTTAGGATTGATAATCGGTAATGCCTGTATTTCCATCCCGTCGAAGCAGAGCAGCCGGCCCTGCGCCGCGGTATTTTCCAAAAAGTAGTCTGTGGCGAGCTTTGCTTCCAGCGCGCCGATCACGCCGACGACGGGACTGCGCGACTGCGGCTTCTGCAGCGGTCTTGCGAGGCCGCCCGCCGTTTCAAGATCCGGCGTTTTCCCGGGGACGCAAAGGTAAGCCGTGCCGAAGTCCCCGTCCACGCCGCCGTTGATATAGGGTTTTCCCTTCTCTTCGCAGTAGGCGGCGGCAATCCGCCGCGCGTCGACGTTGTCCACGGCGAGGATCACAAGCTCCGCCTCGTCGGCAAAGCCGAGGTCGGCCGCCGTTTCGATCTTCCGCTCGACCGCGGAGATCTCCGTCTCCGGCGCGAAAGCGGCAAGCCGCGCGGCGAGCAGGGCGCATTTCGGCTCGTCAACGTCGGCTTTCGTATAGAAGAACTGCCGGTTCAGGTTGCGCGTCTGCACCGTGTCGAAATCGCACAGCCAGAGCCTGCCGATCCCGGCGCCGCAAAGGTGGACGGCGACGTTTGTGCCAAGGCCGCCGCAGCCGATCACGGCCGCGCTGTGTTTGGAGATATCATAGCCCTGTACGGCCGCTTTCTCGTTCATTTCCCGTAGTTTCCTCCGCAGTTCTGCGTGTTGCCGCTCATCGTTTCCACCGCGTGGGGCAGCACGGGCAGCACCACCTCAAGCGATTCCCGGACGGCCTTCGGGCTGCCGGGGAGGTTGACGATCAGCGTTTTGCCGCGGATGCCGGAAACGGCGCGCGAAAGCATCGCGTTCGGCGTCACGGCAAGGCTCTTTTGGCGGATCGCTTCGCTGATGCCCGGCGCGGCGCGGTCGATCACGGCCAAAGTCGCCTCCGGGGTCACGTCGCGCGGGGCGAAGCCCGTGCCGCCGGTCGTCAAAACCACGTCCGCCCCTTCGTCGTCCGCAAGATTGCACAGCGCAAACTCAATTTCGAGCCGCTCGTCCGGCACAAGGCGGTAGACCGTCTCGTCCGCGAGGTCCGCTACAAGCTCCAGCATCAGCTTGCCGCTTCTGTCTTCGCAGACGCCCTGCGCGCAGCGGTCGCTGACGCAGATCACACCGATTTTCATGACACCACCCCTTTTCCTTTTGCTGTTAATCCATGTTCTATCATACAGGATAACGCGCTGTTTTGCAAGTAATTTTTTATCTTTTCTTTATAAAGTATTCTAATATAATATAAAAAGCTCTTTTCTTTCGCGGCGGGATATGGTAAACTGAACCTGTCAGCAACGTTTTTCGCGTTGAAAGGAGCAATGAAACTCATGAAGAAAGTGTTGGCGATTCTGATGGTACTGTTATCTGTTATGACCCTCGCGGTCCCGTCCTCCGCGGCCGAGACCAAACCCGACCGCATCCATTTTCTGAGCACCGGCAATTCCGACGCGATCCTTTTGGAAAGCGACGGCCATTTCGCGCTGGTGGACGCCGGGGAGGACACGGACAATCCGCGCGGCTTCCCCGAGCTGGAGCTGGAGGGCTTCGAGCAGCGGGTGCTGGCCTATCTGAAGGCGCACGCCGCCGACGAAACCGGCAAAGTCTATCTGGATTTTGTTCTCGGCACCCACGCCCATTCCGACCATATCGGCGGCTTTGACACGATCCTCGCCGACCCCGACGTCACCGCGGACCGCGCCTATCTCAAGCGCTACGACAGCAGCAAGATCAGCCAGTATGAAATCGACTGCTGGGACAACCAGGAAGTCTATGACCAGATGATCGCCGCGCTTTCGGCAAAGAACATCCCCGTAATCGCCGAGATGGACGACACGCCGTTTTCTTTCGGCAATTTCAAAGTGACGCTGTTCAACACCGACGACCCGCCGCAGGAAGAAAGGGTCGGCGAAAACGATCAGTCGCTCGGCGTGCTTTTGGAAAAGAACGGAACGCGCGTCTTCCTTGCGGGCGACATGGACGATTACACCGGCGACGAAACGCGGCTCGCCCCAAGGATCGGCAAGGTGGATCTGCTCAAGGTCGGCCACCATGGCAACGAAGGCTCCAGCACGGAAGGGTTTTTGCGGACACTGTCCCCGCGCATCTGCGTCTTCACGGCCTACAGAAAGCCCTATAACCAGACGACGCGCCGCAATCTCATGCGCATCTGCCACCCGGAGATGTACTTTACAACGGAGGAAAACGGCGTGCTCGCGACGGTCGGCGACAACGGCTTTGTCACCTGCCGCGGCGGGCTGCACCCGGACGCGGGAACGCCGACCGCAGCACAACGGATCGAACACTTTTTCATCGCGTGCGGACGCGGTCTTCTCCGGATTTACAATCTGATCCAGTGGAAACTGACGGCGCTGCTGCGCCGGCCGTGACCGCTTTGTTCGAAGCGTTCTTCGAAACGATTTTTTTCTGCAGAATTGCAAAAACCTCTTTTCTTTCCTCTGAAAATATGATACACTGAAGATGCTGATTTTCAGCGTGATCCCAGATCTGAGTCCGCTGTGCTAAACGCTTTTGCGCACGCAGAACGGACCGACGGCCGAAAACCACAGGGCACTGCCCGCCGGCCGAAGGGTTGGTTTCGGAAACGAGCCGGCCTTCCGTGTTTGAAAAGGAGAAACGGATCATGAAAAAAACACTCGCAATCCTGATGGCGCTGCTGCTCATCCTCTCGTTCGCAGCCTGCGGCGCAAAGCCGGAATCGGCTGATACGCCGACCCCGGAGAACCCGACCATCCGCCTTTCCACCACCACCTCCGTCAACGACTCCGGCCTGCTGCCGTATCTGCTTCCCGTCTTTGAAGCGAAAACCGGCTACAAGGTGGAGGTCCAGTCCGCCGGCACCGGCGCCGCGATCCAGAAGGCGATCGACGGCAACGCCGATCTGATCCTCGTCCACGCGAAGGCCTCGGAAGAGGAGTTCATCGCGGGCGGCTACGGCGTGGAACGGCTCCCGTTCATGTATAACTTCTTCGTGATCGTCGGCCCGAAGGACG
>CAMZEG010000130.1 GCA_947305635.1 uncultured Clostridia bacterium
AAAAATACAAGGCGATGCCGTGCCTTGCCTATACCCATCTGCAGCCCGCGCAGCTGACGACGGTCGGCAAGCGCGCGACACTTTGGATGAACGAGCTGCGCGAGGATCTGGAAAACATGGAGTTCCAGCTGTCCCGTCTGCAACTGCTCGGTTCGAAGGGCACGACAGGCACCCAGGCCAGCTTTATGGAGCTGTTCGACAACGACGAGGAAAAAGTCAAGAAGCTCGAAGCGCTGATTGCCGCCGATATGGGCTTTGCGGGCTGCGTGCCGGTGTCCGGCCAGACCTATTCGCGCAAGGTGGATTCCTATTTTCTTGCCGTGCTGTCCGGCGTGGCGCAGAGCGCCTGCAAGTTCGCGAACGACCTGCGCATTTTACAGTCGTTCGAAGAGATGGAAGAGCCCTTCGGCAAGCACCAGATCGGCTCGTCCGCGATGCCCTATAAGCGCAACCCGATGCGCAGTGAGCGCATCTGCTCGCTCGCGCGCTACGTCATGGTCGACGCGCTGAACGCGCCGATGACGGCCTCGACCCAGTGGTTCGAGCGCACGCTCGACGATAGTGCCAACAAGCGCATCAGCGTCGCGGAGGCCTTCCTTGCGGTCGACGCGATTCTGCAGATCTATATCAACGTCACGGACGGTCTCGTCGTCTACGACAAGGTCGTGTCGCGCCGCGTGATGGAAAAGCTGCCGTTCATGGCGACGGAAAACATCATGATGGAATCGGTCCGACGCGGCGGCAACCGCCAGGAGCTGCACGAAAAGCTGCGCGTCCATTCCCATGCGGCGGCGGCGAAGGTGAAGCTTGAGGGCGGCGCCAACGATCTGATCGACCGGATCGCCGCGGACGAAAGCTTCCCGCTCAGCAAGGCGGAGATCGAAGCGCAGCTCGACCCGACGAAATACACCGGCCGCGCCGCGGGACAGGTAGACGAATTCCTCTCCGGCGTGATCGCGCCGATCCTCGCGCGCTATCCGGATACGGATATGAAAGCGGAGCTGAACGTGTAAAAAGAGCAATGCTCTTTTTAATTCGGAATTCGGAATGCGGAATTCGGAATGAAGGTCGCGTTTTTCGTCTCGATGGATAGCACATATTATCCGCGAAGAAAAGAAGTTGAGAGCATTTACATTCGTCGATTTGAATAGGAATCTTTTTCAGAAAGTTTTTGGCGCATCGCGCTTTGCGCGGCGCCCCGCAATTCCGAATTCCGAATTCCGAATTCCGAATTAGTTTTCGGTTCCGGGTTCTCTGTTCGGCGTTTGCAGAATCCCGGAGGTAACACATGAACACATACCTGATCGTCGGCGCGGGGCGCAGCGGAATCGACTCCGCGAAGCTGCTGCTGCGGCTGGGCGAAGACTTTGTCCTCTTTGACGGCAACGAAAAGCTCGATACCGCCGCCGTGTGCGAGCGGATCGGCAAGCCCGACTGCCGCTTTCTTCTCGGCGCGCTGAAAGAAGGCGACCTCGACGGGATCGACGTCTGCGTGACGAGTCCCGGCGTGCCGCTGTTTTCCGACGTGTTGCAGGCGGTTGCCGCGAAGGGCATCCCCATCTGGAGCGAGATCGAGCTCGCCTACCGCCACGATAAAGGCACGGTGATCGCGATCACCGGCACCAACGGCAAAACGACGACGACCGCGCTGACCTACGCGATCTTCAAGGCGTGGAACAAAAACACGCTGCTCGTCGGCAATATCGAGATCCCCTATACGGGCCTCGCGCTGGAGAGCGTCGACGGCGGCTACACCGTCGCCGAGATCAGCTCGTTCCAGCTCGAGACGATGCGCACCGTCAAGCCGAAGGTGTCCGCGATCCTCAATATCACGCCCGACCACCTCGACCGCCACGGCTCGATGGACGGCTATATCGCCGTGAAGGAATCGATCACGCAGAACCAGGACGAAGGCGATTACTGTGTGCTGAACTACGAAGACGACGTGCTGCGCGATTTCGGCAGCAAGGCCCCGTGCAAGGTGGTCTTCTTCTCTTCGCGCCATACGCTCGACGACGGCTGGTTTTACCGCGACGGCGAGATCTGTCTTGCGGAAGGGGGCGCCGTCACGCGCCTGCTCGGTACCGACGAAGTCAACCTCGTCGGCACCCATAACTTTGAAAATATCATGGCCGCCGCCGCGATGGCGCACTGCGCGGGCGTTCCGCTCGACATCATCCGCGATGTGACGCGGCGCTTTGTCGCCGTCGAGCACCGGATCGAGTTCGTCCGCGAAAAGGACGGCGTGAAATACTACAACGACAGCAAGGGCACCAACACCGACGCCGCGATCAAGGCGATCGACGCGATGCCCGGTCCGACGGTTTTGATCGGCGGAGGATATGACAAGCACGCCGATTTCACCGACTGGGCGGCGCGCTTCCCCGGCAAGGTGAAACAGCTGATCCTCCTCGGCCAGACGGCAAAACAGATTGCCGCAACCTGCGACAAGCTCGGCTTTTCCGATTACCGCTTTGCCGAAACGCTCGAAGAAGCGGTGAACCTTGCCAACGCCGCCGCAACAAGCGGCGACTGCGTGCTGCTGTCGCCCGCCTGCGCAAGCTGGGGGATGTTCAAGAACTACCAGCAGCGCGGCACGATGTTCAAGGATTACGTCAACGCGCTGTAAGCGTATCATAGAATCATAGGAGTCAAGAACCATGTTTGAGAAAATCGTTTCCATTCTGCTGGTGCCGCTGCTGTTCCTGCAGACGATACTGCCGACGTTCCTCGGCAACCGCTACGATCCGGCGACCTTTGACGCGGATCGCGCGTCGCTGCACTCTGTTTCCGATTATATCGAATATGTGGAGAACAACGGCGCGCCGTCCTATTCGACCGCCGTGTTCGTCCAAAAGCTCGCGCCGCTTCGCCAGCTGCTGCGGACATTGAACGGCCGTCCCTTCGCCAAGGAGGACGAAAAGTACCTCAACACGAAGATCGACGACACGCTGACGGAGCTTTGCGCCTATATCGCGCAGGAAAGCGGGCTGGATATCGCGATGCTGATCGGCTCGGTACCGAACCTCAACTATCCGGCGGAGCTGCTGGTTAACAAGCTGCACGCTGATCCGGCGCAGATCCGCGACATGTTCTTTTCCATGCGGGACAAGGCGTACGCGTCCGGGCAGACCTATCTCGGCTATGTGCTGTATCTGCTCGGCGTATATTACAGCGTGATCAGCGAAGTGGATTTCTACGCGCAGCCTTACGGCGAGAACCCCGACGAGATCGAGGTGATCATGGACATCGTCCTAGGGGACGGCGAGCGGATTGAAATGCACCCCGGCATCATCATAAACACCCAGACGGGCGAAGTCCACGGCTGGACGGACAAGGGTCTGATCGACGTCGGCTTCGATTTCAACTGGAAGGATGTTCTGATCTACGGCGCGGTCCACGCCTGGCAGCGCGCGCTCGGCTTCAGCGCGATCTATGATCTTTTGGCGAACGCGACGCCGCTGTTCAACATGAACACCCGGCGGTTCCACTTTGAATACAACGGCAAGGACTGGATGATCCAGATCTGGAAGGGCAACTACGGCCTTGTCACGAACGGCGTTGAGGTCGGCGTCTATAACCGCCCGAAGGGCCGGGTCGGCACGTTCTACAACGCGGCGGGCGACGACGAACTGATGATGATGTCCGCGTCGCTGTATCACGGCGACACGCTCTTGTTCACCGAAGGGCCGAAGCTGCACTGGTGGCTCAGCGCGTTCAAGCTCAGCAAAACGATCTATCAGCCGAAGGATCTGACGATGACCTTCACGATCGAGATGAAGGACGAAGTGATGCTGGAAGCGTTCACCGCCGCAATCGACAGCCACGGCGCCCACGACGTGACCTACACTGTCGACGGGCTGACCGTCTCCGCGCGATATTAAAAAAACGCCCTGCGGGGCGTTTTTGCGTTCAACCTGCGGTTGAGTTTTATGTGAATGACCGGTTATTGTCTTTTCGAACAGAATCGTTTATACTGATATCGGAAACGGGAAAGGCGCCTCCCGTCAAAGAAAACCAAGGAGTGTGCAGTATGGATCTTTCTATCGGAAACAAAATCAAATCGCTGCGCAAGCAGCGCGGCATCACGCAGGAACAGCTGGCAGAAAGCATCGGGATCTCTTTTCAGGCGGTCAGCAAATGGGAAAACAACATCACGCTGCCGGACATCACGCTGGCGCCGGCGCTGGCCAGTTTCTTCGGCGTCACCATGGACGAATTGTTTGATTTCAACCTGCGGGAGACCGAAGCAAAAATCGAAGCGATCTGCGACGAGGCGTATACCTACAGAACAGACGACCCGCAAAAGAGCCGCGCCATATTGGAGGAAGGGCTGAAAGCCTATCCGGACAACGACATTCTGCTCAACAATCTGCTTTATGTCATGGACTATGAACACGATCCGGATGAAGTGATCCGGACGGCAAGCAAGCTGATCGACGCGACGTCGTTCGAAGACGTCAGGCTTGACGCGCTGCGTCTCATGGCCGAAGCGTATCAGCAAAAGGGAGATTTGGAGAGCGCCGAAGCGGCGATCGAACAAATTCCGGAAATCTATTTTTCCAAGCTGTCGGTCGCGGCGTCGCTTTTGACGGGCAAAAAGCAATATGAGGCGGCGGAAAAACAGAAATGGATTTCTTTTGAGGATACGCTCAACATGATGCGCGTCATCACGGATTGTCTGGAGAAAACGGGCGATTATGCCGCCGCGCTGGCCGAAGCGAAACGCGCTGCGGCGCTGTTGGAAGCAATGGATAACAAGCGGTTCAGAGACGTGTTCGGCAAAGAGATTTCAGCGCAGATCGCCCGCCTGTCGTCAAAAACCGGAGAATAATAGCTTCTAAAAAAAGAAAAGAGCCGCACTGCGGCTCTTTTCGTTTTGCTGTCGACTAACGACTGTCGTCTTATCTTTGTACTCTTGCGCCCGCGCCGCCCATGAGGGCTTCGACCTCCGCTTTGCGCGCCATGGTTGTGTCGCCGGGGGTCGTCATCGCCAGTGCGCCGTGCGCCGCGCCGTATTCCACCGCTTTTGCGGGGTCGCCGGTGGCCATCAGCCCGTAGATCAGGCCGCTCGCGAAGGAGTCGCCGCCGCCGACGCGGTCAAGGATCTCCAGATTGTTGTAATCCTTTGCCTTATAGATCTCGCCGTCCGCCCAGCAGATCGCGCTCCAGTCATTGACCGTGGCGGTCTTCACCGTGCGCAGGGTCGTCGCGACTGCCTGGAAGTTCGGGTAGGCTTTCGCGGCTTCATTGATCATTTTCTTATAGCCGCCGAGGTTCAGCGCCTTGAGATTCTCGTCGTTGCCTTCGATCTCAAAGCCGAGGCAGGCGGTGAAGTCCTCTTCGTTGCCGATCATCACGTCGACGTATTTGGCAATCTCTTTGTTGACCTGCTGCGCCTTCTCTTTACCGCCGATGGCGCTCCACATGGAGGGGCGATAGTTGAGGTCGTAGGAGACGACGGTGCCGTATTCTTTAGCGGTCTTGATCGCGGCGAGGACAGTCTCGCACGACTGCTCGGAGAGCGCCGCGTAGATCCCGCCGGTGTGCAGCCACCGCACGCCCAGCGTGCCGAAGATGTAATCGAAGTCGAAGTCTTCCGGCGTCGCCTTACTGATCGCGGTGTTTGCCCGGTCGGAGCAGCCCACCGCGCCGCGGATGCCGAACCCGCGCTCAGTGAAATTGATGCCGTTCCGGCAGATCCGGCCGATGCCGTCGGTCTTCTTCCAGTAAATCAGATCGGTGGAAA
>CAMZEG010000131.1 GCA_947305635.1 uncultured Clostridia bacterium
TAAAAGATGCAGGGTATTTCCTGCATCTTTTTTATGATAATTATGGTTGTCGCAGACTATCAGGCGCCGAATTTCGCGCTGAGCTTCGGCTGCAGCAGCTTATATAATTCGATCAGCCACTTGAAGAACGAGATCAGGCCGTTGAAGATCGTCGTCTTCTTGTCGTTCGTCGGCTGCTTCATTTCGTCCTGCGTCCAGTGCTCGGTGTTGCAGTTCTCGGTCGTCATCTTCGCCGTGGTTTTCGCCTCATGGTCATACACCATGAACTGCCCGTAGTTGAAGTCGTCGACCGTCATCTGATGATCCGCGGTGATCACGGAATACATGATGCGGATTTCGGCGTCCGTGCGCAGGGTATGGGTCGAATTCTTCGTGAACCAGGTATAATCGGGGAACTGGCAGGTCGAAGCGTCGACCTGTTTGTCGGGGGAGATGTACTTGCTCTTGTCTTCAGCTTCGCGCTGCGCGATATACTCGTCGGACAGCGTGTCGAAGATCGTCGAGGTCGTCGCGCCGAACGAGGCCTTTTTCACCGAGACATACTGGTCGGAGACGAGATAGCTCTCTTCGCAGATCGGCACCATCTGGAAGCCGTATTTGCAAAGGATCGCGAGATTCGCGCCTGTGTCGACCACGCCCTGCATCAAAGCGTCCGCTTCTGCCGCGACGGTCTTGTGATAGTTGTCGATCTTTTTGATCAGCCCGGCGTACTGTTCGCGCTTTTCGCTGCCTTCGGGACCGAAGACATACAGCAACGCGTCGTCATAGTCCTCGTCGGAGACGCAGCCCCAGTAGCACGGCATGGTGAAGATGGTGGACATGGCGATCGCGGACGTTACGCCCTCGACCACTTTGCCGTAGATCTCTTTCTTGAACGAATCGCTCAGCGCGCCGAAGATGCCGCTCTTGCTCAAAAGGTCGATCGTGGCGGTCGCGAAGGCGGGCATGTCGAAGCGGTCGATGGCGCTCGTGTCGGTCAGAATGCGGTTGAGCGCGTCCATGTCCAGATGGAACTTGCCGCTGATCGCCTGGCTGAGGAATTCCGAACCCTTGGCGAGCGGCGCGAGCATCCCGACGCCGACAAGATCCTGTGTGCCGTAAAGCGAAAGATAGGCGAGCGCGACGTTGCCGCCGAGACAGGCGGTCGCGAGCGCGACTTTGTCGCAGTGGGTCGCTGCTTTGATATCGGCGATATAGCCGTGCAGCTGTTGGGCGATTTCGAGCGGATCGAGCCGCCAGTCGTACCAGTACTGGTAGTTGTAGAAGTCATACCCGTTCGAGCCCTTTTTGTCCCAGTGCCGGTTTTCCTCGTTCTGGGCGCGGCGGGCGGAGGAGATGCCGGTGCCGGCGGGGGCGTTGCCGTTGTCGTCCAGCCGTCCCTCGGCAAAGAGATCGCCGATCTCTTTTTCCAGATTCTCGTAATACGGGTCCCAGTTGTCGCTGATCAGACCGTCGACGAGAAACGGCATCACGACGTTCGCAATCGAGGTGTACAGTTCGCTGTTGTCCTCTTCCTCTTCGTCGCCGCTGTTTTGGAACAGGCCGAGCAGGCCGCTTTCGCTGATCTTCAGAATGACTTCGTCGTTTTCGTTGTAGATCGGTTCGCCGTCGCCCGCAAGAAAGACGATGGGAACCCGGCTGCCGGTCCGCCAGGGATCGACGGCGGCAAACGCGGGGATCGCCGCCGCAATCAGCAGCGCCGCGCAGAGAATCACGCTGATAAATTTCTTCATGGGAATCATCCTTTCGGCGTTATAACAGTACGGGTATATCCACCTTCCTTTATACCGAAATTGTTTGTGTTTCGTGTTCCTAAAAGATGAATAAAGTGTAAATATACTATGGCGCATTTTGTCTGTCTGTCCAAGCCCGCGCCGCAAATTTTTCATTGACAAACCCGAAAAATAATGCTAAACTATATCTATCCGAATAGCACCCGTTAGAGGGGAGTAGCTTTTTCATCCGCAAATCAACAACCGTCGCCGCGCGACTGGTTTGCGGAGCATAGCAATATGTGAGCGAGACCTTTAACATAGCGTTGTTCAGCTATGTTAAGGGTCTGTTTTATAAAGCAACCGATTCACAAAAAAGGAAGGGATATGCTTATGAAGTATTATCTGACGCCAACCGAAGAAGTGCTGGCTGCCGTACACAGCACCGACGCCGGACTTTCGTCCGCCGAGGCGCAGAAACGGCTCGAGGAAAACGGCAAGAACAAGCTCAAGGAAGCCGAAAAGGACGGCCTGCTCAAGAAGACGATCAAGGCGCTGGCCGACCCGATGATCATCATGCTGCTCGTTGCGGCCGCGATCCAGGCTGTGGTCGCCGTGATCAAGTCGAGCGGCAAGTTCGAGTTTTCGGAATTCGCCGACGTGCTGATCATCCTTGTCGTGGTCATCATCAACACGATCATGAGCCTCGTCCAGGAAAGCAAGGCCGAAGCTGCGATGGAAGCGCTGATGCAGATGACCGCCGCCACGTCGCACGTTCTGCGCGACGGCAAGGTCGTCACCGTCAAGAGCGAAGACCTCGTGGTCGGCGACGTTGTCGTGCTGGAAGCCGGCGACGCCGTGCCCGCGGACTGCCGGATCCTCGAAAGCCATTCCATGAAGCTGGAGGAAGCCGCGCTGACCGGTGAAAGCGTTCCCGTGACGAAGCTGATCGAAACGCTGTATCTCCAGAAGGGGCAGGAAGACGTTGCCCTCGGCGACCGCAAGAATATGATTTATTCCGGTTCGACGGTGGTTTACGGCCGCGGCCGCGCCGTCGTCGTTGCGACCGGCATGGACACCGAAATGGGCAAGATCGCCGACGCGCTGAGCGAAGCGGAGGACGAACAGACCCCGCTGCAAAAGAAGATGTCGGAGCTTTCCAAGTTCCTGACCAAGCTCGTCATCGGCATCAGCGTGCTCGTGTTTGTGGTCGGTCTGGTTGAAAACATCGTAACCGCCGGAAGCGGCTCGTTCTCGATGGCATTCTTGGGCGACGTTGCGCTGTCGACCTTCATTGCCGCAATCGCGCTGGCCGTGGCGGCCATTCCCGAAGGTCTGCCCGCCGTTGTCACGATCATCCTTTCGATCGGCGTGACGTCCATGAGTAAACGGCAGGCGCTGATCCGCAAGCTGACCGCGGTCGAAACGCTCGGCTGTACGCAGATCATCTGCTCGGATAAAACCGGTACGCTGACCCAGAACAAGATGACCGTCGTTGACCATTACGGCGACGACGAAGAGCTGATCGGCACGGCGATGGCGCAGTGCTGCGACGCCCAGCTCGACGAAAACAACAACGCCGTCGGCGAACCGACGGAAGCCGCGCTCGTCAACTACGCCTATACGCTCGGTCTGCCGAAGCAGGAGCTGAACGAAAAGCAGCCGCGTATCGGCGAAGCGCCGTTTGATTCCGGCCGTAAAATGATGTCCACTGTCCACAAGACGGACGAGGGCTTCATCCAGTACACCAAGGGCGCGCCGGACGAGATCCTCAAAAAGTGCACCCAGGCCATCGTCTGCGGCAAGACCGTCCCGATGAACGACGAAATCCGGCAGGATATCCTGCGGGCGAATAAGATGATGGCGGACCGCGCGCTGCGCGTGCTGGCCGTCTCCCTGCGCCTGTATAAAGAGGAGCCGGTCGATTTCGACGCTGCGACACTCGAACAGGAGCTTGTCTTCGTCGGCCTGACCGGCATGATCGACCCGGTCCGTCCGGAGGTCAAGGCCGCGATCGAAGAATGCCGCGAGGCGGGTATCCGCCCGGTCATGATCACCGGCGACCACAAGGACACCGCCGTCGCGATCGGCCGCGAACTCGGCATCATCCACAACCCCGAAGAAGCGATCATGGGCGCTGAACTCGACAAGTTCACCGACGAAGAGCTGGTCGAAGAAGTGCTGAAATATTCCGTCTACGCCCGTGTGCAGCCGGAGCATAAGACCCGCATCGTCAAGGCGTGGAAGGCGCGCGGCATGGTCACGGCCATGACCGGCGACGGCGTCAACGACGCGCCGTCGATCAAGAGCGCCGACATCGGCATCGGCATGGGCATCACCGGCACGGACGTCACCAAGGGCGCGTCCGACATGGTCCTCGCGGACGACAACTTCGCGACGATCGTCAACGCCGTCGAAGAAGGCCGCAAGATCTACGACAACGTCTGCAAGGTGCTGCAGTTCCAGCTGTCCACCAACATGAGCGAAGTCATCATCATGTTCGTGGCCTCCATCCTCAACTTCACGATCCTTTCACCCGTCCATCTGCTTTGGGTCAACATGGTCACCGACTCGCTGCCGGGTCTCGCGCTCGGCGTGGAAAAGGCCGAGGGCAACCTGATGCACCGCAAGCCGCGCGCCACGACCGACGGTATCTTCTCCGGCGGCGCCGGCGCCGACATGGTCTGGCAGGGCTTCTATCTTGCCTTTATTGAAATCGCCGCCTATGTGATCGGTTTCTTCTATCACTTCCAGCCGCTGTATCCGGACGCCTCCTTCTTCGAGATCCTGAAAATGATCTGGGGCGCGAACGAAGCGACCAACAACGCCTGCCTGAACGCGATCTGCATGGCGTTCCTCGCGGTGAACTTCGGCGAGATCTTCTGCGCGATCAACATGCGTTCCCGTCAGGGTTCCCTGTTCTCCAAGAGCATGTTCAAGAACATGAACTGGTGGCTGATCGGCGCCTTCGTCGTCACGGTCGCACTGACGCTGCTGCCGATTTATGTCCCGTTCCTGCGCGACATCTTCTTCCCGCCCACGGACGGTCACGCGTTCGAGCTGGAATGGAAAGAACTGCTGATTTCGCTGCTGCTGGCGATGTCCACTGTGCCGGTGTTCGAAGTCGGTAAAGCGATTCACCGCGCTGTGCGGAAGAGAAAAGAATCATAATAAGACAAATCACCATACGACAGTCGTCCCGTTTTGGGGGCGGCTGTCTTTTTGAAATTCGCGGCGCAAATCTGTAAAAATGCTGCAGTTTTCACTTGCCTTGCGCCATGTTTTCTGCTATACTGGAACTAACCCAAAAGACAAGGGAGGAACGATGATGTTACCGAAAAAACCGCCGATGGGCTTCAACACATGGAACACCTTCGGGCCGGATATCTCCGACGCCATGATCCGCGAGACCGCGGACGCGATGGTGGAAAAAGGCCTGCGCGACGCCGGCTACACCTACCTCGTGATCGACGACTGCTGGAGCAAACGGCAGCGCGACCCTGTGACCGACAAGATCGTGCCCGATCCGGAAAAGTTCCCGGAAGGCATGAAAGCCGTCTCCGACTATGTGCATGAAAAGGGCCTCAAGTTCGGGATGTATTCCTGCGCGGGCGTGCGCACCTGCGCGAACTATCCCGGCTCCTATGACCACGAATTCCTCGACGCGAAAACTTTTGCCGAATACGGCGCGGATTTTCTCAAGTACGACTACTGCTATAAGCCGGAATACGCCGACGGCTCGCTCTTGTACCGCCGGATCAGCATGGCGCTCGCCGCGTCCGGCCGCGACATTTTGCTGTCCGCGTGCAACTGGGGCTGCGACAACGTCTACGACTGGATCCGCTCCACCGGCGCGGGCATGTACCGCTCCACGGGCGATATCAGCGACAGCTTCGGCTCGTTCCGCGATATCTTTTTGAGCCAGCTTGACAACATGAAATACAACGCGCCCGGCTGCTTCAACG
>CAMZEG010000132.1 GCA_947305635.1 uncultured Clostridia bacterium
GGGGTTGCGGATCAGCAAAATGCCCTCATGCGGCGTAAAGGCGGCGTAACCGTAGACGTCGCCCTTTTCCGGGTTGCCGCCGAAGAGCACCGCGTGCTGCAGCACGGCGCGGTAGCGCTTGGAAAAGCGCTCCGCCGCGGCGCAGATCAGCCATTTGTTTTCATCCATCGTGCCGCAGCCGAAGTATTCCTCCGTCAAATCCGCGCCGCGCGCGAGGACGGCGGAGAGATAGGTTTCGAACTGCGCGTCCGTCATCTTGAGCTTGCTTTGCACGCCGAAGATCGGGTCGTGGTGGTACAGCCGCGACGGCGGGAAGCAGAACTGCCGCACGGCGTAAAAGTCGTAGTACCGCCCGTCGCGGTAGGTCAGCGCGGCGTCGGCGTCGCACCCGTTTTTGCCGATCTTCGTGAGGCCGAGGTCGTCGCTGTTCTGGATCCACATGCTCTGCACCCACTGCAGCAGCCACGGACTCGGCTGGGCGAAGCTGGTCAGATTGAGGTACTGCGGGCGGTCGCTCGACTGGTGGATCCGCTCAAAGAGGTTGATCCAGCGCTCCCAGAGGTCGCTGTAGAAATACAGGTCGAACTTGCCGCCGACGGCGTGGTCGTGCGTTTTGTCGCGACAGGGAGAAAGCGCCATGCCGTCGATTTTCCAATAGCTGAGGTTCCCCTCGCGCACGCAGTCTTCCATGAAGGCCGCGAGCTTGTCGGTATAGCGCGCGCTCGCGACGCAGATGTCGCGGCTTTGCCGGTTGCAATAGCCGTTGCCGGCTTCCTCAATCGCTTTCGCGAAGCGGTGGGTCTTGCCGTTGTAGCCGCCGCGCGGTCCGATCCAGAAGCCGAGGGTTGTCCCGACGGCACTAAGCGCCCGCGCAAGGGGCGAAAGCCCGTTGGGGAAGCGGTCGTTGAACCGCCAGAAATCCGCGTCGTAATCGTTCCAGCCGTCGTCGAGCACAAAGGCGTCCAGCGGCTCGCAGCCGGCACTGTTGCGCGCCTTGTCGAGGTCGGCGATATCGTGCAGAATCGTCTTTTCGTCGATATCGAGCATCCGGTCGAACCAGCAGTTATACTGAAGGCGCGGCCGCGCGGGCCGGGCGATCGCCGCGATATAGCGGAAGAACGCGGCGCGGACGGCTTCGAACACCGGGGATTCCGCGGCGCCGAAGACGACCGGCTCGGTCGTGAAGGTTCCGCCGTCCGAGAGGACGTCCATCGTCTTGCCGTAGTAGCGTCTCGCGCAGGAGATGCCGCCGCGGATGGCGTTGCGCGCGGCGGGGAAGGCGCAGCCGAAAAAGCAGTGGTCGATGAAGAACGGCTGTCCGAGCGACAGCGGCAGCGTGCCGATGTGCGCCCGGTTCTGGATCGGCAAGGACCAGCCGGACGACCCCTGCGGGAGAATGAACGGCGCGAGGTCGGCGTATTCCAGCAACGCCTTGTCGCCCTTGCCGTTTTCCGGCCGCAGAGAAAGCGCCGCCTGTAAAAATGAATCATAGGGCCGCAAGGTGACGGTATAGACCGCGGTCAGCTTGCAGCCGTGCACCTTGAACGGGCGGAACGTGACGCAAAGCGTCTTTTTCGTGCCGTCGTCGTCAAGCGTCGCGGAAAGCACCTTGAGCGAAAACGCGGGCACATACAAAGCGCCGACGGTTCCCTTGAAGCGCAGGCGGAACAGCGTGGTCCCGAGCGCCGGGGTCAGCGTCCGGTTCTGCTGGCGGTTTTGCAGCGAAAAGCCGGACAGACGCTCCTTGGTGACCGGGAACGACAGCGAGACAAAGTTGTTTTCAATTGTATAGCAGGCAAGGGCCGTGATATCCTGCATTGCCCTCTCCCCTTTCTGATCAGGTTCGGCCGCGGCGCGGTCAAGTGGAAAAGCTGCCTGTACGGCAGCTTTTGGGGATTATTCAACTGTTCAGATGATGCTGTCCGCCCATTCCATGACGTCCTTGCAGACCGTATCGAAGAGCGCGGACTCGTTGAGGATCTCGTGGCGGCCGCCCTCATAGATATGCATGGTGATGTTCTTCTTGCCGTTGGCGGCAAGCATGTCGCGGACCTTCTTCACACCGTCGCCGTAAGGGCCGACCGGGTCGTCGCCGCCCGCGATCAGCAGCACAGGCAGCTCCTTATCGAACGAAGCGAACCAGTCCTTGCCGGACACATAGTTGAGCAGGGTGAACATATCGCGGTAGCCGTAGGCGGTGAACAAAAAGCCGCAGTACGGGTCGGCGACATATTTGTCGACCTGGAACTCGTCTCTGGAAAGCCAGTCGAACGGCGTTCTGCCCGGGGTGCGCTTGTTGTAGGTGCCGAAGGCGATGTTGTCGATCAGCTTGCTGCGGTAATGGTCGCCCTTGGTCGCGCCGATCAGCTTCGCGATCAGGATACCGGCAGCGGCGGCCGGGTTCGGGCCCGCGGTGCCGCAGAAGACGGCGCCGGCAAGATCCTTCGCGTATTTCGCGGCGAAGGCGCGCGCGACGAACGAGCCCATCGAATGGCCGAAGAAGATATAGGGTTTGCCCGGGAAATCACTCTGCGCGATCTCCATCAGCTTGCGGCAGTCGCCGATAAAGGCCTGCCAGCCGTCGGTTTGGCCGAAATAGCCGAGCTCGTCGTCGTTCTTGACGCTCTGGCCGTGGCCGACGTGGTCGTTGATATAGACGGCAAAGCCGTTTGCGCAAAGGACGTCCGCGAACGGCTCGTAGCGTTCCTTATGCTCCGCCATGCCGTGCGCGATCTGGATCACCGCCTTGACAGACGCGGGATCCTCCGGTAAAAACTTTGCGGCGTGGATGTCGCAAAGGCCGGATACCGATGGAAATGTAAACTCCATTTTAACGCTCATAGTTCTCTTCCTCCGTTGTTTCCTTATTTTGTTCATTATAGCATATTCTTTTCAAAAAAGTCAATCATTTTGTCATCACACGCGCGCCCGGACGCATACAGATTTATGAGGCGGCGGCCGCCGTTTTCAGGTTTGTTCCCCCGTTCGGCGCGTCCGCAGCACAAAAAAAAACGCGGGTTTTCGACATTTTTATACTAAGTCCTTTTTTAAGGACACGAAAATGAAAATTTATGAACATTTGTCTTGACTTTTGGGAAAAAGCTGCTATAATTAAATCAGAAATCAAGAACGAATGTTCTTTTGGAGGTTATGACGATGTTTGAAACCATGCAATCCTTTCTCTCTTTCTTCTTCCCGACCCTCGCGCTGATCATCCTCGGCATCCTCTTTGAGGAAAAGCTGATCGCGCTCGAAGACCGCATTGCACAGAAGCTTTTCGGCGGCAAAGAGAATAAGCGCGCCCGCACTCAAAGCGCCGCCCGCCGCGCGCAGCAAAGACCCGCCCTGCGCCGGATGGATACGCACCCGGTCCAGCGCCGCAGCGGCAAAAACCGCGCCGCCTGACAACTTAGTTTTCCACTCTCTTTTTTCTCTATCCTTATCAAACGAAGCGCCGTCCGGTTTTCGGGCGGCGCTTCGTTTTGGCGTCTTTATGGGACGCCGGTCAGGAACAGAACCGATGGTTGCCGATCGTCACGATCACGGGGCGAGACAGCATATAGGCGTTGGTCGTCTTCGCGGGGTTGTAATAATAGATCGCGCCGCCGCTCGGGTCCCAGCCGTTGATCGCGTCCTGCGCCGCCTTGCGCGACGTTGCGGTCGGCGACACGCCCCAGTTGCTGTCGGTCACGGCGGAGAACGCCCCCTTCTGATAGATCACGCCCGAGTCCGTGTTCGGGAACGAAGGGTGGGGCCCACGGTTGAGCACGACCGCGCCGACCGCGACCTGCCCGGTGTAGCTCTCTCCCCTCGCCTCGGCGGCAATCAGCTTTGCCAGAAGCGTGATGTCCGAGCTGCTGTATCCGCCGTTGGCCGCGCTGCTGCCGCCGCTTTCCAGGCCGAGGTACAGCAGCGTCTTCGGCCCGGCGATCCCGTCCGCGGTGATCCCGACGCTCTTTTGGAACGCGACGACCGCTTTCTTCGTCCGGGCGCCGAAGACGCCGTCGACGGAGCCGCCGTAAAAACCGAGGGACTTCAGCTTTTGCTGAATCGCGCGGACCTCCTGCCCGCGGGAGCCGACCTGCGAAAGCGCGGGGATCCCCTCCGGCTGCGCCGGAGCGTGCGCGCGCAGCGCCGCCCCGCCGCAAAGAAAAAGAGAAAGCGCGAGGCAGAAGGACAAAAGGCGTCGTTGGATCGTTTTGTGCATAAGACCATCCCTTTTTTGGTTGCTGAAGGTAGTGTGCGCGGCACGGGACGGAAATATGCATCGGCCCGGCGGTGAAGCGCGTCACAGCTTGCGCGGTCGCCTCTTGCTTTTTCGGGAAAACATGCTATAATAAACACAGACCCGGCACCCCCTATTTCAACAAAGAGGAGACGGTACAATGATACTTTTGAAACGACTGGTCATTCTTGTGATGGCGCTGATCTCTCTTTTTCTGACGCCGAAAGCGGATCAGTACGCCGACTGGTACGGCGAGCACGAATTCCCGATTATCGCCGCGGAAAACCAAAAGCCCGGCACGGTGCGCGTGATGAGTTACAACATCCGCTGCTGGGACGTCAACGGCGAGCCCGTTGCGCAGCGCACAGATCCCGGCGCGCGGCAGATTCTTGAAGTGATGCCGGACTCCGTCGGGATTCAGGAGGCGACGGCGGAATGGATGCGCTGCCTTGACGAAAAGCTGACGCTGTACGCGTGGGTCGGCGTCGACCGGGACTATGGCGGCGACGCGTTGAGCGGCGGCGAAGTCAACCCGATCTTCTATCTCAAGAGCCGCTACAAGCTCCTTGACAGCGGCACCTTCTGGCTGTCCGACACGCCCGACGTGCCCTCCTTCGGACCGGGCGCGGCCTGCCGGCGCGTGTGTACCTGGGCGAAGCTGCAGAACCGCCTGACGGGCGAAATCTACGTCCATGTCAACAGCCACTTTGACCACGTGTCGGAGGAGGCGCGGGTCGCGGGCGCCGAGATCGTGAGCGCCTATATCGCAGAGCACTTTGCCGACGTGCCGGTGGTGTTCACCGCGGACATGAACGCGAGGGCCAAGGAACCGGCCTACGCGACGATGACGGCAAATCTTGTTGACGCTGCTCTCGTCGCCGACGACGCCGTGACCTATGGAACGTTCCACGGCTGCGAGCCGGAGACGCACGCGGATTACACCATCGACTACATCCTGTGCTCGCCGGACGTTCATGTGAAGAGCTTCCGCGTGGTGACAAAGGGCGTGGACGGCCGGTTTACCTCCGACCACTTCCCGCTGTATGCCGACGTGGTGCTGCCGAACTGTTTAACCGAAAAGATCGATTCGATTTGTCAGAAATAAGAAGCCATCTGCTGTCAACTGACGTCAAAAAAGCGCTCCCGCCGGAGCGCTTTTTCAATCCGCAAAATGCGTGTGCTTGAGTTTCCACTTTTTCAGCTTGATATTCAGCCAGAAGCTATAGATGCCGAGCGTGACAATCGTCAAGAGCAGCCAGATGATCCATTTGCCGAACAGCTGCGCTGCCGTGCCGTCGAATTCCAGCCGTTTGCCGTTGATGACGGTGTGCTTCGCCTCCCAGCTGTAGATCATACAGAACGCCCACGGAAAGCAGATGCCGAGCGTCAGAATCGTGATCAGCG
>CAMZEG010000133.1 GCA_947305635.1 uncultured Clostridia bacterium
ACCGCGTTTGAGATCGCGACAAAGAAGGGCAAGCCCTGGACCATCATGGACTGCTACAACAAGGTCAACGGCTTCTACGGCTCCGAGCAGGTGCATCTGCAGCAGGAGATCGCCCGCGGCGAATGGGGCTTCGACGGCCTGTTCGTCACCGACTGGGGCGCTTCGGTCGACCGTGTGCCGGGTCTGAAAGCCGGTACCGACCTTGAAATGCCGTCCAGCGGCGATTACAACGAATCGAAGATCATCGCGGACGTCGAAAGCGGCGAGCTACCGGTGGACGTGCTCGACGCGGCGGTCGACAACGTCGTCGCCCTCATCATGAAGAGCAAGCCGCAGCTGGAGACTGACCACGACTTTGACCAGCCGGCACACCACGCGCTCGCGCAGGAAGTGGCCGAGCAGTCGATGCAGCTGCTCAAGAACGACGACGGTATCCTCCCGCTCAAAAAGGGCGCGAAGATCGCCGTGATCGGCGAGATGGCGAAGTTCCCGCGCTATCAGGGCGCAGGCTCCTCCGTCGTCAACCCGTTCCAGATCGACAACGCCTATTGGGAGCTCGGCAAACGCGGTGTGAACTTCACCTACGCCAAGGGCTACAACAAGGGCCGCGACGTTGTGGACGACGCGCTTGTCGCGGAAGCGGTCCGCCAGGCGAAGGCCGCCGACGTCGCCGTTGTGTTCGCCGGTCTGACCGAAGAGTTCGAGGGCGAAGGCTACGACCGCGAAGACATCCGCATGCCGTACTGCCACAACTACCTGATCCTCGAAGTCGCGAAAGCGAACCCGAACACGGTCGTCGTCCTCTCCGGCGGCAGCGTCGTCGAGATGCCGTGGGTCAGCGAAGTCAAGGGCCTTCTGAACGCCGGTCTCGGCGGCGAAGCGGGCGGCGCGGCCGTTGCGCGGATTCTCACGGGCGAAGTCAACCCGAGCGGCAAAACGACCGAAACCTATCCCCTTTCCTTCAGCGAGAACCCGACCTACGGGAACTATCCCGGCGGCCCGGTCACGAGCGAACACCGCGAGTCGATCTATCTCGGCTACCGCTACTACGACACAGCGAAAAAGGACGTCCTCTTCCCGTTCGGCCACGGCCTGTCCTATACCACCTTCGCCTACAGCGACCTCAAGCTTTCCAAGAAGACGATCAAGGACAGCGATACGCTGAACGTCAGCTTCAAGGTGACCAACACCGGCGACGTTGCTGGCGCCGAGATCGCGCAGCTTTACGTCGCCGATCCGGAAAGCACGATCTTCCGCCCGACGCAGGAACTCAAGGGCTTCCAGAAGGTCTGGCTGGAACCGGGCGAAAGCAAAGAGATCGCGCTCACGCTCGACAAACGCGCCTTCGCGTTCTTCAATGTCAAGACCAACGACTGGTGCGTCGAAAACGGCAAGTTCGAGATTCTTGTCGGCGCCTCCTCGCGCGATATCAAGCTGCAGGCAACGCTGACCGTCAAGGCGGAAGCAGTCGAAATCCCCGACTACCGCGAGAGCGCCCCGGCGTATTACAACGACGTCGCGAACATCACCCGCGCCGACTTCGCCGCGCTGTACGGCGAACTGCCGGCCGACGAGCGCGACCCGCTGAAGCCGATCGACATCTACTGCTGCCTGCACGACGCGCAGAACACCAAGTGGGGCGGCCGGATCTGCAAGATCATTTCCGGCGCGATGAGCAAGTTCGGCTCCGCCGAAAACGGCGACGGCAAGATGCTTGCCGCCATGGCGCTGCAGATTCCGATCCGCAACTTCATCGCGATGTCGATGGGCGTCTTCACCGAGGACATGGCGCAGGGTCTGCTTGATATTCTCAACGACGACACGTCGTCCGCGAAGGGTCTGGGCAAGCTGCTCAAGGGCATTCCTTCCGCGATCGCGAAGCTGCCGGCGCTGATGAAGGCGATCTGATCATACAAACAAAAAAAGACAGCCCGCAGGCTGTCTTTTTTTATGCTTACCGGACTGTTATGTCCAAAGCGAAGTGATAAACATCGGGCTGGCGTGCGACGCCTTTTCAAACCCGCTGTTTTCATAAAAGCCGATTTCTTCGTCATAGGCGACGACAACGATGCGCAGATAGTCCTTGTAGCGTTCCTTCATCTTTGCGACAAGCTGTTTGCCGATGCCACGTCCCTGATAGCGCGGATCCACCAGAAGATAATGAATATAGGCTGTCATGATCCCGTCGTCCATGGCACAGATCAGCCCGACCAGCGTTTCGCCGTCCCAGGCGGAATCGACCGACGCGAAGTTCCGCATCGCCTTGACCAGCTTTTCCGGGTAATGCCCGGACGACCACTCAACCGACAAAAACAGCCGCTGCAGATCTTCCTGCCGGAATTCGTGTGTGGTGCGATAGGTGATTTCTTCCATATCCCCTGCCCCTTTCTTAGCCGAAAGAATACCGACGTCCCGCGCCGGTATTCTTTTCATATTTCGCTTAATACAGATCCACCGGGACGTCCAGCATCTTTGCCAGCGTGAGAAGTTCCTCCTTCACGTCGCCCATCACGACGACGAAGTGCGGTTCCCAGCCGTTTTTGACGCTCCTCTCCACGATTTGCTTGCTGTCCCCTTCTGTTTTGACAACGATTGACGTGCCGTTGAACTGCTTCGGCTTGTCGAGCGCTTCGCCTCTGCAGACGAAGAAGCGCACGCTGCCGTCCGGCTCGCGGCCGATCCGGAACACGGTGACCGCCGGTTCCGCCTTACAGCCGAAGTCCAGCGTCGGGCCGATCTTGCGGTTGCAGTGGACGTCGCAGACCGCGCCGGTGTCTTCCCGCGCGAGCGAGCACGCCGCCGTCCCGCAGTGCCAGAATGTGATCGTGTTTTCGCCCTCGTCGAGCGAAACGGGGTCGCCGAAGAAGGTCGGCGTTCCGGTCAGCGTCTGCCCGATGTACATCGACAGCGCGCCGTAGGCGTCCGCTTCGCAGGAGGCGGGCACGCCGTTGTCGCCGAGCATCGCGAGCACCGCGCAGACGGGCGTCCCGAAGTCGACAAAGAAGTCCGGCCAGCAGCGGCTGGACACCGCGCCGATGTGATTGTCTTTCACATACTCATCGTACGCCTTGTAGAGCCGGGCAAAGTCCAGTTTGTTCTTGTCAGGCGTCTTATCCAACCCGACGATGCGGGTTCTCGCGTTGTCGAGATAGGACGCGATCTCGTCGTCAGGGTACGTTTTCGCTTTATTGATCAGCTCCCGCGCCTCGATCGACTTGAGGTTGACGCCGAAAATCGACAGCAGTTCCGCGTCGAGGCCGCGCCCGAAGCCGAAGCCCTCCGGCGTGTGACCGATCTGCAGCAGCGTCAGATTTCGCAGCTGCTTTTTGATCTTTGCCGCTGCGACGACGGCCGCGATTTTGCGCTGCACGTCCCCTTCCGCGGGCGACCCGAACACATAGGCGAAACGGGTGCCGCAGGCGCGCATGATGTTCGCGGCGGAATAGGCGCCGGTCAGGGAATTCAGGCGCAGGCGGCCGCCGTCGATCACCGGCTCGCGCAGCGTCCAGAGAAGGACGGGACACGAAAAGCGGCGCAGCACCGCGCTCATATAGGCGGCGTTGGCGAACGTGACGTTCTGCACAACGACCAGATCCGGGTCGATTGTATCGAGGAACGCGTTCAGCTTGTCGAGCGAGAGCAGCATTTCGTCCGGCGTTCTGACGGACGGGTCGATCTCTTTGAGCAGAGCGACGGAATCGTCAAACGCTTTCTGCGCCGATTCCAGATGGAACGTCGGCACGCCGATGGGGATATAGGCAAATTGGAAGGACATAGGATAACCTCCGTTGGTGGAATAGAGCAACATCCGGTTTAGAATGTGGAATGAATGGAGCGCCGCGCAATGCGCGATGCGCGAATAGATTGGACAGGCGGGAAACGGATACGGATCACGGAACGGTTCAGCGGATATCAATTACGCTGTTCAGTCAGCGTAGATTTCGCTTTCGCGGGCAAGCGTGAAAAGCACTGCATACGATACCCGCGACCGCAATTCCGCATTCCGCATTCCGAATTCCTCAGTATTTCAGTTCTTTGTTCTCCCCGATCAGGCCCGGCCACGCGCCCTGCTTCATCAGCGGTTCACGGTCGGGATGGGAGAGCACCCACTTGTTCTTTTGCAGCAGCAGCCGCGCTTCGCCCGTCGGGTCGGCGGGTCTTGTTTCCAAGGGCGTATTCGTTCCGCGCGGCAAGATCACGACGGCGCGAAAGCCCGCGTCCGTCACCCGGCAGGGAGACAGGTGCAGCGTTGTTGAAAACAGCTCGATCGCGATACCCTTCGGGACGAAGAATACGCTTTCATCGCCGACGGAGAAGCAGTTGTCCTCGATCTGCCATGTATGGCCGAGGACGAGCATCAGGTCGGTCGCGGCGACGTTGATCTCCGCGCCCTTGTGGTATTCGAAGCCGTTGTAGGTCGTGTTCCTGCCGTTGCAGTAGCCGACCTGGATCGGCATATTGCCGTAGACGGTCGTCTCGACCTCCCGGCACACCGGAATCGCTTCCAGCGCGGGGTCGGACGCGACGTAGATGTTTCCCGTTGCGGGAATCGGCGTTTCGGTTTCAAGATAGCGGCACAGCGGCGCGAAGTCGAAGCCGCGCAGCACATTGCCGTAGGGCCGGAAGCTGTCGTCAAAGACGCTCAGCACCGGCACGTCGTTTACTTTGTTCAGTCGTTCAAGCATGCAGATCCTCCTGTGTCGGGAACACGAGCGACTGCATCATCTTTTTGACACTGTCGTCCGCGTCGGCACGGTAGAAGACCGGGATCTGGCCGACCGGCGCTTCGACGGCGTGAACGCCGCCCTGATAGATCTTGCCGCTCGGCGCGTGGATCCAGTTGTCTTCGGGCAGATACACCTCGCGGGTGATCGCGCCGGGCTTCAGCACGGGCGCGACAAGGATATCGCGGCCGAGCAGGTATTCGTGCAGCTCGTCGTAGGCGCGGCGCTCGTCGTAATAGAAGAACAGCGGACGCACCACGCCGACGCCGGTTTCGCTGTTGTAGCGTTCCGCGGCCATCAAATAGTCCTTCAGCTGCGCGTGGATCGCGGTCATGTATTTGCCGTGGCGCAGGACCGTTTCGCTCGCGTCGAACTGGGCGTTGAGGTCGGGGTTGAGGCCCTCGTGGCCGCGCAGCAGCGGAGAGAACGCGTTCATCTCGCACCAGCGCATGAACAGCTCTTCCGAGCGTTTGAGGTTATAGAAGGTCGTGTAGCCGCCGATGTCGGAATGGCTCAGACCGAAGCCGCAGCAGGTCAGCGACAGCATTGCGGGGATCACGGACGGCAGACCGAGGTCGACCGAAAAATCGACGTGGTTGTCGCCGTTCCACATCATCGTGGAATACTTGCAGGTGTCGGTATAGCCGGCGCGGGTGAAGAACATGATCTTGCCCTCGTTGCCGGTCTCGCGGATCGCTTCGCGGTTGAGCTTTGCCCAGAGAGCGGGCCAGGTGTTGTGGACGATGAACGGGTCTTCGCCGCTGTACAGTACGCAGTCCGTCGGCAGATATTCGCCGAAGTCCGCCATCCAGCCGGCAAGGCCGAA
>CAMZEG010000134.1 GCA_947305635.1 uncultured Clostridia bacterium
CGGCAAGCCCTATTTCATGTGCGAATACTGCCACGCGATGGGCTTCGGCCCCGGCGCGCTCGAAGAGTACTGGCAGTATATCTATGAGCATGAACAGCTGTGCGGCGGCTGCATCTGGGAATGGGCCGACCACAGCGTCTACAACAAAAAGGCAAAGTATACCTATACCTACGGCGGCGACCACGGCGAAGCGCACCACGACGGCAACTTCTGCGTCGACGGGCTGTTCTTCCCGAGCCGCAGACCGCACACCGGCGCGTGGGCGATGAAGACGACCTACCGGCCGATCCGCGCGACGCTCGTCAGCGAAAACCTCTACCGTTTCACGAATACCAACCGCTTTTTGAACGCGAATATCTACGACGTGACCTATGAACTGCTGAAGAACGGCGAGCCGATCGAGACCGGCAAGGTCGCGCTCGAGATCGCGCCGCGCCAGTCGCAGACAGTCGTCATCGGCCACGCCATGACCGACCCGGACCACGATTATTTTATCAACTTCGTCTACCGCGACGCGAAGGGCAACCACATCGCGACCGAGCAGCTGACGCTGCAGGAAGCGTTCCATGCGCCGCAGTCCGCCGGCAAGGGCGCCGTCGCCTTTTTGCAAAAGCACGACTCGATCCTCGTCGCCTTTGAAAACGGCCGCGCCGTCTTCGACAAGAGCAGCGGCGTGCTCGTCAGCTATGTCGTCGACGGCAAGGAGATGCTCGCGGACGACTTCGGCTTTTTGCCGAACATCTACCGCGCCCCGCTCGACAACGACCGCAACAAGGTTGCCGACTGGGAAAAGAAGGGCTACGACAAGCTGCGTCCCGCTGCGCGCAAGCTGACGGAATGCAAAAACGACAAGCAGGGCTTCGTCCGGATCAAAACGACCGGCGCGCTGGAATTCACCGACAAAAAGCTGTTTTCGTTCGAACTGGTCTATCAGATCTATCCCGACGGTCTGCTGCGCGTCGACGCAAAGCTGACGCAGCCCGGCCTTGTGAAGCTGCCGCTGGAGCTGTCGCGCTTCGGCGTGACGCTGCATCTCGACGCGTCGCTCAAAAACGTCCGCTATTACGGCCGCGGCGAGCAGGAAAACCTGCCGGATATCAAGCACCACGCGCCGCTCGGCATCTATGAGAGCACGGCGTTCGATCTGTGCGAAGACTATATCAAGCCGCAGGAAAACGGCACCCATACTGAGTCCCGGTTCGTGCAGCTGTTCGACAGCAACGGCAGCGGCGTGGAGTTCCTTTGCGGCGAAGCGCCGTTCACGTTCTGCGCGCGGCCCTACAAGAACAGCACGCTGTGCAAGGCGAAGCACCTTGAGGACCTGCACGACGACCGCCTGATCTGCCTGAATCTCGACGGCTTTATGCGCGGAACGGGTTCCAACAGTTGCGGGCCGGACGTGCTGCCGAAGCACGACCTCAAGCTGCGCGACAGCCTCGCGTTCAGCTTCTACCTGCGCCCGATCAAGTAAAAGAAAAAACCGCCTGCGGGCGGTTTTTTTCAGCAGTCAGCCGTCAGCTGTTCGCGGTTAGTGACGCGTCGGACCATCGGCGCGGCGGGAAGTCTGTACCCGCGAAAGAAATCTGCTTTTCGTGCTTTCAACTGCACGCTGCACACTGCACACTGAAAAAGCGCCCCGCGGGGCGCTTTTTGCTGACTGCTAACAGCTAACTGCTAACAGCTCTTCGATCAAAGCCTGTGCCTCCGCTTTCGTGAAGCCGCCGGGCGATTGCTTGAAGTTGTTCGGCACTGCGGCGTCCCAGCGCGTGCACGCCGCCGCGATCTCGTCCTTTGTCATTTTCACGTCGCAGTCCGTCAGCGCCTGCACAACGCGGCAGAACGTGTCTGCGTCCGTGCCCATCGCGGCGAGCAGGCGGTTCGCTTTTTCGGGGGTGTAAACCAGCGCGCGGCGCAGAAACGCCGGCAGAAACACGGCGCAGGCCGTCCCGTGCGCGGTGCCGTAGCCCTCGGTCAGCACATAGCCCAGCGGGTGGGGGAACGCCGTCCCGCAGTAGGCGAGGGCGATCCCGGCGTAGAGCGAGCCGTAATAGAGCTGCTCGCGCATGGCGTAGCCGGGGTTCTCTTTTGTTTCAAGCAGCTGACACAGGCCTTCCCAGATCAGGGAAACCGCCTTTTCGCCGAAGAGCGCGGGGATGTCGGTGCATTTCGGCGTGCAGTAGCCCTCCATCGCGTGGCTCAGCGCGTCGAGCGCCGTTGAGACCGTGACGCCGTAGGGCATCGACATGGTATATGTCGGGTCGGCAAAGGTCAGCGCGGGGTAGAGGTCGTCGCCGCTGATGCTCTTTTTGCGGCCGGTTGCGTCGTTCGTGAGGACCGAGACTTTCCCGACCTCGCTGCCGGTGCCCGCCGTCGTGCCGATCAGCACCAGGGGCAGCGCCGGTTTGCGTTCGCAGGTATAGATATCCGCCGGGGCGAACGCGGGGTTCGCCGCGTAGACCGCCGCCGCTTTCGCCGCGTCGAGCGCGGAGCCGCCGCCGATGCCGATGATGAAGTCCGCGCCGTTCTCGCGGGCAAGCGCGCCCGCCTTATGGCAGACGGAGAGCAGGGGATTCGGCCCGACCTCGCTGAAGACGGTGTAGTCGATCTCCGCAGTAATGAGGGCGGCCTTCACGTCGCGCAGCGCGCCGGACTTCAGCGCGCCCGTGCCGCCGGTCACGACCAGACAGCGTTTGCCGAACGCGCGCAGCTGCGGCGCGTGCTGCAGCACAATCTGTTTGCCGGACAGGACGCGGACGGGAATCGAAAGGTTAAAATCCATGGTTGTCACCTCACGTTTGTTGTTCGGTTTCAGTATAGCACAACAAACGCGGGTTTGC
Organism: uncultured Clostridia bacterium; assembly: GCA_947305635.1. Taxonomy (GTDB): domain Bacteria; phylum Bacillota; class Clostridia; order Oscillospirales; family Acutalibacteraceae; genus UBA6857. The sequence goes on from CAMZEG010000134.1 coordinate 2,838, forward strand.
AAGCGCGGCACAAATGTTAGCAGTAGCTAATTCTATACGGAACGTCCACAACCCCTTGCTTTTTTTGCGACAATGGTATACAATATAATGGTATTTTTCTGTGCTGAATAAAGGAGGAGATCGGGCATGAAGCGCAAACGCGTGCTGGCTTTCTGCGCGGCGGCGCTGCTGCTTGCGGCTGCCGTTGCCGCCGGCGTTCTTTGGCAAAAGCGCACCCGGGTCTATCCTTTGACGGAAAAGACGAGCATCGCCATGGACACCATCGTCGGCTTCAAGCTGTACGGCGCGCCGACGGGGGCCGAGGCAGAGGCCGCGCTCGGCGTTGTGACAAGCCTGGAGAACACGATTTCGCGCTATAAAGAAGGCTCCGACGTCTTCGTGCTCAACGAGACGGGTAGGGTGGAAAGCGCCCTGCTGCCGTCGATCCTTGCGCAGTGCGAACCGCTCGAGGAACAAAGCGGCGGCATGTTCGACCTGACGGTCGGCGCGCTCAGCACGCTTTGGGGCTTCAGCGAAGAAAACGCGGCCGTTCCGGCGCAAAGCGACATCGACCGGGTGAAAGATTCGGTCGACTACACCGCGCTGCAAATCAGCGGCAATACCGTGATGATCGGCAAGAACCAGCAGCTCGACCTCGGCAGCGTCGGCAAGGGCCTCGCCTGCGATATGGTGAAGCAGTATCTCACGTCCGCGGGCGTCAAGGGCGGCGTCGTCAGCGTCGGGGGCAGCATCTGCGCCTTCGGCAAAAAGAACGATGCGGGCGACGCGTGGACCGTCGCGATCAAGCACCCGCGCGAAGAAAACCACTTCCTCGGCTATATCCGACTGAAGGAGGGCTTTCTTTCGACCTCCGGCGACTATGAACAGTACTTTGAGCAAAACGGAGAGCGCTACTGTCACCTCCTCGACGCGACGACGGGCTACCCCGCCGCGAGCGGCCTTTGCTCCGTGACGGTCGTCTGCGACAACGGGATGCTGTCCGACGCGCTGAGTACGGTCTGCTTTTTGCTCGGTGAAGAAAACAGCAAGCCGGTTCTGGAATCCTACAGCGCTGCCGCCGTGTTTGTGACGACGGACGGAGAGATCTCCACCTTCGGCGACCTCGATTTTACAAAAGATGAAAGCTGAACGGTTGGGCCTGCGCGCGGGCGACGGCGCGATCTATGCGGTACTGGTGCTGCTGTGCGCGGCGCTGTTCCTGCTGCCGCTTTTGAAAAGCGGGAACGACGGTCTGACCGCGCAGATCGTCGCGGACGGCAAAACGGTGGAAACCGTTGCGCTTTCGTCCCTTGAAGGGACCGAGACGCGCACCGTCAACGGCTGCGTGATCGTCCTGTCCTCCGACGGCGTCCGGGTCACCGACGCGGACTGTCCGGATCGCCTGTGCGTCAAAACGGGCAAGATCTCCCGCGCGGGCACGGCGATCGCCTGCGTCCCGAACCGCGTGGTCGTGACGCTGCGGCAGGAGAAAAACGAAACGATTGACGGGGTGGCGTACTGATGAAGACGAAAGATCCCGCAAAAACGGTCGCGCTGCTCGGCGTGTTCGGCGCGCTGACGTTGGCGCTGTCGTTTCTGGAAAACACGCTGCTGCCCGATCTGCCGCTGCTGCCGCCGGGCGCAAAACTCGGCCTTTCGAATATCGTAACGGTCTTCTGCGGCAGCCTGTTCGGCGCGCCGGCCGCGTTCGCGCTGACGGCGCTCAAGGCGCTGTTCGCCTTTGTGACGCGCGGCGCCACGGCGGGGCTGATGAGCCTTGCCGGCGGTCTGCTGTCCGTCTGCGCGCTGTGGGCGCTGCTGCGGCAAATCGGCAAAACCGTATCGTACCTCGGCGTCGGCGTGCTGTGCGCCGCGGCGCATAATCTCGGACAGCTGCTGATGAGCGTCTGTCTGACCGGCAGCTTCGCGCTGCTTGCCTACGGAAAATATCTTCTGCTGTTCGCGCTCGCGACCGGAACGCTCACGGGGCTGATGCTCTGCGTGCTGGTGCCGCGGCTGCGCAAAAGCGGAGGGTTTTCAACGATAGAAACCAAGGATACTTGAGAATTGGAGATGAGAGCATGAGCAAAATGGTTGACGGCGTTCTCACCGCAGTCGGGCACGGACGCGGCGGCGTCAGCGTTGCGCACAACAAAAACACGGCGGAACTGCCCGTGGAGCGCATGCCGATCCCCGCGCGCGTCGTGCTGCCGATGCAGCAGCATATCGGCGCGCCCTGCGTCCCGACCGTCAAGGTCGGCGACACGGTCGCAGTCGGACAGGTGATCGGCGACACCGACAAATTCGTCAGCGCCCCGATCCACGCAACAATTTCCGGCAAGGTCGTCGCGGTCGGCGACGTGAAGCTGGCGAACGGTCTGATCACAAAGGGCGTCACGATCGAATCGGACGGCGAAATGCGGCTGTTCGAAGGGCTGGAGCCCCCGAAGGTGACGAACAAGCAGGAGCTGTTCGCGGCGGTGCGCGCGTCCGGTCTTGTGGGTCTCGGCGGCGCGGGTTTCCCGACCCACGTCAAGCTGAACACCCCGCCCGACAACCATCTCGATACGCTGGTGATCACCGCCGCGGACTGCGTGCCGTATATCACGGGGGACGACCGCGACTGCTT